>CAIRHD010000198.1 GCA_903878265.1 uncultured Bacteroidales bacterium | reverse complement strand
CTTTACCAATAAACAAACTGTTGAGTTCCGCTGCCCAGATGGCTCTGCCGATGTTTACCTGTTGCTTGCCGGGCTTACCGTTGCCGCCCGCCATGGCATAGAAATGGAAAATGCCCTAGAGTATGCCAAAAACACTTACATTGATGTGAATATTTTCGACGACGAGCACAAAGAAAAAAGTGCCAAACTTGGCCAATTGCCTATTTCGTGCTGGGATTCTGCCGATAGGTTGCTGGAGCAAAGTGAAATTTACAGGAAATACAATGTTTTCCCACAATCCGTAATCGAAGGCTTTGCAGCTAAACTTAAAAAATACAACGACAAAAACCTTCGCGAAGAACTCGAAAACAATAAGGAAAAACTGATCGAGATAGTTGAACAATATTTTCACTGTGGATAGAAGATTTGTTTTCAGCTTGCCAGCAAATTCTTCGATACCAAAAAATAGATGGCTTTTCGGCTAATTTGAAATAGGCACAAAAACATTCGGACAGAATTCCTGACCATTCTAAATGATGCCTTTCTAATTTATTTCTTTGTAAAGAAAGCTTTTCTTGCTTTTGGGTTACGGCGACTTAACAATATTGAAGAATTTTGTTTTACGAATATCAACGATTTCCCAACTTCAAATTTAGGAGTCGAAAGATTCTTTTTTTTCAATATTAACCATTACCTTTGTATTCAACTAAAATTCAATGGTATGAAAAAAATTGGACTCTTACTGTTTTTTGCCGGATTCTTCTTTCATTTTGCATCCGCTCAAAGTTATGTGCCTTTTCCAACTGGATTGGCTAACTGGAATTGTTTGTACTGGCACCAATGGGAACCGGATAGCTATTACCTGACCAATTATGAATATATTCAAGAAGGGGATACGATCCTTAAAGGAAAAACCTATAAAAAGGTCTATTATCAATATCTGGATATGAGTTACTATCAGCGTAAAAGTCCGAATAACCTTGAACCCAGAGAATATATTGGCGCTTTAAGGGAAGGCGAAAACCGCGATATTTATTTTTTCCCGGTCGGGATTCACTTGCCAACAACGGCTCCGATTACGTTTCCTAACGATACTACCGAACAATTGCTTTACACTTTTGCCAACCTGAGTGTTGGTATGACCCTTCCGATTAATGCCGGTTATACCGATATTAAGGTTGTTGGTATTGATTCCATTTTAATGGGAAACGAATACAGAAAAAGATATGCAATTCAAAACCCAATGATTATGATCCCGGAATATTGGATAGAAGGCATTGGGAGCAATGCCGAATTGTTCTCGCCTTTTACTTACAATTTTGAATGGCGGTTTTATACCCTTTGCTTCAGCGAAATTGACACTTATTACATCAACTCGCCAAATGGGGCCGATTCGTGCCATTATTCAGTGAATACAGGAATTGGGGAATACGAGCTTCAAAAAATGCTTTTCTATCCGAACCCGGCAACCGATATTATTAATATAGATGCATCCGGGAACAATGGAAAATCCGAAGCCATAATTTATTCTGCCCAGGGACAAATTCTTCAAAGCAAAGAATTTGATTCGCCGAAAACCGAACTCGATGTAAGTACACTCAAACCAGGGATTTACTTTTTGCGCATAGTTTCGGGAAAGGGGAATAGGCTGGAAAAATTTGTTAAAAAATAAACACAATGAAATCAATCCAAGTCGCCATTTTATTTTTAGCCCTGTCGTTTAGTTTACAGGCGCAACAGGAAATGTTTAACCGCGTGTTTTACGATACGGTGCCTGATTCGCAGGGTGGTATCACCTCCACTTCCATCGCACATGCTTCCGACAATGGGTATATGATTGCCGGAGCCTCAGCTTTTTTCTCAGGTTTGGTGTTCCATACCGATTCGGCGGGTCATGCCTTATGGAATAAAACGTATTCGGTAACAAATTCTCTGTTGCAGTTTAACCGGATATTAGCCACCAACGATGGAAGTTTTATGCTTTTGGGCAGTTCGCACTATACAGATGCACTATGCATGAAAATTAACGCATCGGGCGATATACTTTGGTCAAAAACTATCAGCAAAACCGGGTATAACCTGAATGCCGTTTCCGGTGAGCAAACCGCTGATTCGGGGTTTATTATTTCTGGTTATACCACTGAAAATGCAGCCCCTTATAACCGGGTTTTTGTTGCAAGGACTGATGTAAACGGGGAATTGCTTTGGACAAAAATCTTAACGGTCGGCAACAATTCACACACTGCTTTTTCGGTAAAACAAACAGCAGATAGTGGATTTTTGATTATCGGTAATTACCTCAATTGCTCGCCATGTTATTCGGATGCTTTCCTGATCAAATTAAATCCTTCAGGAATGGTGGATTGGTCGAAAAAATACCAGGCAACTTCCACTTCCTATAACTATGGTTACGATTTGGCAAACACGGTTGATGGCTACCTCTGTTATATAAATTCTGGTTTGATGAAAACCGATTTTGAAGGAAATGTTTCCTGGTTTAAATCCTACGAGCAGTTTTGGGGCAACAATTGTACTGATTGCCCAGCACCTAAGCTGCGTATGTGCAGCGACAGTACTTACTTATTGTTGAGAACCGATCCGTGGGGGATGGAGAGTTCCATGTTAAGAACTGATTTGAACGGCAACATTCTTTGGGTTGATAATCTGTTTCTTTCGGCAAGCGATGTAATCGAAAGCAAGCAGAAGGAATTGTTGGTAGTTGGCAATGGTCCGATAATGGGTTTAAAAGGCCCCGAAGTTTATTCGCCACAAATTGGGCTCATCCAAACCAATTCGCTGGGTCAAGGCCTAGAATGTGTATGGTTTAACAATATTATGCCTTTAGCCGATACAATAAACAGCTCACCTGTTACATTTTCTGAAATATCGGGAGGCACCGTTAAAACTATTTCGCCTCAAGTTGCCTCATTAAATATTTTGGAATACAACGGCTGCGTAGATTATATAGGCAGTATTGGAGAATTGGACAAAACCCGGCGAATCAACGTTTTCCCTAACCCAGCCAAGGAAACGCTTGTTATAGATTCGGAAATCGGTTTCAAGGATGCAATCCTTATGGTTTACAATGCAAGCATGCAATTGATTTTTCAGCAATCCTTAACAGAAAAGCAGACCGTACTTGATATTTCTAAATTTAGCAGCGGCCTTTATTTTGTAAAAATCAAATCGGATAAAACGGTAGGTTTTTCAAAGTTTGTGAAGGAATAGGGCTGTTTTACTAACAATGGTGTAAAAACCATCATTTATTTTTACATAGAAAATGAACATGCACATATTAACAAAAGCAGTGAGAATAATCTCCGTGAATCTCTGTGAGCTCCATGCCTCCGTGGTAAAATTTGAAATCTAAACGCTACAATTTACTTCGTTTTGTGTATAATTTGGCACAAATCTGCCTTTGTGGCGCATATTATTATCAACAACAGCCATTATGGCGCAATAATTTCATCAAACTCCAACTTTAGAGCTCTGGCATAAAAGTTGAAATCTCCTTTTCACAATCAAAAAAAGTTAAACTTTAAACTAAAAAGGAGAACATACCATGAACAACTTAAGATTTGGATTCCGCCCGTTTTTGCCTTCACTGATGAACGAAGTTTTTGAACGCCAGTCGTCAGAAACAGAATTGACCTACAAACCTGCCGCCAATGTGCGCGAGGACGAGAAAAACTACGCCATAGAGCTTGCTTTGCCCGGTTTCACTAAAGATGAAATCAGCATCAGCTTTGAGGATGAAGTACTTACCATTACCGCTGGCCGCCAACCCAAAGAGGATGTGAAAGGCCCAAAATACACCTGGAACGAATTTGGCTACAAGAGCAAATACGAACGCTCTTTCCAACTTCCTGAAACGGTGAATGCCGACAACATTTCAGCTTCTTTCGAAAATGGGATACTACTTGTTACCTTACCGAAAAAAGAGGTTCAGCCAGCTACTGTAAAACAGATTGCGATAGTTTAATCAACTGAATTGACCGAAAATTGAAAGAGCAGCCATAACAGGCTGCTTTTTCGTTTTATGTGGCAAAAAGTCACAGTATAAATTTACCTTTGCACTTCGCTCCTATTTCATCAAATAGAAATTGGGTTTTAACAATTTGACATTCTGCTTTTTAGCAGCAAATCCGTTTATGGGAACTTCCGAACACCATCATTTTATCCACCACAAACCGTATGGCTATCTATGCCAATTTGTATGCGAACTGCCCAAAAAGAAACTGGTTGGTAGTTTATTCGATTTCCCTATAGGAACCATGGCTATTGGTCGCCTCGACGAACAAAGCGAAGGCTTGTTGTTGCTTACAACCGACGGACAACTAAGCGAATACATCCGAAGCCGGAAAATAGAAAAAGAATACTATGCACAATTGGATGGATTGATAACAGATGAAGCCATCCAAAAACTGCAAAATGGTGTCGAAATTGGCATCCGCGAAGTAAAATACCTGACCAAACCTTGTAAAGTCGCCATGCTCGAAACCGATCCCGACTTTTCTCCACGTACACGAAAAATCAGGGACGACCGGCATGGTCCGACCAGCTGGGTATCAATAACGATTACTGAAGGAAAGAACAGGCAAGTCCGTAAAATGACTGCCGCTGCCGGATTCCCAACCTTACGCTTGGTTAGGGTAAGGATTGGCAATATATTATTAGGCGATTTGGTAGCCGGCGAAGTAAAGGAAGTGATTGATCTGCTCAATTTAATTCATTCTGCGATTTCAGAGGAATTGTAGTTTATTGATCCAATAAGTACCGCCTAGCCTTAAACAGCAGGTTTAACCTATTATAAATGCCCGTAAAGAAACTGCCACATTGATAAGTGATTATGGCAACATGTTGAAAAACAATATTTACAAAAGCTTCAATTCTTTTCCGATGGCTTGTCGTTTAACAGAATGTTGTTGGCCAAAATTTGCGATTCAAGTTGGGCACAAAATTTTCTACTTGAGTAGGTTTTCCAAGGCTTCGATTACGCTTTCGCTACTGATTAAGTTCATGCAATCAAAATGTTTTTTCGGACATTTGTCCAATCCCTTGTGGGTACAAGGCCGGCAAGCAATTGGCTTTTCGACCACAAAACTATTTTCCGGCATAGGGAAATAACCCAGTTCCCTTACGGTTGGGCCGTAAATGCCGATAACAGGTTTTTTGAAAGCTTGCGCCAGATGGAGCATTCCCGAGTCGTTGCCAACAAAGACTGCGCTTAACGAAAGCAATGCCGCCGAATCCAGCAAACTAAATTGGCCTGCAAAATTAGAAGTAGATCCAGTGATTTTATTTCGAATTTCATCACACAGTTGCCGGTCGCCTTTGCCGCCAATAAAAGCGACCCAGCCATTTTTATTGCTTATCAGGTGTTCGGCTACAGCGGCAAACCCATCGGGAAGCCAACGCTTGTTCGAGAAACTTGCACCCGGGCATAGCACAAAAAGATTTTTATCGGAAGTATATCCACTTTGTGTCAAGGAATATTTTACCGTTTCCATATTTTTCTCTGGGAAAAACACATCGGTTCCGGCATCATCATATTTCACGCCTTGTTTCTCGACAGCCTCAAAATAACGAAGCAGCACGGGTTTAGCCTTTCCGTAAATATTTATTCCTAAAAAAACCAACAAAGTGCGTTGGAATAATTGCTTGCTGTAACCAGTTTTCAAAGGGATATGCAAACCCGATTTAAGGTACAAACTCCTAAAATTCTGGTGAATATCGATTACCCAATCGTAGTTTTCGAGTTTTAGCTTCTGCTTGAGGTCTTTTAAGCTCTGCCCCTTTTCAAAAACCAATACATTGCTAAGGTTAGGGTTGTGTTCAACAGTATCGAGAAATTGCTTTTTAACAAGGAAATCAATCTGAGCTTCGGGATACGTTTGCCTCAAACAGCGCACCAAAGCAGTGGTTAGGATAATGTCTCCAATGGAACTAAGCCTGATTATTAGTATTTTATATGGTTTTTTCAAGGTGCTTTGTTAGTTCGCAAAGGTAAAATAAAATAGTTCAATTAGGTTACCCGAATACTTTTGTACTGCCAAGGCTTACTGCCCTTCCTCGAAAGCGGCTAAAAAGAGCAAACAAAATTATGGTTGAATTTGCAGAAGCAAAACACAAAGACAAATTACAGGAAAAAGAAAAACGGATAAAAAGAAGAAGTTATCCCTGATGAGAGCAGGCTTATCCTTTTTATCCGCAATTCGGTATTCCTATCAGGCTACTTGCCTATGCCTGTTTTTCTTTTATAAACAATGCACTTATTGCACCAAGGAACATGCTTACACCAGCCATTACAATGCACAGTATTGGGTTATCGGCAAAGAAATATTTCAATATCAAACCACTAAAAACCCCGCTAACAATTTGGGGAATGGTTATCGACATGTTGAACAAACCCATATAAATCCCCATCCGCTTGGGCGGTATGGAACTTGCCAACATGGCATACGGCATGGCAAGGATACTGCCCCATGCAAAACCTATGCCGATCATTGGGATTATAAGATAATTGGGGTCGCTAAAAATGAGGAACGAGAACAATGAAATCCCCCCGACACTAAGAGCCATGGCGTGAGTGACTTTTTTCGAAAGTCGTTTTGCAACCACCGGCAGCAGCATGGCTATTATGGCCGAAACACCATTGTAAACCCCAAAAAGTATCCCTACCCAGTTGCCTGCTTCCTGAAAAGCGGGTGAATTTGGATCCGAGGTGCCATAGAATTTCAAGGCAACTGCTGGTGTGGTATAAACCCACATCGAGAACAAGGCAAACCAACTAAAAAACTGTACAAGCAACAATTTTATCATGATAGGCGGGATGAAAAACTTTTTAGGTTTTTCTTCCACCTCGGCATTTTTCACCAATTCGTCGGGTGGATATTCTGATGTTGAGAAAACTGTCCACAAAATGGTTGACAGCAGCACAAAAGCACCGAAATAAAATGAGTAGGTAACGTTATTTGGCACAAGTCCTGCTGCACCGGCATCCTTCGAAACTCCGAACCAGTTGCCCAATATATAAGGCAGCCACGACCCAACCACGGCTCCAATCCCGATCAGTAAAGTTTGGACCGAGAACCCCAAAGTATGCTGTTCGACTGGCAGTTTATCTGCGACCAAAGCGCGGAAAGGCTCCATCGAAATATTGATAGAAGCATCCATTATCATCAGTAAACCGCCCCCAATAAACATGGGTGCAATAAACGAGGCAAGATGTGGCGCATTGGGCATCAATACAAGTGCAATGCTGGTCAACAACGCTCCTACCAGAAAATAAGGCCTCCGCCTACCAAGTCTGCACCAGGTTTTGTCGCTCATAAAACCGATAATCGGTTGCACTATCATGCCGGTAATAGGAGCCACAAGCCAAAACCAACTGAGGTGATCCACCTCGGCACCAAAGGTTAACAATATACGAGAGGCATTCCCGTTTTGCAGTGCAAAACCAAATTGGATGCCCATAAACCCAAAACTCATGTTCCAGATTTGCCAGAATGAAAGACGCGGTTTTTTACCCATTTCCTTGTTTAATTAATTGTAAGCGATACCACAAAAATATTACTTCATTTTGAATATCAGCCGTAAATATATAAAAAATATTGATTGCCTTAATTTACATGGCATTTAGTGGTTTATTTGAAGCGGCTATTTCAGTTTATGCACCCGGATTTATACCATTCAATAATTTTTAAAAACTAAATCATATATTGGATTTGCAATAAGCATACGTACATTTTTTAGCAAATTTACAAAACTTATAGGCTATCTCAGGGTCGTTTTCTTTTCAATTTGTTAGCTGTTGACTAATGGCATAAAATGGGTATTGTAAAAACCACAAACTATAAATATTTCGTATCTTTCGCCGCTCTATCCATTAAATGGGAATCACAATGAAAGAAGATGAAAAATCGGAAGCCGAAATACTGCGCCAGCAAGCAGAAGAGTCAATGAACCAAAACGCCATCAACCTTTCAACTTCGTTCGGTGGCAGCACACCAACCCAGCAGCTCACCAACCGTTCCCAAACCGAAATGCTGAAACTCATCCATGAGCTTGAGGTTCATCAGGTGGAATTGGAAATGCAGAACAAGGAACTCCGGCGTACACGCCTAATCGCCGATGCTGCCATAAGCCGATACACCGAATTATATGATTTTGCCCCATCAGGGTACTTTTCGCTGTCGGAAGAAGGCAACATGCTTGAGCTGAACCTCACCGCTGCTGTCATGCTTGGCAAGGATCGCTCCAAGCTGATAAACAGCCGGTTTGCCGTACATGTTTCTCCCGAAACATGCCCAGTTTTCAACCTCTTTCTCGAAAAAGCATTTCAAAACACGGTCAAGCAAACCTGTGAAATCGTGATGTTAAAGGATGGCGAAATGCCCATGGATGTGTTGCTTACCGGCATAGTTTCCGAAAATGGTGAACACTGCAACGTTACAGTAGTAGATATTACAGAGAGCAAGCAAGCGAAGGTGGCACTTCGCGAAAGCAACGAGTTTAATGCATTGCTGTTGCAAACCATCCCTTTTGGTATGGATATAGTGGACGAGTTTGGGAACATCCTCTTTGTTGACGATGCTATGCAACAACTAGTTGGGGAACAACTGCAAGGTAAAAAATGCTGGGAAATGTACCGCGACGATAAAAGACAATGTTCCAACTGCCCCTTGCATGGCGGCGTTGAAATTGGCGAAACCAAAACCATTGAAACCCAGGGCGTATTGGGTGGCAGATACTTTGAGATATACCATACTGGTATTATGTACAAGGGCAAAAAAGCCATGCTCGAAGCGTTTATTGACATTACCGAACGCAAACAGGCCGAAAAATCCTTGCAGGAATCGAAGAAATATTTGGACAGGATTATCAACACGGTAGCTTCCCCTTTGTTTGTAAAAGACTCCAACCATAAATTCTGCTTGGTAAATGATGCTTTGTGTTCCTTGCTTTCGATGCCGTCCGAAGACCTTATCGGCGCCACCGGGTATGAAATTTTTCCCGAAGAGCAAATGAAGGTTTTCCTTGCCAAAGATGAGGAAGTATTTACAACAGGAAAAGAAAACATCAACGAAGAATTTATTACCAATGGAAAAGGCAATATCAGGACCGTAATCACAAGAAAAACGTTGTACACCGACCCTGACGGAAACAAGTTCCTGGTTGGGGTAATCAACGATATTACCGAAAGCAAGCAGGCTGAACTGGTGCTGCAAGAAAGCGAAGAAAAATTCAGGTCCATCACAGAGCAAACAAACGACCTGATTTCAATTTCGGATTCCAGGGGTATTATTACTTATGCTTCATCAGCTTCCAAAACGCTATTTCAATATAGCCCCGAAGAAATGTGTGGCCATAATTTCATTGATTTTGTCGATGAACCAGAAATCCCCAGAGCTTTAGCAGTGTTTAGGGATACAATAGAAAATGATACAGGAAAACGCAACCACGAATTTACATTAAAACGTAAAGACGGTTCATTGTTTATCGGTGAAATGAACGGGACGAAATTCCAACAGGGTTTGACGAATCGGACCCTTGTTGTGATCCGGGATATTACCGAACGCAAGCTGGCAGAAACGGTATTGTACGAATCGCGTGAAAAATACCACAAGCTTTCATTGCTGAAAAAAGCCATACTCGAAAGCCCTCAAGGCATCATTGTTTTTGCCCTGGATATAAATTATTGTTACCTCGATTTTACCCTGCTTCACAAACAAACCATGAAAGCAATTTGGGGAGCCGAAATTGAAAAGGGAAGCAATATGCTCAGCTTTATCAGTAATGAAATTGACCGAGAAAAAGCAAAGGCCAATTTCGATAAAGTGTTGGTTGGCGAACAATTTGTTTTGACAGAAGAATATGGTGATGAAAACTTAACAAGAGCCTATTATGAAGATAGATATAGCCCCATATTTGATGAGAACAACACCATAATTGGGTTGTCGGTTTTTGTTATTGATATTACCGAACGCAAGCTGGCTGAAGAAAAGATCCGTCAAAAGGACCTACAGTTTAGGAAGCTTTCAGCAAATTTGCCCGATTTGATCTTTCAATTTACACGCCGACCCGATGGGACGTATCATGTGCCTATAGCTTCAGAAGGCATAAAGAACATTTTTGGCTGTTCGCCCGAAGATGTTATCGACGATTTTGCCCCGATTGGCAATGTGATTTTCCCCGATGATGCTGAAATGGTTATCAACGCTATTGAATATTCGGCTGAGCATTTAACCTACTTTACTTGCGAGTTCAGGGTTCAGATACCGGGCAAACCCATCCAATGGATTTTTTCAAGATCCTCGCCCGAGAAATTGCCCGATGGCAGTATTACTTGGTATGGCTTTAATGCCGATATTACCGAACGCAAGCATGTGGAATTGGAATTGATTGCCGCCAAGGAACATGCCGAGGAGAGCGACCGCCTTAAATCAGCCTTCCTAGCCAACATGAGCCACGAGATCCGCACCCCGATGAATGGCATACTTGGCTTTGCCAGCTTGTTAAAACAACCCGACCTTAGTGGCGACGAGCAACAGGAGTTTATAGGCATAATAGAGAAAAGCGGTGCGCGCATGCTCAACATCATCAACGATATTGTGGACATATCGAAAATAGAAGCTGGACTTATGACACTGAACATAAAGGAATCGAACATTAACGAGCAGGTCGAATACATGTACACTTTTTTCAAGCCCGAGGTAGAAGCCAAAGGCATGAAACTATTTTTCAACACTACCCTGCTCTCCAAAGAAGCCATCATAAGCACCGACCGCGAAAAACTGTATGCCGTACTGACCAACCTGATAAAGAACGCCATTAAATACAGCGAAAAGGGTATCATAGAATTCGGATATAATCTGGTACAGACAAGGCACGCCTTGTCTCCAATTGCAGATACAGATACAAGGCATGCCTTGTATCTACTGCAATTTTATGTAAAAGATATGGGCATCGGCATCCCGAAGGATCGGCAGTCAGCCATTTTTGAACGTTTTATACAGGCCGACATCTCCGATACAAGGGCTTTTCAGGGTGCAGGCCTCGGATTGAGCATCTCGAAAGCCTATTTGGAAATGCTTGGTGGCGAAATTTGGGTGGAAAGCGAAGAAGGGGAAGGCTCCACTTTTTATTTCACCTTGCCATACAACACCCAAACGGAAGATAAAAAAGACAGTCAGGCCATTGCCGCTGGAACCCAGCCCAATACCCCAGTCTCGGGCCTTAAAATACTTATTGCCGAGGACGATGAAACATCCGAAAAGCTGATAGGCATCATAGTCAAGATGTTTGGCAAAGAAATAGTAAAAGTGCGCTCAGGCACAGAAACCGTGGAAGTTGCGCGCAACAATCCCGACATTGATTTGATATTGATGGATATACAAATGCCTGAAATGGGCGGGTACGAAGCCACGCAACAAATACGCGGGTTCAACAAGGATGTGGTAATAATTGCGCAAACGGCTTATGGGCTTACCGGCGACAGGGAGAAAGCTTTAGCAGCGGGCTGCAACGACTATATTGCCAAACCAATCGACAGGGACGAATTGATAAAATTGATAAAAAAGCATTTGAAGAGATAAGCCCGCCCCGAGAACCCTAAAATGAAGAAACGCCTCTAAGCCACCATGACACAAATGGCCACAAAGAATGGTTAAACCAAGAAAATACGCGGCAATTTATCCCTCTTGATGTATAATTGGGAAAATTATTTTAACATCTTTGCATAGCTCAAACAATTCTGTTTATATTTGCAACACAGACAACAATAAACCAAAACAAATTACACTTAACCCCTAAACATTATGGCATTAGACGATTTGATTTCATTGGAATTTTCGGAAGCTGAAGTTGCTCAAATAGACCAGAATTTAGCATCTATCGAAGCGATACTGGAAGGCAAGGTAATCGCGTTGCAGCCCGAAGAAAGGCAACAATACGGCAGGGTGGCCGAGGGCACCCAGGTATGGATCTCGAAAATTAGCGTTTACATGGTGAGCAAGCCCGAGCTGGTGCCTGCTTTTATCAATGTAGCAGAGTTCGACAAGGATTTAAAGGCACGCATGGCCATTATGCCGCGTATTGCCCGGCTAAATGCAGTTGTAAACGGCATGGAAGACACCGCAATATTGTTAGGCACCGACTTGTACAATTCGGCCATTGCCTATTATCGCAATATCAAGCTGTTGTCTCAACAAAATGTGCCTGGTGCAAAAATGATTTATGAGGATTTGAACCAGAAATTTCCCGGCAAGCCTAAAGCCGTGAAGGAAAAAAATGTTTAACAACAGCCTGGGCGAAGCCGTATTTTAAAAAGGGCTTAGCCACACTATACTGCCGTTTGGGGTGGTTACATACAGGGTTAGCCCTGCCTGTAACCACCTTTTTGCTGCCTGTAGGTAGTTCGGAGGTAGGTATAGGCAGTACACATACTGCCTGTTGGTAGTCCGGAGGTAGGTATAGGTAGTACACATACTGCCTGTTGGTAGTTCGGAGGTAGGTATAGGCAGTACACATACTGCCTGTTGGTAGTTCGGAGGTAGGTATAGGCAGTTGGCATACTGCCTGTTGTTCTTACACTCATGCCTTCAGCACATACCTTGACTAAGAGCCGCTGGCATATTCTTATAAAGCCTTGATTTTTTTTCACCCATTGCTTATTTTTAATGGCACTTTTGAGACCGCTCTGCTAAATTGATACTTTTTGCCACCGAATGAGCTTTTCGAAACATCGGGCAAAAAGCAAGAAAATAAGAATGTATTAAAAGTAATAAGACCATGTTAGAAATAATTTCTGATCATTTTTTTTCTTCAAGTATTAAGCCAGTACATCAAAATAATATGTAACCGCCGCAATTAGCGCTATAACAAATAGTTGGTTTTCGCGTATATTTGTAGCCTCTTCTGCCTCGCAATCATCCGTGTTGGTTGATGGCGAAGTAACACCCAATCGCTACTTGTGATAGCTTCAGCAATTAGTCAACACGCTAAAACTACAAATGCAACATTCATGAAATAACATTAAACATCATTTCTACAATGCCAAAATAAACAATAGTACTTGAAAACTTAATGACAATGTTATGAAAACGGATATCAAAAAAGAAATTGAGTACATAATTAAAAGAGCATATCAGTGTGATGGAAGAGTAGTTAGGCTAGGGGGATTGATTTTATTTTCAACAGAAACTGGCGATGCATGGATATTGGATAAAGATGACCAATTGGCAATATGCTTGGTAAAAGATGGGGAGAAACAAAAATATAGACTTATTGATACACCCACTCAATTTGGATTCGATTGGGAATGCAAATACTTTATCGAATCTGATTTTTTCATAACAATAGATGAGCAGGGCAACCAAAAAAGGATATTTGGTTATCCTGTTAAACAATTACAAAACAAATGATTCGATAGGCGGGGAAAGCTATCGAAAAAAAATAAAAGGCATTCTAATCATAAGATTCAATTGAAAATGAACGAACCAAAAGCAGATTTGGATAGTCAGGCATTAAACGCAAGTTGCCACACAAAGGTGATGCGTTACGGTAGGTTTCGATGTGCTGTTTGCCACAACGGCTTTTCTGCCTGTGGATTGGAATGTAACACGTAATTTCTTACTGCATATAGCTTCAACCTTTGGTGTGATGAAAATGTGGCCACAGAAAAATCGATTTGTGGGATGGCTGTGGAAGATTATTCCTACAGTTTTCACCCTCTTCCCTAACATGGCATTGAGGTCAAAATTAAAATGAACGTAACTATTCACCCTGCACCTGTAAAACGAAGAATGTACCTTTTATTCGATTTAGGCTGTTAGGCTGTAGGCTGTTAGGAATTTGCTAATCCAATAAATCTTGATTTAATCAACAATTTCGCATAAAATTGGTGAACCCTAACCCCTAAACCCCAACTCCTAACCCCTATAAGTTAAACCCCAGAATAGTTACAAATGAACAAATAGGTTCCCCTTGGATAAATAAGTGTTTTATGAAGTTAATTTGTGTATGGTTATTGATTTTGGCAACCGGATTAGCTTTCGCTCCAAAACTGCACGCTTCCCCTACAAGCTTTACTGTTGATACCCTTTTAACTTTTGTTGATGCCCTTGCGTCGCCTTTCAATATGGTTAAGCCAGGCGATACGATACTTTTTGAACCCGGCAGCCGCGATTATATCCTAATCCGGAATTTTTATGGCGAGCAAGGCAAACCCATAGTTTTTATGAATAAAAGCGGTACTGTTAACATCCACACAGATCACTACTTTGGGATTTCGATACAAAATTGCAGGTTTGTAAGGCTCACAGGCAGCGGAAGCGAAAACGAGTTTTATGGTTTTAAAATAACCCGTGTCCTTAATGGTGCTGGAATCGGGGTGAACGATTTGAGTTCCGATTTTGAAATAGACCACGTTTCCATCGAAAATGCTTCGATTGGCGGTATTTATGCAAAAACAGATCCCGACTGTTCGTTCACCTCAAACAGGGGCAATTTTACACAGTACAATACGCTGATCCACGACAATTATATAGCCAATGTTGGCGATGAAGGGATGTATGTTGGCAGCACGAAATACTTTGGCCAAAACGTAAATTGCAACGGCGAGGATACTTTGTTGCTCCCAAGTTTATTGGATGGGGTGCGGATTTACAATAATATCATCAAATATACCGGTTGGGATGGCATTCAAGTCAGTTCGGCCTCAACCGATTGCCAGATATATGATAATTTAATCATGTACGATAGCCAGGATCAAAGCTTCGGGCAAATGTCGGGGATAATGCTTGGAGGTGGCTCCAAGTGCGATTGCTACAATAATGTTATCAGTGAGGGGAAAGGTGGCGGGATCGAAAGCCACGGCTTAGGCGGCTACCGTATTTTTAACAATATAATTGTTGATGCCGGCCGCACTTTTTTACCACTTGATACGTCCCAAATGAAATATGGCATTTATGTTACCGATATTTCCGTGGAGGCCGATTCGGCATTTTACATCATGCACAACGACATTATTAACCCAAAATCAGACGGGATCAGGTTTGTGAGCACATTGAGCAAAGGCAGCATTATTGCATCCAATGTTATCATCAGCCCAGGTACTTACGACTATTACGAACATTTACATACCAGCTTTAAAGGTGAAGATTCGTATGTGATGCTTCCCGACAGCACAGCTGATGTGCTTGTTTGCAACAATTATTTTTCGCGAAATACCGACAACGCGGGATTTGAGGCTTCAGGTTACGCATTATTGGCAAGCTCACCGCTGGTAGATGCAGGTTATGGCAACACTAAAGGGATTGTTTTTGATGGATACCACAACCCGAGAATGTATGGAAATTCGCCTGATATTGGTGCCATTGAATTTAATCCCAACTATTTTCATATCAATAATCACAAAAAGGACTTCGACATGAAGCCTGTTTTGTTTCCAAACCCAGTAAAAACATGGCTTACCATCCGTTTCCAATGCAACAAAAAGAGCAATATTAATCTTGGAATTTATAGTCTTGATGGCAAAAGGCTGATGGTTTCGGGTGCTGTTTTCGAATTAAACGATGATTGTGGGATACGCTTAAACGTTGGCGCACTAAGGCCCGGGGTTTATATTTATCAGTTAGGCACAACTCAACAAAAGGTATCAGGGAAGTTTATCAAAATGGATTAAGCAGTTTATCCATAGGTTTTTTGTGCAAGCCTGAAATGCCCCAACTTTTAAAACACTATGAAACAACTTCAAATCCCAAAGTTGCCAACATTTCAAGCGTTTCTGGATTGCAGTTTATTGGGCGGAGTTTATAGGCTGCAAATTCGCGCCTTGCTGGATATTGTCCTCTTTGTAGCTCAAAAGTTAGTGGCGAACTTTGCAAACGGGAATGGTCTTTAATTATCGGATAGGTACTGAGTACCGCCTCATATACGATTTGAAGCGGAGTTTTACCAGATCCATCTATCATTAATTCAGGTACTTCAGGCTGTGGGATAGTGGATGGATAAAAATCGTGTATAGGAAGGTTGAAAAATGAACTCAACGATTTAACTATTTGAGCTGTGCCATTAGCTTTGCCATCAACTGAATAGCCAGCAATGTGGGGAGTCGAAATACTAGCCATGCTTAGAAGTTGCAGATCTATTTCAGGTTCGTTTTCCCAAACATCCAATACTGTACCTGCTAATTTTCCAGTGGTTAGGGCTTTCTTTAAAGCTTCGGTTTCCACAACTTCGCCGCGCGAAGAATTAATGAGCCAGGAACCTGCTTTCATTTTCCGGAACATTTCGGAATCAAAAAGATGAAAGGTTTTATCTAAACCAAGCCGATTAAGCGGCACATGTACAGTACCAATATCGCATGTTTCGAGTATTTCATCAAGTGAAACAAAACCGTAAGCTCCTTTTTCGCGTGATCGTGGAGGATCGTTAAGTTTCACTTTCATGCCAAGGCAAACTGCCGCTTTGTGTATCAATGAGCCAACATTTCCAACGCCTACAATACCAAGCGTTTTTTCGCTCAGGCTAAAATCGTTTTTTGCCGCAATTTCTAACAGTGCAGCAACAATGTACTGTTGCACCGAAGCTGAATTGCAACCCGGCGCATTTGCCCAAGTTATATTTCCCGATTTGCAATAATCAACATCAATATGATCGTAACCTATTGTGGCTGTGCCAATAAACATAATTGAAGTGCCTTCAAGCAATTTATGGTTGCATTTGGTGCGGGTGCGGATTAAGAGTGCGTCAGCATCCATAATGCTTTCCTTTGTAATAAGGCTGCCTGCCTGATACCTAACATCAGCATAAGGTTCAAGAACCCCTTTGAGGAATGGAATTTTTTCGTCAGCAACTATTTTAAGCTTTTTCAAGAATCGTACAATTTTGAAAATGTATGTGTTTAGTAATTGTGTGGATAGAATGATGCTGTTGAAAGCAGTAGTATTTCCAGAAATCGTTGGTGGATATTTGATTCATATTGTCCAAAGATCAAACTATCTCCACCCTACTTCTAATCCATTTCAGTAAAACCCTTGGCTTTACCTTATTTTTCAATGCCTGCCGGAGTTGTAACCTTGTACGTTTTATCACCGTTTCCAGACTTTTCCACCAATCGCAGAATATATGTATATTGGTTTCCGCTATGTGCGTTCGTGTCGGTAAAACTACTTAGCGTTAAATTTTCGGCCAAAACCATAAGCGGCGTTTTGCTGTTTGCAGTTCCATATTGCCTTAACAGTGAATAGGAAACATAATTATTATTTCTTATTAGCACATCGTCCCAGTACAATTCTATTTTCCCTTTATCCGGATAAGCATAAAAATAGGTGGCTTCATTGGAGTCACCATTACTGGCAACAGGCAATTCCTCTGATAAATTGCTTATGCCTGAACCATTTTTTTCGTTACGGACAGCATAAAAAACATCAACTTGGTAATGTGGTTTTAGGCTTGAATCGTTAAAAACCACAAAGGCGGATTTGTTTATTTCAACCAAATTGGGAAGAGCAACCAAAGCCCCTTTTTCGCCACGGTAGATCCGCAAATGCGTAGCGGCGGTATCTTTTGTTTCAACTATCAGTCTTATTCTATTATCAGCCATGGCCACCTGTAAAAGTGCCGGAACGTTGAGCTTTTCGCTAAAACCAATTCCAGGAACCTTGGCCATCAAAACCGGACTTTGTTTTGTTCGTTTCCCAGCTTTTGCAACAACCTGAATATAATAATAATATGTCTTTTCGGGCCAAATTTGCTGATCAAGGAATGCCGTATCGGAAGCTGCTACATCAGACAGTTTCCAGAATCCGATTTTTTCGCTTTCGCTGCGGTATATTTCGAAAGTTTTTACCGTAAACGGATCACTGAAATGCCAGCAAACCTGAATCCCTGATAACATAGGCTTAAACGAAATATGGTTGCGCATGAATCCGCCTTTATTAAAATTATCCTGCGTAATAACAGCCACTTGCGACGAATTCCCAGAATTCCCATAATAATCATACGGCAAAATAAAATACTGCATTTCTTTGGCTGCATCGTTCTTATTAAGAGTGGTATCGGTGTAGGTGTAATAGGTGGTATCGTTTATCGAAAAACGTGCAGTTGTACCAGTTGCAATGGCCGGTACATTGTTTTTGAACTTGTAAACCATGAACAATGGAGCAGGATTTTTGCCCATGGATTTCCATTTCACCATTACCGAGTTTTGGTTGTAACTGCTTTCATTGTAATTAATTGTATCGTAAACAGCATGATATGGCAAGGAAATGGTATCGGTAACAATACTTTGCAACAAATCGCCAGATGTTTTAATGCTGTTGATCCTATATCGGCAGGTATTTTTTGGGGGGGCTGTGGTATCGTAATACATAATTCCCAGAGCGATCTTTATAGGTAACAAAAGTCGCATCCCTTTCAATGAATCGGTATTTCCGAAGGCAACAGCTTTAGAATAAAGTTCGTTGAGTTTTTCTTTCGGTGGCAAAGGCTGGGAAGGGAAAAATGTTTTGGCCTTTTCAACTTTTGCCCTAAAGGCATCGAATCCTGAAGGCGTTTTCACTTCGGCAATCATTTTCCAATGTACGCTGTCATCCGAACGTTCGATTTTATAACTCACAATGCTTTTGCCCGAAGGGATTTCTTTGCCCAAGAAGATAAAAACGCCTAATGGCCCATGTTTTACAGAGGCAGGAGCCTGAGAATAAACAGTTTCGTTAAAGCACATCAAACAAAAGGTGAAAAAGATTGGATAAAATAGTTTTTGCATCTTGGTTTATCTAAGTTTTTGCAAAGTTACGGCAGTTTTCCATTTCATTTCAATTGTTTCGGCTACATATTATTTTGATGTGGCGGAAAAATTTCATGTCCTTTTGTTTGGTGTTTGCTTAAGTCTCCTTGTCCTTTTGTTTAGATACTTCGTCAAGCTCAGTATGGGAATTATAGTACCAAATTAGTCCAGCGATCTCAAAATCTCATTAAAAATTGGCAATAAATGAATAAAAAGCGCAAGCTTTATAGGAATTTTATATTTCCATATTAGCCTTATGGAATAGTTTTACCTAAACTTAATACTGTCTAAGGACGGGCCTACACTATATATTACATCTACAGTTTTTTGCCAGAAAATCGGACAAAAGCTTAATGCAGAGCTATATAAAATATCGACAACTTATTGGATTTATGCCATTTACCGTGTCTCGTATTTCAGAAAGATACCTTTGGCTCAGAATCGCAGGTAGTTTAAAAAGGCAATTTGTATCTATTTTTCGACAAATATTACACCAGCACATTAATAAAATATTTATTGAGAAAAGATTTAAAAAGATTTTTTTTATAAAGTTAGGTTGTTAACAAATTAAGTTTAAATTTGCAAATCTTCATTGGGGCATAAGTAACACTAACTATGAATACTTTTAGCTATTCAAAAAAAACAATCACCCACAAATGCTGCTTGAAGAGCATGAACAAATTTAAAAGGTTGTTGTTATATTGATTAATTTTATATCACGACCTATTTTTTAATAATTATTAATACGATTGCAATGGAAGAAAAAATTAAAAAAATCGGATTGTTCATCGATGGCACTTTCTTTTTGAAAGTAAACTCGTATTATCGGTATCATCATGAACGAAAAAGCACAATCAACTTTAATGGTTTAGCAGAATTTCTACGCGATGAGATTTCAAAACTTGAAAACTCCGAGAAACGTTATTGCCAGGTAGTTGAAACACATTGGTTTCGCGGGCGTTACTCAACAAGTCAGTTAGAGAAAAAGTACCCCGACGAATCTTATCGTTTGACGCAAATGACAAATGAGCGTCGTATCGAAGACATTTTTATGTATGAGGGCATTACCACGCACAATTACCCACTCTTGGTTGATTCGCGTACCGGTGATGCCGAAGAAAAAGGGATCGATGTTTGGTTCTCGCTCGAAACTTACGAACTTACACTTGTTAAGCAACTTGACGTAATTGTTATTATCGCAGGCGATACTGATTATGTTCCCCTTATCAAAAAGATTAACAGCCGCGGCACCAGGGTAATGGTATTAGGATGGGATTTCTCATACGAATCGACCTCCGCAGCCGGCCGCTCCTACAAAGTTACCACCCGTACCAGTCAGGCTTTGATTGATGAGTGTGTGTATCCGCTTATGATGGACAAACGTATTGACGACCGTACCAGTAAAAACGACCCGATTGTGAATTCGTTGTTTAACGTTTAATCATTTTCAGTTATCCTATTTAGAGTTTTAAAAACAGCAACCTTCTTGAAAGTTGCTGTTTTTGCTTTTAATGATCTAGGTTTTATTGGCTTGTTAATCAATAAATTGAATTCATTGTAATAACTATTAAGCCAATTGAAGAAATTAAAAAATGAGCGTTTACACAATAGGACATATTTCAAAAAAAACAATTACTTTTACTTTCAAAAAAACTAAGCTTATGAAACCAATTTTCTTTGCATTATTATTTGTGGCTACCGTTGCTTGTACCTCACAACTTTATGTGCCGAGTGAGAAAAATGTAAACAAAGTAGAGCCAGCCACTCTTGTTGAACTACAACAAGGCCACGACTTATACCTGAACAATTGTGGGAAATGCCATAAACTGCCAAAACTCAGCAGCAAATCCGATATAGGATGGAAAAAAACCCTCGAAGTTATGGTCCCTAAAGCTAAACTAAATAATGAGCAGTCGTATTTGATATTCAGGTATTTGGTCAATCGCTAATATTTTGCGATTGCTTGCTGTATTATTATTCCGATTTAGCTTTAAACAAAATTAAAGATTGAAATCCGGGAAACTAGGTAGGTGCGTTACCATTCACAATAGTTCTCAAAATTTCATAGAGCGTTTTAAACAATCCAATTTTTAGAACTCTACAGGGATTTTCTAATAACCATACAAAAAAAGAGGTTTCAGTTGAAACCTCTTTTTTATTGTAAATAACCCTTTTTCCACCTATGCCTGTCCTGCAGGACCGCTCAGTTGAAACGGGAAATCCCCACCTTCCATTTCTTTAATGGGACCATGTATTGCCTCGAATTTGCCAATATTTTCTTTTAAAGCACGGTATAACCTCTTAGCATGCTGAGGTGTAAGTATTATCCGAGATTTAACTTTGGCTTTCGGGACACCGGGCATGAGTTTTATAAAATCTACCACGAACTCCGAATTGGAATGAGTGATTACTGCCAGATTTGAGTATATACCTTCGCCAACCTCATCGGAAAGCTCAATGTTTATCTGGTTTTGATTTAGGTTATTAGGATCGTTCATTTCTATGGAAGTTTATTTTGTAACTATTTAAATATCAGGGAAACCAATCAATTGCCTTGATACAGTTTCCCTGATATTAGTTTTTGAACTATCGATTATTCAGCTTTTGAAGCCAACATCCTGTTATACTCTTCACGAGAACCCACAATAAGATGTTCATACTCTCGCAAACCGGTTCCTGCCGGAATAAGGTGGCCCACAATTACGTTTTCTTTCAAGCCTAACAATTCGTCGCTTTTTGATTGAATCGATGCCTGTGTGAGCACTTTGGTGGTCTCCTGAAATGATGCGGCTGAAATCCAACTACGTACCTGCAACGATGCGCGGGTAATACCTTGCAGTATTTGTTTGGCAGTTGCAGAATTGGCATCACGAGATTCAACTTGTTTCCTGTCGCGCCGTTTCAACAAGGAGTTTTCATCACGTAGCTTGCGGGCACTTACAATTTGGCCAGACTTTAAGTTAAAACTGTCGCCACAATCTTCAACTATTTTCTTTCCAAAAATCCAATCGTTCTCTTCGTTGAAGTCTATTTTGTTAACAAGTTCGCCTTCAAGGAATTTGGTATCTCCTGGATCGACAACTTCTACTTTACGCATCATCTGCCTAACTATTACTTCGTAGTGTTTATCATTGATTTTAACACCTTGCAAACGATAAACTTCCTGAATTTCGTTGACGATATATTCCTGAACCTTCATAGGACCTTTAATGGCCAAGATGTCGGCAGGAGTGATAGCACCATCCGAAAGCGGGGTTCCAGCACGTACATAGTCATTTTCCTGGGCAAGTATCTGCTTTGAAGTAGAAATCAGGTAACTGCGCTCTTCACCGGTTTTTGAAGTAATAATGATTTCACGGTTTCCGCGTTTCAACTTCTTCCCAAAAGAAACTACACCATCAATTTCGGAAACAACTGCAGGATCGGAAGGATTACGGGCTTCGAAAAGCTCAGTTACCCTTGGAAGACCTCCGGTAATATCACCGGTTTTTCCAACAGCACGAGGGATTTTTACCAAAACATCACCGGCTTTAATGGTTTTCCCCTCTTCAATCTGTAAGTGGGAGCCAACTGGCAAGTCATAATTTTTTAATTCTTCGCCATCACTCGATACAATTTTTATTGCAGGATTCTTTGCTTTTACACGAGATTCAATGATAATTTTCTCTTGATATCCGGTTTGCTCGTCGGCCTCGACTTTAAAAGTTATCCCTTCGGTAATGTTATCAAAAGCCAATACACCATCAACTTCAGAGAGAATAACCGCATTGTATGGATCCCATTCAGTAATAAGATCGCCTTTTTTAACATCTGCACCATTTGCAAAATAAAGGTTTGATGCATAAGGGATATGGCCGGATGCCAAAATTATACTTGTTTGTGGATCTACAATCCTCATTTCGGCAGAACGGCCTAAAACAATTTGGTAAGTACGGTCTTCAGCATTGGTATATTCAACCGATCTAAGTTCGTCAATCTCAATTCGTCCGGTATATTTAGCAACAATACGCGAAGCCGAAGCAATGTTGGCACCGGCAACCCCTCCAACGTGGAAGGTACGCAGAGTCAACTGTGTTCCCGGTTCCCCGATTGATTGTGCGGCAATTACACCTACAGCTTCTCCTTTTTGAACCATCCGCCCGCTCGCTAAATTACGGCCATAACATTTTGCACATACGCCTTGTTTCGATTCGCATGTTAAAACTGAACGTATTTCAACGGATTCCATAGGAGAATCCTCTATAATTGTACAAATTTCTTCGGTTAGCTCTTCGCCTGCAGAAGCAATTAATTCGCCACTGTGTGGATGATAGATATCGTGAAGTGTAACCCGGCCTAAAATACGATCATACAAAGACTCGACAAGCTCTTCATTTTTCTTCAAAGCCGAAGTAACACGGCCACGAAGGGTTCCACAATCAGGTTCCGAAATAATAACATCCTGTGCAACATCAACCAAACGACGGGTCAAATAACCGGCATCGGCAGTTTTAAGTGCAGTATCGGCGAGACCTTTACGAGCACCGTGGGTAGAAATAAAGTACTCAAGTACCGAAAGACCTTCTTTTAGGTTAGAGAGAATTGGATTCTCAATAATTTCTCCTCCGGTTGCGCCAGATTTCTGTGGTTTGGCCATCAAACCCCGCATACCCGAAAGCTGCCTGATTTGCTCCTTAGATCCGCGGGCACCTGAATCGAGCATCATAAATGCTGGATTAAAACCCTGATTATCAGTTGCAAGATCGGTCATAACCTTTTTGGTCAGGTTAGAATTGGTGTGGGTCCAAATATCAATAATCTGATTGTACCGTTCGTTGTTGGTAATGAAACCCATATTATAGCTGTTCATCACGTCTTCAACTTCCAAATTGGCTTTATGAATCAGTTCTTCCTTCAATTTTGGGACAAGTACATCGCCAAGGTTAAAGGATAGACCGCCTTTGAAAGCCATATTAAATCCGAGACTCTTTATATCATCGAGGAAACGAGCTGCCTTCGCTGTTCCCGTTTTTTTAAGTAGGTCGCCAATAATATCGCGAAGTGATTTTTTAGTTAAAAGTTGGTTTATAAAACCATATTCTTCAGGAACAACAAGGTTGAATAGTACGCGGCCAACTGTGGTTTCAGTAAGTTTTTCAACTTTCTCGCCATTTTCAATTACAGGAATCCTTACTTTAATCCAAGCATGAAGGTCAATTTTCTTCTCATTGTAGGCAATGATAACTTCTTCAGATGAATAGAAACTCATTCCTTCGCCTTTCATAATATGCCCTGGTTCAGTTTTGCGGCCTTTGGTTATATAATAAAGGCCTAGAACCATGTCCTGGGATGGTACGGTAATTGGCGCACCATTAGCAGGGTTCAGGATATTGTGTGAAGCAAGCATGAGTATTTGTGCTTCAAGGATAGCTGCATTTCCTAATGGCAGGTGAACAGCCATCTGGTCACCATCAAAGTCTGCATTGAAAGCTGTACAAACCAATGGGTGAAGCTGAATGGCCTTACCTTCGATAAGTTTAGGTTGGAAAGCCTGAATACCTAACCTGTGCAGTGTAGGTGCACGGTTTAGCATAACAGGATGGCCTTTCAAGATATTTTCGAGGATTTCCCAAACAACTGGATCCTTGCGGTCAACAATTTTCTTTGCTGATTTTACGGTTTTAACGATTCCGCGTTCCAGCATTTTACGGATGATAAACGGCTTGAACAATTCAGAAGCCATATCTTTTGGTAGTCCGCATTCATGAAGTTTTAACTCCGGACCAACAACAATAACCGAACGACCTGAATAGTCGACACGTTTACCAAGTAAATTTTGACGGAAACGTCCTTGTTTACCTTTTAAACTGTCGCTGAGTGATTTAAGCGCACGGTTCGATTCAGTTTTTACCGAACTAGCTTTACGCGAATTATCGAAAAGTGAATCAACAGCTTCCTGGAGCATACGTTTTTCGTTACGCATAATAACATCAGGAGCCTTTATTTCGATAAGCCTTTTCAAACGGTTGTTTCGGATAATTACCCTGCGGTACAAATCGTTGAGGTCGCTGGTAGCAAAACGTCCACCATCCAGAGGAACCAAAGGCCTGAGTTCTGGTGGTATAACAGGAACTACCCTGACTATCATCCACTCAGGTTTGTTTTCGCCACGCGTTTTGGCATCACGGAACGACTCATACACCTGAAGGCGTTTGAGAGCCTCCATTTTGCGTTGCTGTGAAGTTTCGGTATTGGCTTTATGACGAAGATCGTAAGAAACCTGATCCAGATCTAACCTGGCAAGTAAATCAACAAGTGCTTCTGCACCCATTTTGGCAATAAACTTGTTTGGGTCTCTTTCATCTAAATAATGATTTTCTTTGGGCAGCGAGTCTATATAATCGAAGTATTCTTCTTCAGTTATAAAGTCGAGGGTTTTAAGGCCTTCGGCAGCCAGAATACCAGGCTGGATAACTACATATCTTTCATAATATATAATCGAATCCAGTTTTTTTGAAGGGACTCCTAGCAATGCACCTATTTTGTTAGGCAATGAGCGGAAATACCAGATATGGGCAACAGGCACAACCAATTGGATGTGTCCCATACGTTCGCGTCGCACTTTTTTCTCTGTAACTTCAACGCCACAGCGATCGCAAACAATACCTTTATATCTGATTCTCTTGTATTTACCGCAATGACATTCCCAGTCCTTCACAGGGCCGAAAATGCGTTCACAGAACAAACCATCCCTTTCAGGCTTGTATGTCCGGTAGTTTATAGTTTCTGGTTTAAGCACTTCACCGCTTGATCTTTCCAGTATCGATTCTGGTGAAGCCAGGCTTATCCTGATTCTGGAAAATTTATTAGCGGCTGTATTTTCTTTTCTGAAAGCCATATATCAAGAAAGGATTAACGATTTAAATTACTGTTGATTCACCTTAAATATACCTAACCGCCAATAACATCATGCTGCCTGGGGCAACATGATGTTATACGGAGCCGGATATTTATTCGAAGCTTACGTTCAGACCTAAGCCTCTGAGTTCGTGAACAAGTACATTGAAGGATTCTGGAATCCCCGGGATAGGCATGTTTTCGCCCTTTACAATGGCTTCATATGCTTTAGCACGTCCAACCACATCATCGGATTTTACTGTCAGTACTTCCTGAAGTATGTTTGCTGCACCGAAAGCTTCCAGTGCCCAAACTTCCATTTCTCCAAAACGTTGACCCCCGAATTGAGCTTTACCACCTAAAGGTTGTTGAGTAATCAAGGAATAAGGCCCAATTGAGCGTGCATGCATCTTATCATCAACCATGTGATGAAGTTTAAGCATATAAATGTATCCAACTGTTGCAGTTTGGTCAAAACGTTCACCGGTTCCACCGTCATACAGGAATACTTTTCCATTTTCGGGCAAACCAGCTTTAACCATGAGTTCATTTATCTGATCAATAGAACCACCATCAAAAATCGGTGTAGCAAAATGAGTGCCTAATTTGGCTCCGGCCCACCCGAGAACAGTCTCGAAAATTTGACCAAGGTTCATACGCGAAGGAACTCCCAGCGGATTGAGGACGATATCAACAGGTGTTCCGTCTTCGAGGAAAGGCATATCTTCTTCACGAACAATACGTGCAACAATACCTTTGTTCCCGTGGCGGCCTGCCATTTTATCACCAACTTTCAACTTACGTTTTTTGGCAACATACACTTTTGCCATCTGTACAATACCATTTGGCAACTCGTCCCCAACTGTGGCAACAAATTTCTTCCTGTTGTAAATACCCAGGATTTCCTTGTACTTGATGATGAAATTATTGATGAGCTGCTTTATAAGCTCATTAACATCTTTATCAGTCGTCCATTTGTTGGGGTTTACATTGATAAAATCAATACCAACAAGCATTTTCTGGGTGAATTTTACCTTTTTAGGTACCAACTCGTTCTTGAAGTTGTTGTAAACACCTTGCGATGTTTTACCGCTTACAAGTACTGTGAGTTTATCGACAAGTTTTTGTTTGAGGTCATAAGTGCTTTTCGAAAATTCTTCGTCAAGTTCCTTGACAATATCTTTTTCTTTTGCTTTGAGTTTTTTGTCCTTAACAACCCTCGAGAAAAGTTTCTTTTCAATAACAACGCCTTTCATAGAAGGAGGTGCTTTGAGCGAAGCGTCTTTAACATCGCCGGCTTTATCTCCGAAAATTGCCCTGAGGAGTTTTTCTTCAGGAGTAGGGTCGCTTTCACCTTTTGGGGTGATTTTCCCAATAAGGATATCGCCTTCATTAACTTCGGCTCCAATACGGATAAGTCCGCTTTCGTCAAGGTCTTTGGTAGCTTCTTGGCTAACATTTGGGATATCGTTGGTCAATTCTTCAACACCGCGTTTGGTATCACGTACTTCAAGTGTAAATTCTTCAATGTGTAGGGACGTAAAAATATCTTCCTTAACTACACGTTCCGAAATTACTATAGCATCCTCAAAGTTATATCCTTTCCAAGGCATGAAGGCTACCATCAGGTTACGTCCAAGTGCTAGTTCCCCAGCTTGGGTTGCATAACCTTCGCATAATACCTGTCCTTTTTTTACCTTATCGCCTTTCCGAACGATAGGTCTTAAATTTATACAGGTATTTTGGTTTGTTCGTGAGAATTTGGTGAGATTATAAACTTTGACATCTTCATCGAAACTTACAAGCCTTTCCTCTTCCAGACGAGCATAGCGGATGATAATTTGAACAGAATCAACATATTCAACTATCCCATCACCTTCGGCATTAATAAGTACTCGTGAATCTTGCGCTACGCGGCCTTCAATTCCAGTACCTACAATCGGTCTTTCCGGATTTAAAAGCGGAACGGCCTGGCGCATCATGTTCGATCCCATAAGTGCGCGGTTGGCATCATCATGCTCCAAGAATGGAATTAACGAAGCTGCAATAGATGCGATTTGGTTAGGGGCAACGTCAATAAGGTCAACTTTTCCTTTTTCAATCAAAGGATAATCGGCCAAATAGCGTACCTTAACCCTATCTTCAACAAAATCGCCAAATTCGTCCATGGCAGTAGTTGCCTGGGCAATAATCTTGTTTTCTTCTTCTTCTGCACTCAGGTAGGTAGTTTCAGCTAATTCTACTTTTCCGTCAATAACCCTCTTATATGGGGTTTCAATGAAACCAAGCTTATTGATTTTTGCAAAAACACATAAGGAAGAAATAAGTCCGATGTTTGGCCCTTCAGGGGTTTCGATGGTACAAAGCCTTCCGTAATGGGTATAGTGAACGTCGCGAACCTCAAAACCAGCCCTTTCTCTCGACAGACCTCCTGGTCCAAGAGCAGAAACCCTGCGTTTATGTGCTATTTCGCTCAGTGGATTTGTTTGATCCATGAACTGCGACAACTGGTTGGTCCCAAAAAATGAATTGATGACACTCGATAATGTTTTGGCATTGATCAAGTCCATCGGAGTAAATACTTCATTGTCGCGAACATTCATACGTTCGCGGATGGTACGTGCCATACGGGCTAAACCAACACCAAACTGGTTATATAACTGTTCGCCAACTGTGCGCACGCGCCTGTTACTCAAGTGGTCAATGTCGTCAATATCAGTTTTGGAGTTAATTAATCCAATAAGATATTTTATAATCGAAATAAGGTCTTCTTTGGTTAATACCTTTGTTTCGAGCGGAGTATCAAGTGAAAGTTTTTTGTTGATCCTGTAACGTCCTACATCACCAAGGTCGTAGCGTTTGTCAGAAAAGAACAGTTTTTCTATAATACCCCTTGCGGTTTCTTCATCAGGTGGTTCTGCGTTACGCAGCTGACGATATATATATTCAACAGCTTCTTTCGAGCTGTTGGCAGTATCTTTTTGTAGGGTATTGAAAATTATAGAAAAATCCTGTGAATTTATATCATCGCGGTGAAGCAGAATTGACTTTGCCCCAGCATCCACAATCATATCAATATGGTGGTTGTCAAGGACAGTTTCGCGGTCAATAATTACATCGGTACGCTCAATTGATACAACCTCACCTGTATCTTCGTCGCCGAAATCTTCAATCCAAGTCCGGAGTACGCGGGCAGCAAGTTTACGCCCAACGTATTTTTTTAATCCGGCTTTGCTGACTTTTATTTCCTCGGCGAGGTTAAAAATTTCAAGAATGTCTTTATCGCTTTCATATCCGATAGCCCTAAGCAGAGTGGTTACAGGTAATTTCTTTTTACGATCGATGTATGCATACATCACATGGTTGATGTCGGTAGTAAACTCCATCCAAGAACCCTTAAAAGGAATAATCCTGGCCGAATACAATTGTTGGCCATTGGTATGAAAACTTGTACCGAAAAATACACCCGGCGAACGGTGCAACTGAGAAACAACTACCCTTTCGGCACCATTTACTACAAATGTGCCTTTAGGAGTCATATAAGGGATCATTCCCAAATAAACATCCTGAATAATAGTTTCGAAGTCTTCGTGGTCGGGATCGGTACAGAAGAGTTTTAATTTTGCTTTAAGGGGAACACTGTATGTCAATCCCCTTTCGATACATTCCTCTATAGAATAGCGAGGAGGATCGATAAAATAATCAAGAAACTCCAAAACAAAATTATTCCTGGCATCGGTAATCGGAAAATTTTCCGAGAAAACCTTAAAAAGGCCTTCATTTACACGATTGTCAGGATTTGTCTCCAGTTGGAAGAAGTCCTGGAAAGACTTTATTTGTACTTCGAGAAAATCAGGATATACAGCCTTAATTTTAGATGTCGCGAAGCTACTCCGTTCAGTTTTTTGTGAAGCCAAAGTCATGAAGATTAAGATTTAAATAAACAAAGTATTTTTAAACAATTAATCCCGACATAAAAATCGGGAAGAAAACAAACTACTTAACCAAGCGTAGAGCTAGGATAAGCAGTTTGTTCGGTAATTGTAATCGAAATAGCAATATTTACTTTATCTCTACTTCTGCACCTGCGTCTTCGAGTTGCTGTTTAAGGGCGTTAGCTTCGTCCTTAGTCACACCTTCTTTGATTGCTTTTGGGGATGCGTCAACTAAGTCTTTTGCTTCTTTGAGTCCAAGGCTGGTCAATTCTTTAACCAATTTAACCACGGCCAGTTTGGCTGGGCCAGCACTCTTCAGGATTACGTTGAATGCGGTTTGCTCTTCTACAACAGGAGCATCTGCACCTGCTGATGCCATCATTACAGGGGCTGCAGCGGCTGGTTCGATTCCGTATTCGTTTTTAAGTATCTGAGCAAGCTCATTTACTTCTTTTACTGTCAGATTAACTAACTGTTCAGCGAAAGCTTTCAAGTCTGCCATTTTATTTGTTGTTTTAAGTGTTTTACAATTATTGATTAATTCATTTTTTGAACGCTGGGCTATTTGTTAAGCGGGACGTTCGGATAAGGTCATTAATACACCTGATAAAATTTGCCCACCGGATTGTAATGCTGAAATAACATTGCGTGCTGGTGTGTTCAACGCTAAGATAACATCGGCTATAAGTTCGTTTTTGGTCTTGATAGCGATTAATGCATCGAGTTGATTATCACCAATAAAGGTCATCTCTTCAATGTATGCTCCTTTAAGCTTAGGTTTATCAGATGTTTTCCTGAATTCTTTGATCAACTTTGCAGGGGTACTGCCCTGTTCGGCAATCATAATTGAGGTGTGACCTTTCAGAACATCGTACAGAGTTCCAAAGTCCTTGCCGGACTTTTCCATTGCTTTTTGCAGCAATGCGTTTTTAACTACGACCAACTTTACTTCCTTTTTGAAACAAAGTCTGCGAAGCTTGCTTGTTTTATCAACATTCATATCCGAAATGTCAGTAACATACAGATATTTAGCCGCTTTCAATTCCTCTGTCAAGGTTTCGATAAGTTGATTCTTGTCTTCTTTTCTCATAGCGATTTTTGTTCTTTAGAGATCAAGTACTTATTGTTACCGGATTTGTTATTTGACCGATTTTTCATCGATGCGTACACCTGGACTCATAGTACTCGACATGAAGACGCTTTTTACATAAGTACCTTTAGCTGATGAAGGTTTCAACTTAACAATGGTTGCCAGAAGTTCTTTGGCATTATCAATAAGTTTATCCTGTTCAAAAGATACTTTGCCAATCCCTGCATGAATGATACCGAATTTATCAACTTTGAAGTCGATTTTCCCGGCTTTCACTTCTTGCACAGCTTTTCCTACATCCATAGTAACCGTCCCTGTTTTTGGGTTAGGCATAAGGCCACGTGGACCAAGTATGCGGCCAAGGGCACCTACTTTAGGCATAATGCTAGGCATTGTAATAATTACGTCAACGTTAGTCCATCCTTCTTTTATTTTCTGGATATACTCGTCAAGTCCTACATAATCAGCTCCGGCAGCTTTTGCTTCTTCTTCCTTGTCAGGAGTACAGAGCACGAGAACACTTACTGTTTTCCCGGTACCATGCGGCAAGGTAACAATACCTCGAACCATCTGGTTTGCTTTTCGCGGGTCAACTCCAAGACGTACATCAATATCAACGGAAGCGTCGAATTTCGATATAGTTATGTCTTTGACAATACGTGCAGCATCAGCTAGTGTATAAGTAGCGTCCTTGTCGTATTTAGCTAAAGCCAGTTTTTGATTTTTTGTCAATTTAGCCATTTCACGTAAGGTTAATGGTAATAACACATTTTAATTCATGAAAGCCTGGTCGTTCGACCAGCTTTACATATTTGTAGGGAATTCGCCCTGAACGGTAATGCCCATACTACGGGCAGAACCTGCAACCATGCGCATTGCAGAGTCAATCGTGAAACAGTTGAGGTCTTCCATTTTGCTCTCGGCAATTTCTTTGACCTGATCCCACGTTACCGATGCAATCTTTTTACGATTGGGTTCGGCTGATCCGCTTTTCTGCTTAGTCACTTCAAGGAGTTGAACAGCAACAGGAGGCGTTTTAACAATAAAATCAAACGACTTGTCCTTGTAAAAAGTAATAACTACAGGTGTTACCTTACCGGCCCTATCCTGAGTACGCGCGTTAAACTGTTTACAGAACTCCATAATGTTCACGCCCTTCGAACCTAAAGCCGGTCCTACAGGGGGTGAAGGATTTGCCGCACCACCTTTAATTTGCAGTTTAATTAATCCAGCAACTTCTTTTGCCATCTTGTTGTTTTCTTAAAGGATTTGTATTTGCGGGTTTAGGTAACTAACTTCCTACGATTCTTTTGCCACTTGCGTGAACGAAAGTTCCAAAGGGGTCTTACGGCCAAAGATTTTAACCATTACTTTCAGTTTCTTTTTTTCTTCATTGATTTCTTCAATGATTCCACTGAAACTGTTGAACGGTCCATCAATTACCATAACTGTTTCACCAACAATATACGGGATACTAAATTCGATGCCTTGCTCAGAAAGCTCGTCAACTTTGCCAAGTATCCTGTTTACTTCGGCTTGTCTTAAGGGTACAGGTTCATCTTTCGAGCCAAGAAAACCTAATACCCCAGGGATATTGCGAATAGTGTGCGGTATTTCTCCAGTGAGTACAGCTTCGATTAAAACATAGCCAGGCAAGTAGTTACGCTCCTTGCTGACTTTTTTACCGTTGCGTACCAAATAGACTTTCTCAGTTGGAATAAGCACTTGTGAAATATAATCATGTAAATTGAGACGACTAATCTCACTTTCCAAATATATCTTCACCTTTTTCTCATTCCCGCTGATGGCTCTCACCACATACCACTTTTTCACTTGTTCGCCCATGCCGGATGGTGAATTAAAGGTTGGTTACCACTTAATATCAGACTTCTATTACAATTACTTGTTAAAATAACGAATAGAATTGTTGGAGAATTATCTCAAACGATTTATCCATCATAAAAACAACAAGTGCAATCATCAGGGAAGCAACTGACACAACTACCGCACTATTCTGCAATTCGCTCCATGTTGGCCATGAAACTTTATGCATGAGTTCATCGTAACTTTCTTTGACGTACTCTACGAATTTATTATTTGCCATATCGGTCTAATATTTTGCACGGGTGGTAGGGGTCGAACCCACAGCCTACGGTTTTGGAGACCGCCACTCTACCAATTGAGCTACACCCGTATAGCCATAGCCTGTTGCAGGGTTTCCTGGAACAGGCCAGACATTAATAACATTAATTAAAAAAGCAAGGGATGGAATTCCAAGTATGAAATTCCACCCTAATTTTATTTTTAGTCAAGAATTTCAGTAACCTGGCCTGCACCGACAGTACGGCCACCTTCACGGATAGCAAAACGAAGGTTTTTGGTCATTGCTATTTCGCTGATGAGGTGAACTTCAATTGTTACATTATCACCTGGCATAATCATTTCAACTCCTTCAGGAAGTGTGATTTCACCGGTTACATCAGTTGTTCTGAAGTAGAATTGAGGACGGTATTTGTTTTGGAATGGAGTATGACGTCCACCTTCTTCTTTTTTTAGAATATAAACTTCAGCTTTGAAGTGTTTGTGAGGATGAACCGAACCCGGTTTGATAATAACCATACCGCGACGGATAGAATCTTTATCAATACCACGAAGCAATAAACCTGCATTGTCGCCAGCTTCGCCTTGATCCAGAAGTTTACGGAACATTTCTACGCCAGTACAAACTGATTTCAGTTTTTCAGCACCCATACCAACGATTTCAACAGGATCACCAACGTGGATAATACCTGATTCAATACGTCCGGTTGCTACTGTACCACGGCCAGTAATTGAGAATACATCTTCAATTGGCATGAGGAAATCTTTGTCTCTTGCACGAAGTGGCAAAGGGATATAGCTATCAACAGCATCCATAAGTTCCATAATTTTATCAACCCATTTTGGCTCTTTATTAAGGCCGCCAAGTGCTGAACCGCGGATAACAGGTACGTTATCGCCATCAAAACCGTAGAATGTAAGAAGTTCGCGGATTTCCATTTCAACAAGGTCAAGCAGTTCCTCATCATCAACGAGGTCAACTTTGTTCATGAAAACTACTAACTGAGGAACACCAACCTGACGAGCCAAAAGGATATGCTCACGGGTTTGTGGCATAGGACCGTCAGTTGCAGCAACTACAATGATAGCTCCATCCATTTGTGCAGCACCAGTAACCATATTTTTGATATAGTCAGCGTGGCCAGGACAGTCAACGTGTGCATAGTGGCGGTTGGCAGTAGAATACTCAACGTGAGCAGTATTAATGGTAATACCACGTTCCTTTTCTTCAGGAGCGTTGTCGATTGAGTCGAATGAACGGTATTCTGACAAACCTTTATCAGCCAACACAAGGGTTATAGCTGCGGTAAGAGTAGTCTTACCATGGTCGATATGACCGATAGTACCTACGTTAACGTGAGGTTTTGAACGATCGAATTTTTCTTTTGCCATTTTAATTAATGTTTATTGATTTACTATTTGTATTGATTTTGACTTAAAAATCAGAGCCTTCGGCGAGAATTGAACTCGCGACCTCTTCCTTACCAAGGAAGCGCTCT
>CAIRHD010000197.1 GCA_903878265.1 uncultured Bacteroidales bacterium | reverse complement strand
CCTTATTTCGCAAAAAGCGGATTGCCTTTTTATTTACGACAGTCAGGTTGTTGAAAGCGATAAAAAAGTAAAGCTAATAGCCGAAAACCAACCGCTTAAACAGGTCCTCGATAATATTCTTTCAAATCCCGAACTCAATTACAAAGTATTTGGCGAACATATTCTTATTTACCGCGCCGCAAAAGAAACAGCAGACAACGGGCAACAGCAGAAAGCAATACCTGCTACAGATAGTATAAAAACTATCGTTATCAAAGGCCATGTGTTCGATAACGAAAATAAATCGGTAATTCCGTATGTCAGTATTGGTATTGTCGAAGAAAATATAGGCACTATCACCAACGAAGATGGATATTTTACACTGAAAGTCCCTGCCAACTTTTCGGGCGCATCGCTTGTTGTGTCTCACTTAGGTTATACTGGCCAACGGATACCCATAAAATTGCTTCACAAGCAGCAGGTGGATATTTATCTCGCCCGCCGCGTAATCAGCTTGCAGGAAGTTATCATCCGTTATATCGACCCAGCGGCGCTGCTAAGGAAAGCCATGGAACAACGCAAGACCAACAATAGCCTCCAACCGGTTTATACCACTTCCTTTTACCGCGAAGGTGTTCAGAAAAACGCTAAGTACATAAGTTATTCTGAAGCAGTTTTCAAGGTTTACAAATCGCCAATTGGTTATAGTGAAAGCTCTGATCAAGTGAAATTGCTCAAATCGCGGAAAATCCAAAACCAGGATTTGAGCGATACCGTTTTCCTCAAACTCAAAGGAGGAATATTATCGGCATTGCAACTTGATATTGTAAAAATTGTGCCAGGCTTCCTCGACCAAACTCCACCTATTGAATATGCCTTCACCTATTCCGACCTGGTTTCGTATAACGAAACCTCGGCATACTCAATTACCTTTGTTCAGAACAAGGCAATAAGGGAACCACTTTATAAAGGAACGGTTTTTATTGATAAAGAAACTTTTGCCATTCTTGGAGCCGATTTTGAAATAAATCCTGATTTTTTAGATAAAGCTGCCGAAAACCTGATATTGAAAAAGAGTCATAAACTTATCGTAAAACTCGAAAAAATCAATTACTCAATCAGTTATGCGCCATTTAATGGAAAATATTACCTCAATCATATCCGTTGCGACATAAATTTAAAAACACGATTCAGAAGCCACTTTTCCTACGATAACTTCCATACTTTCCTCGAGCTTGCCACCTGCCATATTGATACTGCCAATGTGGTGAAATTCCCCCGACAGGAAGTGCTAAAACCCAACATCGTTTTCTCCGACGAGCCTTACAATGCCGACAATGCCTTTTGGGAAACCTACAACATCATCACTCCCGAGGAAAAACTCAGCGAAGCCCTTTCGAAGATTATTGGTAAGATTGAAGAGATAGAGTGACAGGGAAATCTGTAATTATTTGATTTCGTAGCCAGTTACTTCCAGATTTTCCTGAATATGCACTAAAAAAAAGCACATCGCTATTTTGGTTGAATTTTCTGGATGGCACAGAGCCGAAAAAAGATTTATCGTCAGTGGAATCCTTTGCTAATAAAAAACTTGCGTGAAGGAATTATGAACCATTTGCTTGCCCAAATCATGATTCCACTTATAAAAGTATTGTACTACATCAAATTACCAAACAGTGCTTTGTTGCTTTTTTATTTTTGAGTTTTCGGCAAAGCCTCAGCTCCAGCATTTTCAATAATTTCGCCCAATTCCATCCAAAGCATGGTTTTTTCATCAATTTGCAGCACGAGGCTGTTGTATTGGATTGATAAATTAGTAAGGCTTTCGGGTGATTCGAGGCCCGAATTCATCCGGCCCATAACCTGTTCTTTTTCCAATTCTAACTGCTGTATGCCCTTTTCGTACGATTCAAAATCCTTTAACTGCTTAAAGGTTGGTTTCGACGATGGTTTTTTCTCCTTATTAAAGTCCTTTTCCTCTCTTAAAGGTTTTTCTGTCCGCTGGGCAAGTTTCTGTTCCTTCATACGCCATTGATAATAATCGGTGTAATTGCCATAGAAATCTTTTATTTTCCCCTGGCCTTCGAATACAAAAACATGGTCGCATAATTTGTCTAACAAAAACCTATCGTGCGAAACAATGAGCACACAACCGGCAAAATCCTGCAAAAATTCCTCAAGTACCTGTAATGTATAAATGTCGAGGTCGTTAGTGGGTTCGTCTAAAATTAGGAAATTCGGATTTCGGATAAGTTGCAGCAACAGGTACAACCGCCTCCTCTCACCACCGCTCAAAGCACTGAAATAGGCTTGTTGCACGGGGTACGAAAAATCGAAATGCTGCAGGAATTGTGATGCCGACATGCTGCCTTTTTGTAATTGTATTTCCTCGGCCACGCTTTTTACTATGTCAATAACGCGCTTGTCCTCATCTAGTTCCAAACCATTTTGTGTGTAATAGCTCATCACAACGGTTTGCCCGATGGAAATTTTGCCCTTGTCGGGAGCCAGTTTCCCGGAAATCAAATTGAGGAGCGTACTTTTTCCCGTGCCGTTCAAACCTACTATCCCAATTTTTTCACCACGTTTGAATATATAAGTGAAATCGTCAACAGCTTTAAAATCGCCAAAATTTTTGCTCAGGTTATTAATTTCAACAATCTTGCCCCCAAGGCGGTTAGCGTTTACACCGAACTGTATACTTTTGTCGTCCCTCTTGAATTTGGCTTTGTTTTGCAAGTCGTCGAATGCCGAAACCCTGGCTTTTGATTTTGTTCCCCTGGCTTTTGGCATACGGCGTATCCATTCCAATTCGGTCCGGTAAAGGTTTTTTGCTTTTTCTGTCGATAAATCTTCCGATAGTTGCCGCTCCGCTTTTTTCTCCAGATAATAGGTGTAATTGCCCTTAAAGGTGAAAATCGAATTTTGATCCATTTCCAGAATGGTGTCGCAAACATTATCCAGAAAATACCTGTCGTGCGTTACAAGCAACAGGCTCAACGATTCTTTTGAAAGATAATCCTCAAGCCATTCGATCATTTCGAAATCGAGGTGGTTCGTAGGCTCATCCATAAGCAGAAGATCGGGATTTCCGAGCAATGCACGCGCCAAAGCAATCTTTTTCCGTTGCCCGCCCGACAGTTTTCCAACAAGCAAAGTCAAATCGTTGATTGCAAATTGGCCCAATATTTCCCTTGCCCGTGTTTCGTAATCCCATGCTTCTGAAGCATCCATTTCGGCCATACAACGGGTCAAAAGCCTATCGCTATCTGCACCCGGATTATGTTTCACGGATTCGAGCGCAAACTCATAATCGTGTATTACTTTCATCAAGCCAATGCCTGCCGAGAAAATAGTGTCGAGTATGGTTTTTGACCCATCAAGTTGTGGGTTTTGCTGCAAGTAATCAATTTTCAGATCCCTGCGGGTAATGATTTTGCCAGAATCAGGCGCATCCAAGCCAGCCAATATGTGCATTAGCGAACTTTTCCCGGTGCCATTCCGGGCTATCAAAGCTACTTTCTGGCCTTTGTCGAGGCTAAAACTGATGTTCTGAAAAAGGATTTTTTCGCCGTAGGCTTTTGATAAATTATCGACCTGAAGATAGTTCAATGATTGGAAATGTTAGTAAGGATGCTTTTTGCAAAAGTAGCAAGAATGAAGGAATTAAAGCAAAAGGCTTAAATATTATTTGATGTGCGGACTCATTACTTGGTGGAAAAACAGGATTAAAAATTACTTCTAACAGTTTTTATTACCTTGAAAGCCATCTCCTTTTCTTACTTTCTTTTTACATGATGCTTCCACAAGTTCAGAACAGGGCAAAAAGTAACAATTTATATAAGCGAGATATCACGCGAAGTGTTGAGTGCCAGAATGGGCTTGCCGAATTGCCAGCCGAAACAAACTACTATTAAATCAGATAACTATTCAGGTGAAAAAAATATTAGTTGTAAGGTATTGGTTGATAGTATTTTATATCTATTTTGGATGGTAAATAGTTATTATTTGATTTTGCAAACAGCCTTCAGCCTAACAGCCTACATCGAATAAATGATACAACCTGCTTTTTTTGGGTAGAGGGTGATGGGTTACAAAATCAGTAATTGTGAACAAGCTTAGAAGCTTTGTGGCGAAAGAAACTTTTTCGGGGTGGACTTTTTGTTGACATTCCATATCCTAAAATTTGCAATATTTCCACTTACCCTCTCCTGCTAATCTCTGCCAAAGCTTCACGTTTAAGCACTTCAATATCTTTATCCACAAGTTTTATCAATCCATCCTGTTCAAAACCTTTGAGAAGTTTTACAGTGCTTTCGGTTGAAAGCCCTGCAAAATCGGCTATTTCTTTTCTGGAAAGATAGCTAAAAACACTTTCCTTGTTGTAGCGCATGGTATCGAGGTACAGCAGCACATCCGAAAGCCTTCCATGCATTTGCTTGTACATCATGCTCCGAATGGTGGAATAGAGCGAACTATCATTTTCGTAATACCTGTTTATCAGGCCGTAGGCAAAATTCCCGTTACTTTTTATCAATCCGGCAATGGCATCTTTCTCAATAAGGCAAGCCAATGTTTCTTTCAAGGCAACGCTCGAATAATCATAGGTATGTTTGCTAAAAGCTGCCGAAAGTCCGATAAACTCGCCGCTTCGGATAATGCGCAAGTTAAAATCGCGGTTAGTGTCGCCAACAATATATTGCCGGACTAATCCTTCAACCACAAACAAAACACTCGAAGCAAAAGCTCCTTGCTTGGTAAGGCTTTCGCCTTTTCGGAACTGCACCTGAACTTTACTGTCCTTCACCAATTCAATTTCCTCGGGCAACAGGTTTCCGAAACAAGGTGCTTCAAGGCCGCCAAGCACGCAATCATCAAGGGTTGAGTATGTTTTCATATATCTGAACTGATCAAAACGCAAAAGTAAGAACTATATCAACAATAAAGCTGTGTTAAATCAACTAAGCGCTTATTCACAACCTAAAGAAGTTTTACCATTGGATGAAAAGTAGGCGTAATTTTGCATCAAAATAAAAACAGAAAAAACATGAAACATACAGTAAATACATCGTGGCAAGGAAATATGAAATTTGATGCCGTTGTTAGCGGTCATCATGTAGTTATGGATGCTTTGCCGGTAGTTGGAGGTAACGATGAAGGCGCACGCCCGAAGGAGCTTATGCTTGCAGCACTTGCAGGTTGCACTGGAATGGATGTGGTTTCGATCCTGAAAAAGATGCGGGTTGAGCCAGAATTCTTCAATATCAGGGTCGAAGCTGAAATGACTGAGGAACACCCAAAACATTATACTTCCATGCACATCATTTACGAATTCAAAGGTGAAAACCTAGATATGG
>CAIRHD010000196.1 GCA_903878265.1 uncultured Bacteroidales bacterium | reverse complement strand
CCAACGGTTATAAAGCGCTTCAAAATAACACAACAGGGGAAACGAATACAGCCAATGGCGCAGAGGCGCTTCTACACAACACGACAGGAAGCAGGAATACTGCTACTGGGTTTGATGCACTTTATAACAACACATTAGGTAACGATAATACATCCAATGGATCTGGCGCGCTTACAAACAACTATACAGCAGGTCGGAATACGGCTATTGGGAGCAATGCTTTAGCTTCACAGTCTTATGATAATGGTGGCGCATGGATCAGCGATAATGTGGCTATAGGATACAATGTGTTATCCAATAACCAACCAACATCAACAAGTAATGGCATTCAAAATACAGCAATAGGGAATCTTGCACTTCAAACAAACACTATTGGATACTACAATGTTGCCGCTGGATACCGGGCGCTTTATGCCAACACCACTGGATACCAGAACACCGCCAATGGATACCAGGCTCTTCAAACCAACACAACTGGATACAATAATACAGCATTAGGTTATAACGCCAATGTATCAACAGCAGCTTTAACCAATGCCACCGCAATAGGTGCAAATGCAAGTGTAGGGGCAAGTAATTCGCTTGTGCTGGGCAGTGGTGCCAATGTAGGTATTGGTACTTCTACCCCTGCTTATTTGCTAACTCTGGGCGGAGGTGCATGGTGCGACGGAACCACCTGGACAGATGCTTCCGATTCCCGCCTGAAACGCGATATCCAACCTATGGCAAAATATGGTTTGGCCCAGGTAATGCAACTGAAACCGGTTACCTATTTTTACAAATCCGATAAAACCAACCACCCCGAAGTAGGTTTCATAGCACAAGATGTACAAAAGATTATCCCGGAAGTAGTCAGTGGCAAAGAAGGCGACCTGGCAAAAGGCGAAACTCTTGGTTTATCGTATGGCAACCTTGTTCCTGTTTTAACAAAAGCCATTCAGGAACAGCAAGCCACCATCGAAGCACAGCAAAAACAAATTGACGAGTTAAAAACCATTGTCAATCAGTTGATGTACAAGAAATAACTAAAATCATGAAAAAGACCATTTTATTTTTCATAAGCATAGCAATGGTTTTGGCAGGTATGGCGCAAGGGATATACAACTCCGGCGCCAGCTTAGTGAGCCAGAGCGGCAATTATGTGGTTGTAGGCGCTGGCAACTTTACGCTCACCAGCCGAAGCGCCACTACACCGGCCACCTTTGCCAACCTCAAAATTGTAGGAGGTGCTTCGCTTACTATAGAGCCACAAAGCTTCCTTACCGTGAACGGAACATTGGCCAATGAGGCAAATTCAAGCAGTTTGTTTATTCAATCCACCGCTGCTGGTACGGGTTCTCTACTCAACAGCACTGCAAGCGTTTCAGCTACTGCCGAACGTTATATTGCGGGCTGGACCGATGCCAACCACGGCTGGCATTTCCTTAACAGCCCGGTGGCCAGCCAGGCAATAAGTAGTTTCCATACTGCTGGCTCAGGCAATGATTTCTATAAATGGGATGAACCTACCAACGAATGGATTAATCGCACAGCAACAGGTGGCGGTTTGAATGGCTCTTTTGAAACCGAATTCTTTATTGGCAGAGGGTACTTGGTTGCCAACAGTGCAACAAGCACAAAAACATTTTCGGGCATACTAAATGTTGCCAATGTGGAGCTTACAGGCCTTACGAATACACCAGGCAAAACCAACAGAGGCTGGCACCTGGTTGGGAATCCGTTCAGCAGCGCTATTAAATGGACGCAAGGCACTTGGACAAAAACAAACGTTGCAGCTTTTCCGCAGATTTGGAACGAATCCACTGCAAGTTATAAAGTATTGGCAGGAGGAGGGATCATTCCGGCACAAAACGGTTTTATGGTTTATGTTGCAGGTGGAGGCTCCCTTACAATACCAGCCGATGCACGCGTGCATAGCGATTCGGCCTGGTATAAAAACTCAGCCTCCGAAAATGAAATCGTGTTGGTAGCCCGCGACCCTGAAGGCAAAACCGCTCAGGAAAGCATCATCAATTTCAATCCCGCCTCTACCGAAGATTTCGATATGGAACACGACAGCTACTTTATGGCCGGTTTTGCACCTATGTTTTACAGCGTAAGCCAAAACCAACTTTTTGCACTCAACACCTTGCCGGAAATAAAGGACGAAATGGTTGTGCCCATGGGGTTTGTAAAAAACCAAAGCAGCAGCTTTAGTATCGAGCTTACGCAGAACCTCCCTGGCCAAACCTTATACCTGGTAGATTTGAAAACCAAGAATGAACACAAAATCTCGGAATCGCCCTACAACTTTACTTCCGTAAACGGCGATAACCCAAACCGTTTCCTGCTCAAGTTTGGCACTACAGGTATTGGCGAAACACCAAAGCAACAACCTATTGTAGTTTATGCCTCGGGCAACACGCTATACTTCTCCAACCCAAAAGGCATTGTATTGAAAGGCGATTTGTTTGTATATAACACCATGGGGCAAACCCTACTGCAACAAAAACTTACAGCCAATACCCTTACCGAATTAAACCTGAACGCCAGCACCGGGTATTACCTGGTGAAGGTTGTAACAGCAGATAGTGCATACACAAGCAAGGTGTTTATCCAACGATAAAAACGGCAAATAAGCTTCTGGAAAAACTATAAATAAATTAAAAAACCTTCCGGAACAACTTTTACAGGGTTCCAAACCCTGTAAAAGTTAAAACCGGAAACAACTGAAACAGCCGGAAACAAACAATAAAAAACCATGCAATGAAAAAGACATTCAAATCGCATATTCTCTCAATACTGTTACTTGCATTTATGGCTATCGCCCAAATCAGCTTTGCGCAAGGGCCGCCACCACCGCCATCGGGCGTAGGGGCTAAAGGTTCCAGCACAAACCACGCACCGGGCGATTCGAGTGCGCCCATCGGCAACGGCACATTTATTTTGTTAACCCTGGCTGCTGCTTATACAGGGTGCAAGGGGTATGTTGTAAAGGTTGCCGAAACCCAGGAATAATGCGGATTGTATTCATGGTCCAACCGATAAGCCCGCCCCGTGAATAGAAGTGTCGGGGCGACTTTTTCAGTCACCCCAACACTAATCTTGCCAAATCCATTTTGAAATTAAAATCGAAAAGCCATCCTGTAAAAGGCTGGCTTTTGCTGTTTATCCCCGAACCATGTGAAGGGATTCGCACAGTAGCCGCTGCAATTGCACAGATATCCGCATTGGGTGGCTGTTTAGCTCAATTTATTAGCCTTTTGCAGATATTTAATCGCTTCTTAGAGTATATGTCGATTCACCTGCAACATTTGTTTGCTTATAGTCAAAAAAGGGCAATCCAATACTACTTACCACCAAAAGTTATATATTTGCCTTCAAATATTGTGTTTAAATGAAATTTAGCAAACT
>CAIRHD010000195.1 GCA_903878265.1 uncultured Bacteroidales bacterium | reverse complement strand
AGGCTATTCATTGCACCTGGAGACCCATGAGTAGGTGATGCCATCCAGCTTTGCGCAAGCGCGTTGTCAAGTTCTGGCTTTATCAATTCGAGGGTTGAGCCATTTCCATCAGGTTGAGTGGGCCATGGTGAAACATCGTCATAATGAACTGTATCAACCAATGTTCCAGCACTATTGAACAAACGCAGCAGCTCACCACTTCCGCTAAACCCAAAGCCCATATTGCCAGCATAATGCTGAACTGCTGGGAAAAGATTGATAAAGTTTGTAATATTATCGCATAAAACAAGGTATCCTAATGGCCCGATTTCCGTATTCTGTGGAAAAATAAAGGAGTGTGTGTCCAGCTCATCCTTAAAATACCAGTTCGAAATATCCAAGCTATAGTTTTGTGGGTTATAGAATTCCACCCAATCTCCCGGATCGAAATCAGGAGAAGAATTATAATTTATTTCGTTGATAACCAACACATCATTGGTTGGCACACCAGCTTCAAAATAAGCTACCATTGTTGTATCCGATAAAGGGTTCAGGTAAATAGTGTCGTTTTCTTCGTTGTTGCTCCAATGCGAAAAAACAAACCCTTCTTTGGCAGTTGCCACCAAGCGCAATGGAACATTTAGAAAATATACGCCACTCCACGGATAAGGCACATCAGGGTTTTGAATCCCAACAGTGTTTTGATCCACTTTAACGGAATTGACTGTAATCAGGCCTTTCTCCAATTCGGTATTTACTGTAATAATGCATGTATCAGAAAGTTGGAACCTCTGTTTCAGGTGTTTCCGCATATAATAGGGACGGGCCTGTGCGAATGCAATAAGCGAATCACAATTTTGGTCGGGTGAAAGTGGGCCATAATCCCAACGTACAATGTGCTCGGTAATATCATGGCTCATTTCGGATTTCATTGTGTCAATAACAAGAGTGACCCTTTCCGGTAAAAAGCTTGTATTCATGTTATCACAAAACGAATTGATAAAATTATTTTTAAAGCCTTGGTTTTCGAGGAGTTTCCTCAGAATAAGGGTGGAAATTGCATTTCCTGTTGTGGTAATTGTTAGCCTATCATATTGGGGATCGGCAAAGCTGATGTCAAGATCGTACAGTAACCACCTCCATCGACCATCATGGCCAAAAGGGGCATTGGGCATGTATTGAGGTGTGCGTTTTCGCCAGAATTTCCGGTTATTGCCAAGAAAATCAGTATTGTTCACATAAATTTCAATCATAAAATGAGTCATATAATTTTCGATATCCATTTGTGTGTTCACATAATCGTAGTTGGCAGGAACAGTCAGCGAATTATTGGAAATAAAATTTTCGAGATTGTAATAATGTTGATATTCATAAGGATAACCGCAGGAAATAGATTGTGTGCGGGCATTTGCAATAATAACATCTGCCGGATCCATTTCATAATGTTCACTAAAATAGTATTCATCATGTTTTTCGCGCAAATTCATAATCCCCCAATATTCCCCATTCAAAAAATGGACTATCGGCCTACAAGCTTGTCCATCGCATACCAGATGACTAACCAGTTTATGTTCCATCGCATCTTGAAAAAGGTTTTTCCTCCAATTGTTGCCGGAATTCCTAATCAAAAAGGCATTGAACTCATCAATTTCTGAAGTGCCTACCAACGGGTTTTGTTTTAAGCCAGGGAACAGCGCATAGTTAAAAGTGCCATCGTCTCCATATTTTTTTCGCGCTTCGAGCCGCAATGATTTACGGGGCCAATTGGAAGAAAAGTTTCCATGGATCCTACCTCCTGCAGTTTGCCGGAATTCAAGGTTTCCCTCATTGTCAAAAAGTTCAAAATTAGTGGGGCGTTCCCAGTCGTCGTGCTCGAAGTTTGCATCCGGATCGCTCGTGCTACAGGTTGAATCGTAGTAAATTCCTGGCACATAAATTCCTGTATTATAGTTAAAAAGGTTATTATCAGGAGTAACTATCGAAACTACCGGAAGGCTGTATCGGGTCAATGCCGCTGAATCCACAAAGTATGTTTTTGTAATGATTTTGCTTTTTATTGCTCCTGGTTTCCAGCAGGTTGCTTTAACAACAGTAGCTTTGGCAATGTTTGCTGTTGGCGGATTCCAAAGCAAGAAAGCCGCTGGTATTTGAGACCTGTCGTTGGGCAAATTGTATTTTGGGGCTATTGCAATGGATTGATCGTAAACATGTGTTATGGATTGTCTTGGTACTGTGAAACCTGAATTACAAACAGAGTAGTCGTATTTTACAGGGAAAGTAATGCCCGAAACAGCATTTGTATCAGGATCGGAACCATCGAGTGTATAAAGTATTGTTGCGGTGGGATCGTTGCTTTGCAATGCGAGAAAAACAGTGTCGATATAAAAACCTGCTTCTTGCGAAAAAACAGGAGGTGCCATAATTGTAGTGTAGGGCTGTGAGGCATTGGCACTTCCCGGTGTTGGATCGGAAAAATATGCAAAACCGTTAGTTGAAGTCCCATACGAATAATCAACATCAAGGGCAGGTATAGTAAGCTGGTCAAGCAGCGTCCCATCAGGTTTATACAATGCTAAAGTCCCGCCGATTGAGCTTAACTTAAAATTGGTATGAAAGGTTTGGAAGGGTAGCTGATATTTCAAGGCCATATAATTTTCAACCCTACGGCGCTGTTCCCGCGAAAGCGAAGTGTCATAAACCATTATTTCGGCAATATCGCCTGCAAACTGTTCTGCACCATTTCCAATACGCGAAGCTATGCGCATCGCATATTTGTCGCCAGTGTTTAGCTGTACAAAGTTGGTGCCTGCAAAGCTGCCGTTAACATAATAATTGTCGTCCAATCCCGAATAAACACTGCTAATAAATCGTGGATTTTCATCCATTTGGGCAATTCCGGCAAAGTTGTTTGTCCAATAATTGTTTCCAATTAATCCTCCTGAAGATCCTTTTTTGCAGGTCAGGCCATAAGCTCGGTTGCTTGTATTATTATCTCCATAATGCAGAATATGGTTGTTGGTAAAAGTATTTCCTGTAACCATGTTGGCATTTGATAGCATCACCATAATGGTTCGCGCATGATTTCCGATAGGCGGGGTAACATTGCTTATTAACATTTGGTTGACCCCATCGAACCTCAGTGCCGGATGTTGGCCAATAGCATGTGAAACAAACAGGGGTTGTTTTATATCGGTGGTTTGTTGCGCATTGTAAATCCCATCGTGGCTGATCCATTTTTTTACCAGGATATTGTTTCCAATTACCGATACTTGACTGCTATTGGCGGTATCTATATCGCTGGCATTGAACCAGGTTATTAAGCCAGGTATTTCATTCGGGAGTTGCGGCCCAGCCTGTAGGTTTTTATCCGACGCCCAAACTAATAAATATTCTCCTGGTTTTAGAAGGTAACTCCCGAACTTCCATTTCAACGGGATGTTTGTGTCGTCGCTTAAACCATAACCAGAGAGGTCGATAGTTTCGGCAGAATTGTTGTATAACTCGATCCAATCAGCATTATCGCCATCTTCGTCTAAAATCACGCTGCCATTGTTCGACATAATTTCATTTATCACAATTTGCTGGGCATGACCAAACGTAATGCAAAATAGAATAACAACAAGTAATAGCAACGTTTTCATAATTCGATTTATATATTTTTGTACAAAAATACTCTAAATATTCAAAAGGCCAAACTCAAGTTGAAAGCCCTTTTCTAGTGTTTGTTTGTAGGATTAACAAGTTATATCCAATGTAAAAACTCCAAAACCATAATGTTACATTATACTTCCGCGATGAGCGTTTTATATATCTCCACCATTTTCTGGCTTAAAACACCACAGTCGAATTTTTCCTCAACAGATTTCCTTCCTGTAAGGCTCATAACTTCAAGTTTTGAAGGATTTGAAAGCATTTCTGCCAGTTTTTCAGCAAGAGCTGAAGCAGTATTTGGCTGATACGTTACACCGCCTTCGGTAGCAGCAATTATTTCAGGAAATGCGCCAAGTTGGGGTTGCACCAATGGAACCCCTGATGCCAAAGCTTCTATCTGATATAAACCGAATGCCTCTCCTTTTAAAACCGGAACGGAGAGAACAGTGATGGATTTAAAGAATTCCTGAAGGGCAGGTGACGTAAAATCCTCCTGGATTTCGAAATCCCCCAAAATATTATTCTGTTTTAACTTATTGATTTGCTTATTGATAAATTTGGTATCATCGCCGGTCATGCCGCCGGTTGCCTTAAGTTTGAGCGTGCCAAAAACCGGATTTTCTTTCAATTTAACAAAAGCATCAATCAGGATTTCAAAACCGTTTTCATCATTCAAACGCGATAGGTAACCTATGATTTGAGGATTGATTGCTGGTTTTGTATAAGGATAAAAATCGGGCCTAACCCCAACATGCAATACATGCAGTTTTTCACCCGGAATAGCCATCCTTTTCTGCATCACACTTGCAAAAAAATCGCTGACCGCAATAAAAGCATCCACATCCTTTGCCTTTTCGGCCAACAACCGCCACATTTTTTCCTGTTGGTCCTGGTGCATGGCATCCACCCAAACGTCCTCATCCTGAAGGGAACAAACCACAGGGACTTTTACTTCCTCACGAATTTTTTTTGCGAGGCCAAGCAACAACGCATTCGAAATGTGGACAACATCGGGTTTTTCGTGGAAACGCAAAAAATCAACCAATTGTTGCAGTTCTTCACTTTGGTGGCCTTCGGCACCTAAAAGCATGGATTCGGTAAGATCTTCAAGTCCGGAAGCGCGGGTTGAACCTGATTTTTTGGCAGCAAATCTCAATACTGGTGGAGAGTTCATCAGGTTTTCGAACCATTTTGGGATATGCCTGAAAATAGGGTATTGTTTCAGGTAAATATTAACAGCGCCATAAAATACAGGAATCCCATCACCGGAATCGTTTCCATTTTTTGATAAAGGAAGATACATGGGCAAAGTAATGGCCTCATGCCCCGCTTTTTTCAGTGAGGCAACCACACCACTGTCGCGCAGGCAGTTACCGCAATAAAATGTTCCTCCAAAACCGGGTACTATATGGACAATCTTCATATGTTATGCCTTGTTGCTTATACTTGTACAAGAAGTGGGAAGTGGGTGTTGCGAGTTGTGATTGGAAGAGTAGGCTTGAAAAAAAACCTCACCCTTCTCCCCTCACCCTTCTCCCCTAATTTCTTTATTAAATAATTCATTTACTTTTAATTCCAAACACATAAATTTCCCCATCCTCGGCAGCAACCACAATCATTTGTGAAGTTACTGCCGGCGTTCCGCTTATGGCACTCCCAATCTCATATTTCCAGGTTTCGGTGCCTTTTGCAATATCAATAAACCGAAGCCTGCCATCGGCTGAGGCAACAACTGCAAAATTACCGGTTATAACTGGCGAGGCATCCACTTTGTTTAAAGCTTTGAATTTCCACAGCAGTTTGCCGTTTTGCGAATCGTAGCAATAGAGTGTTTTGTTTTGCGAGCCCGTAATCACACGGTTTCCCGAAATGGCTGGAGAAGCCAGGAATGGGCCACCACCCTCGGTTTTCCATTTGATTTTTTTCAGTTTCAAATCCATGCAATAAAAAACACCGTCATAGTTTCCAAAATAAGCAAAATTGCCGCTAATTGCCGCCGAAGCAGGGATATAAGTCCCAATATCAATGTTTCCAGAAGCTTTTCCATTATCCGTATTCACCAAATGAAGGAGGCCATCGCAGCCACCAAAAACCGCTTTTTTTCCAAAGATAGCGGCAGCCCCGTTTATGTAATTCCCTGATTCGTATTTCCATATAAGTTTCCCGTTTGCGGCATCCACACAATGAAGGAAATAATCGTAGCTCCCGAAAAGGATTCGTTTCTGTTTTCCATCAGGGCCGTAAGTCCAGTTACAGGAACCTGAAATTTGTCCATCACTTGTGTATTTCCACTTTTGCTTTCCGGTTGCGGCATCAACAGCAAACATTATTCCTTCGAGCGAGCCAACAAAAACAACATTATCAAGAACCAATGGTGGCGCCTCAATAGCCGAACCTGCATTAAACTTCCATTTCAATTTTCCATTGGAAGTTATGGCATATAAAAAACCATCATTTGAACCAACGAAAATGATATTGTTAAAGATTACGGGCGAAGATTTTATCGCATCGTCAGTTTTAAAGGTATATAAAAGGCTGAGAGGCGGCGTGATAACACTGGGTGAGACTCCAGTTAGCTGCGTATTTCCCCTGAAAGACGGCCAGTTATCTTTTCCAGCCGTTTGCGAAACGGCAGAAAGGGAAATTGTTATGTAAAAGAATGTTATGTAAAGAAATTTAGGCATTAAAATGTGGGTTGGGATTTTGGGATTATATTGAATTTTTTACGTAGAAATGAATCATACTTTCGAGAATTTGGGTCAAAAGGCAAAGGTAAAAGGTCAAAAGGCAAAGGTTTGTGAACTTACACTATTTATCATCAATTTTAACGTGCCGAATGCAGTTTATGAAATTAACCCTCGGCAACTTTTGGGTAATAACCCACTTCTATTGTCTTTACTTTGACTTTTGACCTTTGACTTTTGCACTTTGACCTATTTTTTACTCTTAGGGATTTAACCCTTGGCAACTCTTTAGCAATAACCCACTTCTATTGTCTTTACTTTGACTTTTGACCTTTGCCTTTTGCACTTTGACCTATTTTTACATCTCTGGATTTAAAGGAATTAATTGAGTTTTTAAAAGACACTTTCTTCATAATCAACCATGTTTCATCCAGACTTCCAGTAGGATAACCATTGCATCAACGGCAAGTATGGACAAAAAACCCAATTCGTCTTTAAGTTTTCGAATCCTGAAAACGCCAACAATACTAACAAAAAGGGCAAGTATTGTGGCCAAAACCTCATTTCCATGCCAATGGTTGAGGATCCAAAGCCAATAAACGAATATGGAAGCGGCTAACAGGCAGATTATTAGCCGTTCGGGCAAATGCTTTTCTTTGATTACCAAACCATAAAGGAAAGCAAGAGCCACAAATGCCATGTAAATATAAAACCCTGTTAAGTTGATTTTTACAGGAAGGAACAGAACTATGAAAATCCCTACAACCATTCCCAAGGTAATAATGGCAGGGAATGTTTTTTTAGACTTTATTGTCCAGTAAATCCCGAAAATAGATGCTAATGCAAGAAGGATTTTAAAAATCATGGTGAGATATATTTTTTAAAAAAGTTGTTGTTGTGGAAGAAATCTTTTGCAAATGAATACGTATTATTTAATCCTTTCTTCCGCCTCTTTAAAACCCATCGCACCAGTAGGACAAGCATTTACACACTCAGTAGCTGTGTTTTTCAATGCTTCGGCTATGGTTTCGTTGAATGGAACACTTATCCGCACATCAAAACCACGGCCAACGTAGGTTAACCCGAGAGATTCTTGTTTTGAACTTACTTCCACACATAATCCGCAACGGATGCACTTTTCAGGTTCGTAAACAATCAGGTTATGATGGGCAGATTTTGTCAGGCTTTTCCGTTCAGGTCCGAGATGCTTTTTTCGGTTTACACTATATTGATCGGAATAAATCCGCAGCTTGCAACTCTTTGGTTTGCGGCAATCGCAATGCAGGCAGCGTTTGGCCTCGGCAATGGCTTGTTCGGAATTGAAACCAGCAATAATACCGCCATCCGGTTCAACAGGATTACTGATATAGCTTTCTTTCAGGTATTCTTCCTGTTCAGATTTTGTAAGATGCCCGAATGTTGAATTGAAATGGATTTTCTTTTCCCTTGAATGAGTTTGAAGATAAATGCCGACTTCGGTTGCTACAATTCGACCCTGAGCCGAAGCCCTTACGGCCATCTCATGTTCACGGATTATATTGCCACAGGCAAACACGCCGGGGCGCGAAGTTTTAAACGTTTTTTTATCTGCAATATCGTGCCCGGAGTTTACATCTAGTCCAAAATCTTCAACTGCTTGCTTGTTTCTATTGCCTGTTGCCAGTATTACAGCATCGAACTTGGGAATTATTTCATTTTCAAAAAAACCTGAAGTAATTGGGTTGTTTAATTGAAAAACCGCACCCATCTGGCGAATTCCATCAATTTCAGCATCCAACATTTCGCGAGGGAGTTTTTCTTCAGGAATATCGTATCGCATGGATCCTCCGGGCATTTCGTTTTTATCGAAAAGTGTGCATTCGTGGCCTGAACGAAGCAAATAAAATGCAGCCGATAAGCCCGCCGGACCAGTCCCGATAATGGCTATTTTCTTGCCGGTTTTAACAACATTCGGAAGCAAAGCTGGATTCCTTCTTTCGGCATCCTGAGCCGTAAAACGTTTGAGCAGGCAAATGGAAACCGCACCATCAATAGGTTTGCGGCGACAAGCTTTTTCGCAAGGGGCAGGACAGATGTAACCCAGAATCAGAGGCAAAGCGATTTCTTCCCGGACAATTTCGAGCGATTTTTCAAATTCACCTCTGGCAATCAGCCTGTTCATAAGTGGAATATCCATTCTTGCCGGACAGGTTAATGTGCAAGGGGCCTCACAATCACCAACGTGATCACTCAGTAAAAGTTCGAGTGCATCGCGGCGGATTTCTGAAACTTCCTCCGAAGTTGCAATAATTTTCATTCCTTCGGTTGCGGGCATAGCACAAGATGGGAAGAAATTGCCTTTTTCGGCGTCCTTCACCATACAAACCATACACGACGGATGGCAAGAATGCCCTTCGAGATAGCACATCGTGGGGATATCGATTCCCAACAAAGCAGCAGCCTGAAGGACAGTTGTTCCTTCCTTTACTTCAACCAATGCGTTATCTATTGTAAGTTTTATCATTTTTAATCAATGGAATTTTTAGCCATAAGTATGAAGCCTTAAGTAAACAAAATTTTCTTTTTCCCCTAATCCGAAATCCGAAATCTGCAATCCGCAATCTACAAGACCTTCACCGCATCCACAGGGCAAACTTGTCGGCAGATATCGCATTTTATGCATTTTTCCATATCAATAACATGGATTTCATACGGTTTGAAAGCAATGGCATCCGAAGGGCAACGTTGGGCACATTTTGTGCAACCAATGCAATCATCTGTAATGTTGTAAGTGATAAGCGGCAGGCATTTACCGGAAGGACATTTCCCATTGATATGCGCCTCATATTCCTCACGGAAATAGCGTAAGGTTGATAAAACCGGGTTTGGAGCTGTTTTTCCAAGGCCACATAAACTGCCCTGACGAGTGCTTTCGGCTAATTTTTCAAGATGTGTAATATCTTCGGACCTGCCTTTCCCATTCCTGATCTTATCAAGCAATTCAAGCATGCGTGTTGTGCCGATGCGGCAAAAAGTGCATCTTCCACAGGATTGATCCTGAGTGAACGAAAGGAAATAATGCGCTATATCCACCATGCAATCGGTATCATCCAGAACAATCAATCCACCAGAACCCATCATGGCGCCAACTTTCGACAATTCCTCAAAATCAATGGGCAGATCGTAGTTTGAAGCCGGGATACAACCGCCGGAAGGCCCGCCAATCTGAACAGCTTTAAATTTTCTATTATTGGCAATGCCGCCACCAATTTCTTCCACAATTTGCCTTAAGGTAATTCCCATTGGAACTTCAATAAGTCCACCGCGGTTCACTTTCCCCGCAAGGGCAAAAACCTTTGTTCCTTTGCTACCTGTAGTTCCGGTATTTGCGAAAGCATCCGCACCATGGCGAAAAATCCACGAAACCAGTGAAAATGTTTCGGTATTGTTCACGAGCGTTGGTTTACCCCAAAGACCTTCGACAGCAGGGTAGGGGGGGCGCATGCGCGGAATTCCGCGTTCGCCTTCAATAGAAGCGATCAAAGCAGTTTCTTCACCACAAACAAAAGCCCCGGCACCCTCAAAAACGCGGATTTGGAAAGAAAAACTGCTGTTTAACACGGTGTTGCCTATCAAGCCATTTTCTTTACAAATCTGCAAAGCCTCATTAATTCGTTTTACGGCCAGCGGATATTCGGCACGGATATAAAAAATTCCCTGTTGGGCCCCGGTTGCATATCCGGCAATCAACATTCCTTCAATTACCCGAAAAGGATAAGATTCGAGCAACATGCGGTCCATAAATGCGCCGGGATCACCTTCGTCGCCGTTGCAAATAATGTATTTTTCATCGTTGATTTGGTCTTTCACCATTTGCCATTTGCGTCCGGTTGGGAATCCGGCACCGCCACGACCACGCAAACCACTTTTTGTAATTTCGTCAACAACTTGTTGAGTTGAAAGTTCCCCGATGCATTTCTTCAAAGCTGAAAAACCTCCTCCAGCCTTGTATTCAATAATATCACAAGGCTTTACAACTCCGCGGTTTTCGGAGGCGATGGCCATTTGAGGGCCAAGAAACTCGGAAATAGGTGTGTCGCGTTGATCGGAGGTGTATTTGCGGAAGGATTTTGGCTCGCCATCAACAACAACTTTCTCGAAACTGCTGACGAAACCGCTTTTCAACTTATTGAAAAAGCCAGTCGGTTGAAAATGGCTTAAAACAACTTCTTTGACTTCTTCCGGTTTTATTTTGGCATAAAAAGCAGGTTCTTGACCGGGCTTTAAAATTTCCATGATCGGAACCTGGTTGCAAACACCCACACAACCCACCTGTTTTACACTCACATTGATTTTGGATTCGTTAAGTACTTTTTCAAGTTCCAACTTCACTTCCTCACTGCCACTTGCTACACAACAAGATCCCAATCCGATGCGTATTTCACCCAGCACATCGGAATTGTTCTTTCTGGTAGTTGCCTGTTTATGATTCGTATTTAAGTTTTTCGACAGGAAATCCTGCATGATTTCGCCTACTTTTTCCGGGTGGATATGGCCATACGTTATTTCGTCAATTTTAATCACGGGAGCAAGGGTACAACATCCGAGGCAAGCGACAGTTTCGAGTGTGAACAGGCCATTAGCGTCTGTTTCCTGTCCGTTTGTAAGTTTTAGTTCGCGGGCAATAGAATCAAAAACCCTTGTGGCGCCTTTCACATGGCAGGCCGTTCCGGTGCAGACCCGAATAATGTGTATCCCGGCAGGTTGGTGTCGGAATTGTGTATAAAAAGTCGAAATTCCAGTAATGCGGGCTGGCGTGATTTCGGTGGTTTTACAAACCTGTTTCAATGCTTCTTCAGGCAAGTAATTGAATTCCTGCTGAATATCCTGTAAAATTGGTATTGCAGCATCAACCGAAGTGCCGCGCTTTGCAACAATTTGATTTACAATTTGGATGATATGTTCGGGTGTTGGGGTCATTTTCCGATGCAGTATAGATTCTTGTCGCCCCTGATTACAATTTTCCCTCCAACAAATGCCGGTGTACAAACCGAACCTTCGCCTAATGGCGATTCAGTAACGGAAGTATATGTTTTGCCGACTTTAAAAATGTGCATGACACCTTTTTTGTCCAATTGCCAGATGTTTCCATCCACAAGCATGGGCGAAGCGTAAGTGGGTGTACCAAAGTCTTTTTCCCAATATTTTTCACCTGTTTTGGCATCGTAACAAATCATCATGCCGTAGCTGGTTGGCAGAAAAACGTATTTGGAAGTCGCTACAGGGCTTGGTATGTCTGAAAGATATTCGTCTGATTCCCATAGTAATTTTGGAGTTCCACCAACCTGAACTGCAGCTAATTTCGAATAATCGTTCACCGAAAACACAACACCATCTGCAAAAGCCAACGATGGCCCTACTTCGCCCGAAATGCAATTGAACCTCCAGAGTTCCTTTCCTGTAGCTGGATTATACGAAATCACAAAAGGCTCAGCCACCAACATTAGTTCGGTTTGGCTTCCAGTATTTACTATTATTGGCGATGCCCACGAAATTTTTACATCGCGGCTTGTTTTCCAAACTTGCTCGCCTGTTTTTGCAGCCAGCGCCAGAACATTTGTGTTTCCCGATTGATCGTATTGCACCAAAAGCAAATCACGGTACATCACCAGCGAAGAAGAATGCCCGTAATGATTTTTGGGAAGCCCAAGGTTTTTGGCCCAGACTTTTTTACCATCAAAATCGAGCGCGACCAAATCTCCATTGGCAAAAATAGAATAAACGCGTCGTCCATCGGTGGTAAGGGTCGGAGCTGCAAAACCGGTTTCGCCGTTTACTTTTGGAGCCGTTGCCGAAGTGCCGGAAATTTTGTCCACAAGGGTTTGCCAGAGGATTTTCCCTGAGTTTAAATCGAAACAATACACTTCACGTTTTGTAGCGTTTGCACCTGAAAGGAATATTTTATCATTCCACACCACAGGCGAATTATAACCTATTAAAGGAATTGCCGTTTTCCATTTGATGTTTTTTCCGCTTTTCCCATCCCAACTTGTGGGGAAACCGTGTTGAAATACAACCCCATTACTTCCTGGCCCTCTGAAAGCCGCGAAATTATTGTTGATTTCCTGTTGGGTTGGATAGCCATCCAGGGTTGGTGCCGAAGCGGATGAATCTTGCATTCCGGTTGGTGTACTGTCGTTTTGGGCCAACGAATCAACTTGTGCCAACGAAATTTCATTATTTGCAGCCACTTTTGTGGAATCGGCATTTGAACCTGTTGATTTTGCAGCAAGATCAAGTGTTTTTCCAAGTTCGTTATGCGTGAGGAATGCGAAAAGAAGTGAAACTACCACAAGAAAAATTCCCGAATAAGCTACCCAATGGCGGTTTATCTTCCGCATATCCCAGAAATTATTTGTTGCTTCGCCCGGAACAACAGGTATTTTCGCAGTTATCAATTCTATGGATTTCAGGCATATAACAATAACCAAAACACTGAATAACAGCAGGTAGCCTCCGGTTCGGATTTGCCATTGATTGGTGAAAAATGCTTTGCGTGCCAGAAGATCCAGTTCGCGGATTTCTGCTTTTAACTGTTCGTCGTCCGGACTGTTTTTGAATTTTTCAATCATAGATTTCATGACCGGCGAATTCAAGGGATCGCTGCTTTTCACCTGAAAATAATTCACCGAAATAAGTATGCAAAGCACAAATGCAAGCATGGCTGATGCAAAAGCAATGCTTTGAATGAGCCTTATGGTTTTATCCGATGGTTTTGTTTGGGTCATCATTTTTTGGAAACGAAATAAGTTTTTACGTTAAAGGTCGGAAGTCGGGAGTCAGAAGTCGGAAGTAGCCACCGGAAAGTACGGAAAAGCATACACGAATTCCAAAATTTTACGAAATGAATAACCCTTTGAGCAAGTATTTTTGATTGGGTCAATTAATTTTCTCTTTAAATTTAACCATCATATTCATTAGGTTAAAGGCAATATCATACTGTTCCTTGAATTCAGCTTCCGAAATATATCCACGCCTATGAGCTTTTTGCAAGCAGGTAACTACTTCAGCAAGAGATTATTATCTGCGGACATTTATTTCCATACATCGAACATCCGCCATCCCACATCCGACATTTTTCACTCCATCTTAACCGGGCAATAATCCACGCAACGTACACAACTAAAGCAGGTTCCTTTGTTAGGAGTATAATCTGTTCGGTGTTTTGTAATTAACCAACCAGCAATCAGTCCGCCAAATACCAAACCGATAAATCCGCCTAAAATCCAACTGCCGATGTAAAATTTATGCAACACTTCCGAGGCTTCTGCAAAAACCTGTTTCTGCTGTTTCCCCTGCGATTTGAAAGCCTGAATTTCAAAGGTTTCTGTCTGATCCTTTCCTGTAACCGGGTTAAGGATTTGTTTTGCCAGCCTCACTTTGGCATTAACACCAGCCAAAGGTTCATGCAAACGGGAACCAGCCCAACCACCTGCCAGCATCAATATTGGTATCAAAAAAGTGATAAAAATCAGTTTGCGTCCCATTGTGCGTTTATCATCGGGATTCTTGGTCGTAACCGGCATATCAATCGCATCATACGGACAAGAGTTTTCGCAAAGCCGGCATTGTATGCAATTTGAAGGTGTAATGGTTAAATGCTTACGCGAAAACCGGCTAACCCAATTCAGCAAAACCCCATAAGGGCATAGAAAACGGCAATACGGCCGCGCAATAAAAATGCCTGTTACCAAAAGCAATCCACCAAACACGAACATTCCGAACGATGCATCCAACCTCCATATCCCGACAAAAGGATCGTAGCGGCATATAATAAAATCGGTTCCGGTGGCGGCATACAATACGGCCAACCCAAGATAAATATAAGGAATTACACCAAGCACGGCATTTATCCGTGATCCCAGTTTCTGCGGGCTAAAAGCAACCAAATCCTGTATAGCACCAAACGGGCAAACGGCGGCACAAAAAGTACGTCCAAAAAACAAGGTATAAACAAGAGGTGCAACAAAGAATATGAGTGCCGAAAGTGATATCAGGTAGGATTTGTCGAACAAAGCCAGGGTAACATTCTGGATGGAACCGATAGAGCAAATACAACCTTCGCGGTAAAACCCGAAATATGCCAGCGCAAACAACGACATCCAGAAAACCCCGTTCCGGTTGCGTTTCTTTATCACCAACCACGAAACTACTGACAGTGAAAGTATTAGTACTGCAATGTCCATGATGGCAAGCACTTCGGCACGTGGACTAGGCAGCAAGGTTTCAGGCTGGATATAACCCGATTCAAATTCCGGCTTTGGAAAACGCTGGATCCCATACGAGTTCAAAAGCTGAACCGAAAATAGGAATACAACGAAAATCAATGCCAGCGCTTTTTTCATTTATGCCAAATTAGTACATAAGTAAATCAATGTTTTTGAGACCCCTAACCCCCAACCCCCAAACCCTTTCCTCATATTCCCTGCAACAAATACGGTTTATCCACCGGAACCCGTTTGAAAGCATCCGCCGGGCAATCACGTGCAATTGAACATTCGTTACAATTCACGCAACGGTCGTGGCGCACCTGTAATTGCAGCGAACCATTGCCAAAAGCCCCGCAACCTTTCACACATTTAGCGCAACCAATGCAAAGCGGCTCGTCAATAGTATATTGATAAAATGGGTCTTCAACAAATTTACGTTTGATGGCACTGGTAGGGCAAAGCTGGTTTTCGGCGGCGGTTGAAATATTTTTGGTATCGGGTTTCAGGTATCCACCACACAAATCGCAATATCCGCACATGGCGTAAACGTGTGTAACTTTTACCGCCGAGGGTGTCATCACACAATTATCGGCGCAACGGCCGCATTGTATGCATTTAGTCGGGTCAAGTTGCCAAACTGTTTCCCTGAAAAGTGTTGCTTCAGGCAAATTGCAGGAATCTGATTTTCCACAATTTGTACATGTGGAACCTAGTTTGCAATTGCCCCCTTTGGCCGAACGATATACCAGAATGCCGGTTGTAGCAGCAAGACCGGTTAGGATGGTCCCGCGACAAAGCATGTTCAGGAAGTCTCTTCGGTTTTGCATGGCCCTATTGTTTTTTTAATTCAAAAATCCTTACAAGCATTTTCGCCGGATCAAGTACAAGGATGCGGTTTTGATTGTCAACTGCCAGATCGAGCCCTTTTGTGCCTTCCTCAAACTGATCGGGGGTTGCAACTACGCATACGAAACTTCCATCAGTTTTGTACACTTTAACCCTCTCAATAGCTTTTTCACTCGTTACAAACAAACTATCGTTTAGGAAAGCAAAGTTAGATGGATTACAACAACCGCAAAACCCTTCCATTGCCATCGAGGCTTTGGTCCATGAAGTAAGCAAAGTTCCGTCGAAAGCATATTTTTCAAAACTATGGCGGCCCGGATTTACAACCCATAAATTTCCGTCCTTTCTGATGCCAAGGTCGAAATATGGGCTTGGAATAATAAATCCTGGAACTCCGGTTGCTGGATCTTTCAATCCTATTTTATTGATCAGATTACCTTTTAAGTCAAAACGATAAACCACTTTTTGTCCGGCATCGGCTGCAAAAACATCATTTCCTTTTACAGCAATGCTGGTGATTACGGCATCTTCGCCACAAGAATTCCATTTGGAAATCTGCTTACCATTTTTGTCAAAAATTTCAATGTGATCCAACATCCCTAGAAAGAGATTGTCATTATCGACTACAGCAATGCTTTGAGCTATGCCCTCAATTTTGAATTTGTTGACAGCTATCCCCGAAGCATCAAAAACTTCAACGCCATCTTTACCAGCCACATAAATATTACCTGAATTATCGGTAGCAATACCATGAATTTCTGCAAGTGAAGTTTTTATTTGCCCGGTTTCGGAATAGGCAGTCATTGAAGTATCGCCCTTGCGGATATTTTCCAACTCAAACTTATAGGGGTTGTTGTCCCCGGGTTTATTAAAAAAGAAGTCTTTTACCATAAATGCAACCAAAGCAAGCAGTAAAAGCAAAGCTGAAATGATGATTATCTTTTGTTTCATACGGTTGTTACAACTAGATTTACAGTGCTTTTTTTAACATTTAATCATGTTTCTTTGAAATTTATCTTTTCCACTTCTGTTTAAAACACCGAGCATTTCCCTGTTGATCAATATTCATGTGTGTTGCCATTCTTATTCGGATTCCAAGTGCTTCTAATTTGAACTGTTGCATTTTTTGCAAGAGTTGAATTTTTGTCTTTTTTCATGAACGGCCAATAACACAAGCTATTTTTCTCTCATTTTGCCCTTACATCAATACAAACCATTGTTTTTGAATCCCGCATCAGCAAATATCCACCTGTGATTGCTATCGGTCCCCACGAATCCTGCCCATCAATGATTTTTGCTTTGTCCAACACGGTGAATTTGGTGGTCGAATAGCTGGCAATGGTCATTTCGCCATCATCGTTCAGGATAAAGAATTTGTTATCGGCCAAAATGTATGGACCCAGGCCATACCTCGTGGTTTTACCGCTGCTCATCACAACTTTGTGGGTATTGTTGCCTTTATAACACGCAAACTGTCCACGAAATTCGCCGGCATCTTTAGGTAAAATCCCAAAAATATTGCCTTTGTAAAAAATAGGTGTTTGTTGCTCCGAAGCCAAGCCTGCCTGTGGTTTGTATTGCTCCACCACTTCGGCAGAAAATTTGCCATTGCTCTCTTTTACTTGAATTAATGCTGCCCCTGCTCCATATCCTGCTGTCATGTAAATTAGCCCATCATCAAGTATTAATGGTGAAGGTGCAATTACTGCAGGTGAAAAAGCAGATGTTTCCCATAGTATTTTTCCTTTATCGGAACCCTCAGCCGACACGCCGCACAACCCACCAATCGCGCAATACACATACATTTTCTTGCCTTTATAAACCATCGGCATAATAGATGAATGCGACATTTTCCAGTTTTTGGGATTGGGGGTTTCCCAGGCCTTTTTTCCTGTTTTGCAATCAATGCCAATCAGAAGCGATTTACCTCCGGTGGCAATAATTGCAGTGTCGTTATCTATCAGCGGACATTGGCCTGTATACCAGAAAGGCACTTCGGTATTATATTCGGCAACCAGATCAAGACCCCAAAGCAAATCGCCATTTATCCGGTTTACACACATTACCTGGCATCGTGGGCCGACGGTAACCACATAATTTTCGTTCACAGCAGGTATGGTGCGCGACAAGCCATGGTTCCTTTTCAGCCTCACATGGTAACCTCGCCGCCAAAGTTCTTCACCGTTGGCCAAGGAAAAACAGCGGAGCTGATCCTGTTTTGTAAGCTCGTCGTAATCGAGGATATAAACCCGGCCATCATACACAGCCGGTGCTGCATGGCCTTCGCCCAAAGGGATTTTCCAAAGAATTTTTGGCCCTTCTTTTCCAAACTTATCAATTAACCTGATGTTTTCCTTGTTCACATTATCGAAATCCTCGCCACGGAACCTCGGCCAGCGTGTACCCGGAATATCATCGCAGGTTTTAAAAAAAGTGAAAGTTTCGCCAATATTTACTTTTTGTGCTGCAACAGAACCTGTTTTGCGCTCGTCCATGCCTGGGACAGAGGTTTTGAAATCGCTTACAGGGTTGTAAATTAGCCACCATGCCAAAACCCCAATACCCACTATAATAAAAGTGGGTAGCAGATACCTGAAGAGATAGGTTTTAATCATGAAATCGGTTATCGTTTACAGCAACACAAAAGTACAGGATTTGGGAGATATGGGGAAAGATATATTTTAAACGGTGTGCTGTAAGTAAAAAGTTGATAATGTGAATTGTAAAGCTTGTAGTTAATAATTGTAAAGCCAATCTTTCGAATGACATTAGCATTCATAAAAAAGAGATAAGCAGAAACCAGTGCAATTATGGTTGGTAGAATATATTAACCAAATATTGAAGATGCAATTTTTCAAGTACTATTTTGAAAAGAAGATATGCCCCGACAAGGATTTTCGGTATTCTATAAACTTCACATATTAATTACATCAATAAAACCTCTGCAGGGATATTTAACCCTTTGTACAATGATTTAACCATGCTTAATGTCAATTTCCTTTTTCTGCCAAGTATTTCACTTACCCGGCTTTGGCTGCCTAAATATTTTGCCATATCAGTCTTGGTAAGTTCCATTTGTTCCATCCTGAATATAATGGCATCCACCGGATCGGGCGGCAAAATAGGATAATGTTTCATCTCCCACGATTCAACCAGCGTGCAAAGCAAATCAAATTCATCGCCTTCGGGAGTATCTTTCGTTGCTCCCCACAACTCCTCAATTCTACGAAGGGAAAAGTTGTAATCATCTTCTGTTTTTATGGGTCTGATTTCCATGGTTATACTGTTTTTGCATTAATTTTGTCATACTGCTTGTGCGTCCCTATAAATCGAATGAAAATTACCTGAAATTCATAGTCAATCGCGACAACAAGCCGGTAGGAATTACCCTTAATATTAAATACCACCCTGCCATCACCAATAACGCTTGCGGTTTTATACTGCTGTTTCATCTCATTTGAATCTTTCCAAGCAGAATTTTTTGCATCCTGAAACCACGCCCGTAGCGACTTTTCAGAATCAGCATATTCTGGTTTTTCCCAAAATTCCTTTAAGGTCTTAAATGCAAGGATTCTCATGATGCAAAGGTAAAAAAATATAAACACTTCCCATTTTGGTAAGTAAATTATTAACTGACTTTATATCTATGCTTTCGAATTGGAATATTGGAGTTATACTGCAAATGGGATAAAATATGAGATTTATAATCACAAAAAAGAACCACGGAGCGATGTGCTGAGCCTGCCGAAGCAGCACGGAGAACACGAAGAAAAGCACTGAGAATGAACTCCGTGAACTTAGCGAAGCGATATCACGAACTCCTAAAAGAATAAGCAATTGTGAGTAAACTCTGTGAACTCCGTGCCTCCGTGGTAAAAATTTCAAATCTAAATGCGACAATTTATCCCGTTTTGAGTATAACAATTATCGGCATTTTAAAAGAAGAAGTGGAATTATAGCAATTTATAAAAGTGAAAGTTTCGCCAATATTTACTTTTTGAGCTGCCACAGCACCTGTTTTGCGCTCGTCCATGCCTGGTACAGAAGCTTTGAAATCAGTTACAGGGTTGTAAATAAGCCACCATGCCAAAACCCCAATACCCACTATGACAAAAGTGGGTAGCAGATACCTGAACAGATAGGTTTTGAGCATGAAATCGGTTATCGTTTACAGCAACAAAAGTAAAGGTTTTGGGAGATATTGGGCAGGATATATTTTTGATGGAACTGCGGGTTCTTTTTTAGAACAATAGCTTCGCTTTTCAAGCATCGGTATTCTGGACGTTTTGAAGTAATTAAAAAATAGGTAACTATTCAGATTTGCCAAAGCATTGAAAAACAAATATTTGCCACAGATTACACCGATTTCGCAGAATAGAATTAATCAATTCAGTCAGTTTTAACATAAAAAACAACTTGAATAGCTGTAAATCTGTGCTAATCTGTGAAATCTGTGGCAATAATGGCGAAATGAGCGGGTGAATAGGTACAAAAAATATTATGGCGAACCCTTCATTTTGAATATGTTATATTTTGGGAAGCATGATAGGAAATTTGGCTTTTTTGCCCGGCAAATTGTTGGTTCTCAAATACAAACTTTCAAGTCTTATTTTCAATTGCAAGGGTTTTTGTTCATATCCTGAGCCTGTTTGTATGAAAAGTTGAAACCAAATTATAGAAAAATGAATGACCTGTCATTAGAAATTATATCTTTATCGCATGAAAGAATATAACGCCATTATTATTGATGACGAGAAGAACATCCGCGAAGCGTTATCGATATTGTTAGGGCAGTACTGTCCGGAAATACACTTGTGTGGTATTGCCGGTTCAGCAGCCGAAGGAAGGGTTCTAATCGAGAACAATAGTGTTGATTTTATTTTTCTTGATATATCGATGCCCAAGGAGGACGGATTTGCATTTCTGCGATCAATTTCCGGCAATAACTACGGGATTATATTTGCTACAGCTTTTCAGGAATATGCTTTACGCGCACTGAAAGCAAACGCGGTCGATTATCTCCTGAAACCAGTAAATCCCTACGAGCTTCAGGAAGCGGTGAAAAAGGCAATTTATGATCACGAACTTCGACAAAATTTTTCCGAAAACAGGGAGGTTTATCGTCAGTCGCTGAATAACCTGGATGATCAATTGCAATCAAAAAACAGCCCGGTCAGCAAGCTGACAATTCCTGAACAAACGGGGTTTCAAATGGTGAATGTTGAAGATTTGATGTATTTACAGGCTGATAACAATTACACGGTTTTTCATCTAAAAGGCGATAAAAAAATAGTTTCAACACGCACCATTGGAGAGTTTGAAAAAATTTTGGAAGGCACAGCGTTCTATAGGATCCATAAATCGACAATAATCAATCTGCATTACCTATCAGGATACACCAATTTTCAAGGGAACTTTGCAATATTAAAGGATGGTTCCCGGCTGGATATTTCGAGGCGGAAAGTGTGGGAATTTCGGGAAAAAGTGAAACAACATTCAATATCATTTGACTAATTTGAAAATAATACGTTTTTTCTTCCTGGTTTTCACTCTTAGTTTTTGTGGCAACACCATAGCCCAAAACCCTTATATTCGGCATTATACAACCCTCAATGGGCTGCCAACCAACACAATATATCAGATTTATCAAGATAGCCATAATTTTATTTGGTTCACGTCGGATGCAGGGGTGATCAAGTTCGATGGTTCGAACTATATAAGTTACAGGAAGAAAGATGGGCTAAATACTAACGATGTAATCCGTATCAAAGAAGATGCAAAAGGGCGGATATGGTTATTTAATTACAATGGTTCTGTCAATTTTATTTTTAACAATAAGGTTTACAATGAAAACAATGCTCCTTTCCTCAAATCATTGGCAGGAAAAGGTTTCATTTTAGATTTTTTTACGGATGCCAAACAGGCTATCCATTTCTATAACTGGCAAGGAGAGATTTTTTCGTTAGACAGAAATAACAAAGTCAAAAAGGATACACTCGTAAACAGCCTTGCTAATAAGCAAATTATTGATGGCAATAAATTTAATTCAATAAGAGTTTCACATTTGAGTGTAAGTCCTTCAAATGAATGGATTATATGGTCAAACGATGGAATATATAAGCAAAACACACTTAACAAAAGCAAAATATCAATTGTTGATTCGAGTATAAAATGCAGGGCGGTTTTCCTTGGCAGGAATAATGCAACCTATGTAAAAACCGCTTTTGGTGAAATAATTAAAGTTAATGAAAATTTTGAGAAGGAGAAAATCCAATTCCCAGGGGAAATCATGCGGGTTCAAACGATTCTTGAAGATTCGGAGGGGTATATTTGGATTTCGTCGTACGATGAGGGGGTGTATTGCATAAAAAACAACAAAGTTGTCAAACGGTATAATTTTAAAGAAGCCCTTGGACTATTACAGGACCATGAGCAAAACATTTGGGTGAGTACACAGTCCGATGGCATCTTTGTGATTAATCATGATATCCTGGATCAAAATCATTTTGATTTGACCAATTTTGATAATTATGGGGTGAACAGGCTTTGTAATTTGCCGGGAATAGGGATTTTATGTTCCAATACGAAAGCAGCTTTTTTATTGAAAAGCAATGATTTTTATAAATTGTCAGTGCCGAAAGCTGTACTGCCAATAAACATTTTATATCTGTTCAAGAATCAAACCCTTTTGATAGGTTCCATAAATAACTGTTTAAGCACCTTTGAAAACCTTACACTTGATGGTGCTTCGAAAAGCATTGGGTACAAAAAAAAGGTGGTTTACCATGTATTTACAAAAAAAATCATTAATGACCTTGCCGGAAATGTGGTTACGTTGTTCGATCAAAACACGATCCAGAACATCAACACGTTTAATCCTTTATTGAACCTTGGAAACAACACAATCAGCGAACGAATCAATAACGCATTCTATAATGCGAAGAACGAATTGGTTATCAACGCAAAGAATAACTTTTTTTTCAAAAATAACAGGTTGGAGCCGTATCCCGAATTATCACGGTTTGATAGGGCGATCATTTCGGATCACTTAGTTCTGGACGATTCAACAGAATTATTCAATATTGACGGAGACAGTCTTTTTATATTGCAAAATCATCGGTTTTACAATTTAACAGATGCTTTCGATACCCCTGTCGATAAACAAATTAAAATTATTTTATATAGAGGGTCAACCTTATATCTGGCCACACTTAGGGACATATTTGTATGCTATAATCCCACTAAGGTTGTAGATGGCGTTCAGGTTTTCCTTGAACCAATGAACATCAGTTTCAACAATATTAATGATTTACTTTTCCATAATGACACACTTTATATCGCAAGTGATGATGGACTGACGGTTATTCCTGAAGCTTCCATCGGCAAAAAAAACCCAGTTTCACCTACCCCATATCTCCAGTCGATAACTGTAAATGATATAATATTTCCTCTCACGGCTAATGAACTTGACCTAACCGGCAAAAACTATATCAACCTTTCTTTTGGTTGTATCAGCTACTCCGCCAGCCCTGTTATTTATTCCTACAAGCTCATAGGTGTCGAAAACAAATGGACCATAAGGACAGGTAACAGCATAAACCTGGTGTATCAAAACCTGCCACGAGGACAGTATGTGTTTGAACTTAGAGTCAGAAAGTCAAATTCCGGCTGGAGTAAGCCACTGAAACTATCTATTACCATCAAACCTACCCTTGTTGAATATCCGGCGTTCTGGGCAATAGTAACGGCAATTTTATTTGGCTTGCTGTTTCTGATCGTTTACCTGATCCGAATCCAAAAAATGAAACAAGTTGAGGTTAATCATCAGTTGGTCATAATGGAGCAAAAGGCACTGCAATCGATGATGAATCCACATTTCATATTTAATTCACTTGGGTCTATCCAAAATTACCTTCTTAAAAATAAGGGAAGCGAAGCGGTAATTTATTTGTCTCAATTTGCCCAGTTGATACGGCAAACCCTCAATGCGATAAATACACCTATGATTGCACTTGAAGACGAAATTGCCCGGTTGAGAAATTACATCGATCTTGAGAAAAGGCGGCTTGATAACAAATTTGATTACACTATCGAAATAGATGCTCAACTCGAAGAAGATGGGATATTTGTCCCAAGTATGATTATTCAGCCGATTGTCGAAAATTCAATCTGGCATGGATTGGCCACACTGGAAGAAAAGGGCACGATAAAAATAAGTGTCAGGGCATATTCATCAAAATCACTGAAAGTAATGATTGAGGATAATGGGATTGGGTTAAAAAAGGCACTTGAATATTCCGCAAAAAGTTCGCAGCACCAGCATCTTGGTATGCAAATAATAAAAAAACGTTTAGATCTTCTAAGCAAGAAATATAGTACAGAAACTGGGATATATTATTCTGAAAGTTCTCCGAACCATACCAGCCCAGGAGCTGTGGTTGAACTTATACTGCCATTTCTTTATAGCACGGAGGATTTTTGAAAGCCAAATTTCTCCAATGGCAATACCTAGAGTTACCAGGATTTCACAAATTTTCTCTTCCCGAATTACCGTTCCTTTCCCAAAACGACCGTTTGCTCAACAAACCATACCATTCCCTAAATAGTAAAGCGAAAGCAGCGTTAAGGGTTTACCTTTGTCGCATACATTAAAAGCATGTAATCAGTTTGTCAGTTACACTTAAAATAGGATGTTTTAGCATATTAATTTTTCTGGGTTACTTTTTCCTTCCATCTAAGTAAACCACATATTAAAGTTAATCAACAACCACCTTGTTTCAGGGCGGTTGTTTTTTTTGATCTGTCATGATTAAGTTCTGGCTGAACAAAATAATGTTTACTTATTTTAAAAGTGTTATTTTATCCTGATGGTAATAAGCTGAGGATAGATGCACAATTATAAGTTTCAGGCCAACAATTGTTTGATATGTGTTTAGTGGCCGTGAACCCACGATAGCGCAGGGCTTATTTTCAGATGTGTACCGGAAAATTTTTGTTTCAATACCGTGTTAGTTGTTAGCTTTAAGCCTTGCATCTTAGAAAACAGAATGGGAGAAAACATTGGAACAAGAAACGCTCTAATAGTTTTTTTAATTGCACTGCTTATACTCTCACAAAGAAATGAATTGCAAAGGTTGGAAAAGCTTTTGAATGATACTGGTCAATGTCATTTTCCATTAGGATTCCTACACCAGCATCTAAGTTTAAGCCGGATTTTTCAGAAAAGTTGATTGTTTTTCCGAATCTTTGATAAATGACTATTTTCCCGTAGGTGGAGTAGCCTGGGGTAAAAATAGTACTTGAAAGCCCTGTTACGGTATAAAATATTTCAGGATCAGGGTGTTTGGATGAGGAAGCAAAATGATAATAGCCTTCTATCCCAGTCAGCCAGAAAGCTCTATGTGCATAGCCTTGGCATAGAGCAAACTGGGTTTTATTTCCAAACTTAACTTTCAGGCTCAATCTTTCCAATAATCCAGCTCCCAAATCAATTTCTATTTTATTTTGAGAATAACCATAATGGCAGACAAACAAAAAGCAAATTAAAATCACCACAAGATTTTCATTTTTAATAGGTATTTGTCTTATGTAAATCTTTTCAACCGCGCGCATCAGAAAATAGGATGAGCCTAAACGCAGATAACTTCACACAGCCAAAACAATAAATTGTGTCGCACGCATCAGAAAGAAGATGCATGTGAACCGAAGTAACCAATTCCTATTTCCCCATTAATTATACTTTACCAAAATAAAATTCAAACCACAATAGGCACGATAGGCCAGAGTAGAAATGCAGTTTTCAACAATAATGTTGATTTTCCAATTTCTCAAATAACGGTAGGTATATATTTTCTGCGCCATAGAATTAAAGACACTTGATTGTTCTTATTTTCTATGTGTCCTATTGTGTCTATTGTGGTTCAAAATCTTTGTCAGATTCATTTTAGTAAAGTAGAATTAACTATTTCTCCAACAACCATTTACTCTTTAACTTCCACCTCAGCCACCTGCAACACTTCCTTGGTTACTGCATCGAAAACAAATGCAATAATATGGCAGTTTTTGGGAACCATGGTATTGAGGTTAAAATTGGTAAAATGTGTTTTGAAAGTTGTTACAACCGGGGCAAAAGATGAGTTTTCGGCAACCAATTGTACCGGTGTGCCCCAAATCCCATTAACTGCCCCACGCATTACATGTGTATTTACATATTTTAAAATGCTGGGTGTAGTGCCGACTGTGGCATCATTGTTTTTCTGAGCCTGTATAATACTATCCTCGGTAATAATAACGGAAATATTCAGGGAGCGGGATGTAAATGCTTGTAAGAAGCTGATTTTAGAGTGGATACATAACTTGTCTTCGGCAGAATTGTATTCGGTAATAAGCTGCAGATCCATTAATGGAGCTTCAGCAACTGTATTTTTTACAGCATTAGCCCAGGAAGGAGGTGACAAAACCTGCTGGTT
>CAIRHD010000194.1 GCA_903878265.1 uncultured Bacteroidales bacterium | reverse complement strand
CGATTTGGCAACCTATCTGGGCAAATGGGTTGTAACCGATTACAACAAATCCAACGAGTGGTTCGCAGAGCAGTTCTATAAAATGAATGCCACCGAGTTGGCAAAATACCATGCCACCACTGAAAAACTGTTGGCCTATCTCGAACGTCAACCCGTTGCACAAAATCCGCTTGGCGTTACATTGAATGTAAAATCACGGGCTGCTTACAACCATTACGACCATGAGCTATATCCGGTTAAGCCCACCGAAAGGGTGAAAGCAGAGGTTTTTATCCCATTTTGCAATTTATTTCGTAGAGATGGCAAAGTAGAGGCAGCTTGCGATGAGGTTTCGTACATTGATGTGATTACCAACAACGAACGCGAGGTGTTCGAGCCAGGCATGAACTTCGATCAGCTAGACGATAAACAGGCCGTAAACCAGTATAAAGAAATATTTTACCTGCCGGGCACGCTGCTCGACTTAGGCAGTGGAGTATTTTTATACAACTGGTACTATAAAAACAGGTTGGTAGTAGCCCGCAGCGATCGTCCCTTATGGCTTCCGGTAACAAACCGCGAATACATCGAAAGGACAATGATTTACTACAAGGCTTCGCTCAAAGAAGGAAAAATCAATCAAATGGTGATGGATTTGTTAATTGCCGAAATTGCTTCTATTCCACCCGAAATAATGGGTTTGCCATGTTATGTGGATAGGAATGCAGGGCTTACTTTGACCGAAATAGTTACCAATGGACAAGGCTCTGAATTTCCGGTTTACAAACTCAATCCCGATTATTTCGATAAAACCCTCCCACGAACTGCTGTTCAGCTAATTACGATGACAATTGAAGGCCATGCCGATTTTGCCGAATATGGTGGAATAGACGCTCACCGCGCATGGGAATTTATAAGCGGTTTAAAAGGCAGCGAATTAATGCAATTACTTGATGTTAAATAAACAACCTTCCATAAAGATGAAACAATTAACCATCCTCATGTTGCTGTTCTTGTTGACAACCGCCGCCTTTTCGCAGCAAATCGACGCGGAAACTCAACACTTTTTAGACAGCCTCGGCATCAAATACGACCCCAACGATCCTGATGGGGAAGCCAAGCTTGAGAAAGCAATGAGGGAAAAACTTACAGGTTTAATGGATTCGGCAACAAAAGTTGCTTCCAATACCATTACCGACCCTTTCAACACCGAAGGCCTGGCCGGGAATATGCTCAGGGAATTGAATGAAGGAAACGATACCCTTTCCACCAGCTTCGAGTTTATGCAAACTGCGCCCTTGCTTGTAATAGATCTGGATAAACCCGACAGGAGGTTTTTAAATAGTGAAGGGTTTCAATTGCCAGGGAACCTGGAAACACTCATTATCAGGGGCAATGCTTCGGGCATCCCAGTCAACTTAAATGCATTGTTCGAGAAACTCAATACCGAAACCCTTACCGAATTGTACATCACCAATGATAAACTTGGCATTTCGGTTATACCGGATGGAATCGGCGAATTCAAAAACCTGAGAAAGCTTGGCCTGTATGGTAATCATATTTCGCAACTTCCAACTTCGATCGGGAATTTAACAGGGCTTGAATTATTGTATATCGACATGAACCCAATCTCGAAACTGCCTGAATCCATCGGCAAATTACAGAAACTGAGAACCCTTGGAATTGCCAAAACCGAAATCGGAGAAAGCGAAAAACAACGCATCCAAAAAATACTTCCCAATTGTAATATACTCGTAAAATGAAAAATACAGCCATCCTTATACTATTGTTTTTCATAACAATGGCCACACAGGCCCAAAAAGTGAACCTTCCCGACAGGAAGATACGGATACTGATAAAACGCAGCGAGATCAGGGGCATACCCGAGGCCGCGCAGTTGAACGAATATTTAAAATCCTTCGAACACATTATCGCCAAGGGCTTGGCTGAGGAATTGCCCTGTGTAAAAATAATCGCCTACCAGGAAGTTTGTAATATGATGGAAAATGACCGCGAGAGGGCACTTGCGGGAGAAGAAGTCAGTCTTGAGGACATAGCAGGCGCCCTGGGTTGCGATATTTTGATTAGCCTATCCATTGGTAAAATGGGCGATGCTTATTTGTTGACAGGCAGCACAATGATGTCGAAAAACGCCACTGTACTTGATCGCAACAACAGTAAAACAGATATTGGAAACATGATGGCCGAAATGGAAAAATTCACTTCTGATATGGCACGCGAACTCTTGGCCATGGAAATATGCCCCTACAAAGGCGACTTTACCTTTACTTCTACCTACACCTACGATTTTAATGAAAAGGATACCGGTTTGCCTGAAAAAGATTGCGATTTCGAAAGGACCACCACCGTTAAAAAAGTAAAAAGCGAATCCTGGACACTACAAAAAGTGACCCGTATGCAAGGTGAAGGCAATGTGGTTGCATTTTTCGATTTCAATGACGAAACCAAAACCCACAGCAACTGCTACCACTGCCAGTTAATGGAGGGCGAATACCTGCTTGATCAGTTCGAAAAAGAGCGGGCCACCACCAACGAAAGCACCACAATAACCGAAACCTACAATGCAAAAGGGCTGGCAAATCTCAATCCCGAAGCCGCTTATGAAAAATACCATGCCATTATCCGAATCGCTTTCGATAAACCATCCAACACATACACCATAAAAGTACAGGCCATTTCTAATCCTGGTAAATACACACACAAATCGGAATACCGCAAAAAAGGCTGCCCATACTTTAAGGACTGGGACAACGAGTGGGGCGGCAAATACCCTGTATCCATCGACCGGGTACACGGCCCGTTTCCTGGCAATCCTTTCGACAAAGCACTAAAGCAATCCACCACCAAAACATACGACGAAAAAGCGGATAAAGGCAAAGGGCAAACCGTTGAAACACTTGAGTTTAATTTAACAAGATAAGCAAAGCCCGAAACGCTTCGCCTGTTGCATATATTTGATGGGGGCTTCACACAGAGTGAAGCCCTTATTTTTTTGCATCCTTTCCCAAAAGGGGTTGTTCTAACCTTAGCTTGGTAAGCGATACACCCTATCGCAGTAAGCGTTACACCATATCGCAGTAAGCGATACACCCTATCACATTAAACGTTACACCCTATTGAAGTAAGCGTTACACCCTGTTGAAGTAAGCGATACACCCTATCGCAGTAAGTGGTACACCTTATTGCAGTAAGAGGTACACCCTATCACAGTAAGCGATACACCCTATTGTAGTAAGCGTTACACCCTATCGCAGTAAGTAGTACACCCTATTATAGTAAGCAGTACACCTTATCGCAGTAAACGATACACCCTATCGCAGTAAGCGGTACACCCTATCGCAGTAAGCGGTACACCTTATCGCAGTAAACGATACACTCTATCGCAGTAAGCGGTACACCCTAATAAATAATATTGAAAAATAGTAGTTAAAAACTTGTGATTGAACAGCAATTTGTAATTTTACGCCATCAAACCAACAATTTCGAAGCATGGCAAACCAACGTATCGATGCAAAGTGCCGCATGGAGGAAGTGCCTGTAGTAGGCGACATGGCCCTCACCTCGGCCGAACGCGACCAACAGTATATAGTTACCTTGGTCCCGGATTATACCCCCGCCTATTTCACCGCGCTAAGGACAAAGCAGGAGGCCGTTGAAAATATGGTGCAGCCCAGCAAAATGACCGCCGAACGAAAAGCGGTTACCACCCGACTTTACGCCAACATGGATGCGGTGAAGGACAAGCTTACCGTGCTGGAAATACAGATTAACCGCGCCAAAGGCCTTACCGTTGACGCCGGTTCCTTTAACCTGGCCGACATACGCAATGGCATACGGACCCGCAATGCCGAAAGCGCGATGCAGGCCATGCGCTACACCCTGGCTTTGATAGACGACAATTTGGAGGCTCTTAAACTCAAGGGCTTCACAGATGAACAGAAGGAATATTTCGCCACCATGCTGGGGCAGATAAAGGACGACAACTCCCTGCAAGCGGCCAAGTTGAGCGACCGCCGCTCGCTTACACAGGAAAACATTGCCTTAATAAACGACTATTGGGCCGACATAATGGATGTGATGAACACCTGCAAATTGGTGTATAAAGGCAACTCAGCCAAAACAAAGGACTATACGTTTCGGAGCCTTCGCCAGCAGGTGCGGGCCGATGGCAAAAAGGCCACAAGCCTTGCCGATATTGATGCCTCCACAACCACGGGCAGCATTACGGCCACAGCTACCAACAAATCAACCGGCGACCCGCTGGTAGGCGTTACCATGCTGATAATGGACACCGATATTGCCGATGTTACCGATGCCGAAGGCGATGCTTATCTGGACGAAGTGGCCGTAGGCGAATACACCATTAGCTTCAGCAAGCCAGGTTTCG
>CAIRHD010000193.1 GCA_903878265.1 uncultured Bacteroidales bacterium | reverse complement strand
TTGATTGTGTTGGGGATACTGTTGTTAAAAACAGGCCCATTTTTTGGTATCGGTACATAAGCATCAATTCAAGATGTTGGCCGATGTATGGATAAATTGTTGCGCCAAGCCGCATACTAACAGGATATATCAGGTTGTAAACGATATACGCATTTTTTTCGTTGTAATTTTTCAGTTCACCCAACATTGCAAACCCTTCTATCCAGCCATTTTCGTAAAACCTTCCACCAATAGTTTGTTCAAAAACCTTGCTTGTTGTAGTTTGGTCGTTCAGATATGTAAAACTGCTGGCAGTATAAAAATTAGTATTTCCCTTTGGATACCAGCTAATTGAAGCCCCGATTTGAGAAATTTTCTCTTCAAGTATTCGAGAATGGCTGCCTCTTAATTCAAAAGAAAATTTGCCTAAATCTTTAGCAATCGAGAGCGATAATACGTGGTCGAAGTACGAAGTATCTGTTGTTGTAATGTTGTAATCGTAGACATTATAATTAAAAGTGTGCCAGGTATTGTCGAATTTATTGTACCAGGCAGTATCAGTCTTCGCCGTAACGGTTTGTCCGGCAAAAACCCTTTTGGCTTGTATATGCAAGTAGTGTACCGAAGGCGTGATTTTTAGCCCGGCAACCGGGAAATAAGTCAATCCAAGATAATAGGATAATTGCTGATTGCTAAATTCCTGTTCGGCATAATTTGTTTTGATTGGGAAGGAATAATAATAATCCTTTTCGTATTGGAGTCCCACAATAGAGTCACGGACTGCATCTTGCGAAAGGTAACCAAAGCTTTTTTTGTCGGTAAGGGCGATTTTCGAAATACTCATGAAAACCGAAAGGTTGGGCAAGGGGCGAAGGTTAATGCCAATGCTTTGAAAGGATCGGCTTACCGGATTTATAAGCTCTTTGTAATACGTCGTCGAATCGGTTATAACCGCACCATCATTCACTTTCCCTGGAATTATAACGCCCGCATCGGCATAAATATAATTGAAAAAGCGATATGTTTTCGCACTCCCATTTTGTTGAAATGTTTCGCCGCTACGCCCCGCTGCCTTACAGGAAAGATTAAAATAAAATGCGGCTATTGTATCGGATGAATCGAACCGCAGCGCTTTATGAAAATGCTCCGCGGCATTACGGTAATTTTCTTTATAGAAAAATGCAAGCCCAATCCGCAACCGGAGGTATTTATAATCGTAACCCAGACTCAAAGCCTGTTTCCCGCAATAAATCAAATCATTCCAATTACCAGAAAGATATTGCTGATAGGTAAGGCTATCGAAATATTGAAAAGATTTTTGTTGGATTTCTTCGCTTTTAGCAGTCGAAAAACAAAGAACTGAAAGTGTTATAAGTATTGTTTGTAATAAAAGCCTGAATTCCATCCGTATTTCAATTGGGAGTTAAAGGGATTTTGATAGAAGTAATGTATTGAACCATATTTTGGCAAAGGCCTGAGAGCCTATTCGAGATACTCTTTTATGTCGGGGTCGTGCTCTACTAGTTTTTTCAAAGCTTCTTTACAGAGATATTTCTTGGTTTTGGCATAAAATTCCGATTTATATCCCATGTTTTCAGCAATTTCCTTTGTCGAAATATCGGTAAGAAACAACCTCAGTATTTTTTGGCAGTCCTCGCTCAGGTGTTCAAATTGCCGGATAAACGATTGGTACTTTTCTTCGTATTCGAGGTGTACCTCAATGCCAATATCAGGAGTATCCAAATAATGGGTGAGTTCGTCCTGATTTTTAAGCGTCATCCGTTTACGCTTGAGCCTTTGAAACCATATATTCTTGCTAATGGAATACATGAACGTGATAAACGAAGAAGTCAACTCGAAATTATCATCTTTTATTTTTACCAAAATCACCAACAAGGCTTCCTGAAACACATCTTCGGCATCTTCCTCGAGGCCAGCGTTGTTCTTGATAAAATACCGTATTGCAGGGAAAAACTCCTTATACACATAGCGAATGATAAAATCACTATTGAGCCTAAGGCCTTCAACTATTGCATAATCAGAATAGTGAATCATTTCCTCTGCAAAGGTTTTTGTTCAAATGATAGTTTAAGCCTGCATTACTTACTTTAAATCACTATAAAAACTGTGATAGCCAGTTCCTGATTGCAGGTTTTAGCGGTTTTTGGGGTGTGAAGATATGATTTTTTTTTGGAACTATTGCCGTTTACTTCAAGTATTTTAAGCTATGATTTGTTAGGTTGTTTATTATCAACTATTTGCCTCTTGCCATATTTTCATTGATTGCGATGCTTCTTTTCAGATTTCAAGATTGGAAAATCGATTTCGTGAAAACTATATTCCAACTATTTCGCTGGTATTGTTATACTTTTATAGTAACATCATATGAAAAATGAGTATAAATTCAATGTGCCACCATGGTAAAATGAAGTTTGTGTGCAAAAAAAACATCAAAAAAGCGTAATATTGCCGCTTAGTAATTTATTTAATTCTATGCCAGTACTTTCAATTATTATCCCGGCCTATAACGAAAGCCGCACCATCCACCTCATCCTCGACCGTGTAAGGGCTGTTGAGCTTGTCGGTGATATCGCAAAAGAGGTAATTGTTGTAAACGACTGCTCCAAGGACAATACCGAAGAAGCCATTTTGCGTTACCGCGATGCCTATCCTGATTTGGGGTTGAAATATGTGAAACACGATGTAAATAAAGGTAAAGGTGCCGCTTTGCATACCGGCATAAAGGAAGCAACCGGTGATTACCTGATTATCCAGGATGCAGACCTCGAATACGACCCCGACGAATACAATTTGTTGCTCAAGCCTATGCTCAACGGAACTGCCGATGTGGTGTACGGCTCGCGGTTTATTGGTGGCAAACCCCACCGTATCTTGTTTTTCTGGCATACCATAGGGAATAAACTACTGACTTTTTTGAGCAATATGTTTTCAAATCTGAACCTTACAGATATGGAAACTTGTTATAAGCTGTTTAAAACCGATATTATTAAAGGAATCCCTTTGGAAGAAAACCGTTTTGGTTTTGAACCTGAAGTTACCCAGAAAATGGCGCGCATAAAAGGCTTGCGCATATACGAAATTGGGATTTCCTATTATGGCCGAACCTATGAAGAAGGAAAGAAGATCGGGCCAAGAGATGGTTTCCGGGCATTGTATTGTATTGTAAAGTATGGCATCAAACCATATAAAAAATCCTCTGTGCCTTCCGGATTTTGGAATTCAAAACAGTTTTGGCCCAAGAAAGGCTTGAAGCTTTTGCTTGTGTTGGCGGCCTTGTTTTTTTCTACCGGCATCCACAATTCGAGCAAGCACTACCGATCTTCCGGATTTGAATATATTTTTACTTCCGATGGGTTGGGGTATTATCAATATTTGCCTGCCCAGTTCATAAAACACGATATTGCAGGCTCACAGCGATGGTACCTTATCCTCGAAAATGGGAAATCACTAAACAAATTTACTTGGGGCGTGGCTTATCTACAGGCCCCATTTTTCTTTTTGGCAAATGCATGGTGTAGCCTCACCGGCCAAGTTACCGATGGATATTCGCCAGTGCATGGCTTTTTTATCCTGCTTGGCGCAATGATTTATTGTTTCCTTGCTTTATTGTTGATATTCAAAATATTGATGCCGCGCTTCGGTGTAATGGTAGCGCTTTTCACGGTTTTTCTGCTTTTTTATGGCACCAACCTTATTTTTTACACCCTTGCCGATGCCGCCATGTCGCACGTTTACACCTTTTTTCTGTGCGCATTGTTTATTTATCGCGTGCCGCTTTTTTACAAGAAACCTTCCTTTATCAATACCCTATGGTTGGCTTTGTCCCTTGCCATCGTGGTTCTGATACGCCAAACCAATTTGCTGGTGGTTTTTTACCTGATTTTATACAATGTTAAATCGTGGAAAGATTTTGTCGGCAGGATTAGGTTTTGGCTCAGCAAATGGTATTTGATCATGCTAACTTTTGCCGTTATTTTTGTGGTATTTATCCCCCAATTCATATACTGGCATTTGGTTACTGGCAAATGGTATATTTACGCTTATGGTTACAATAAGCTGGCACACGAAACATTTCTATATTGGAACAAACCCAAAATTGGTGAAGTGCTGGCTGGCCCGGTTTCAGGATGGCTTGTTTATAGCCCAATAATGATAGGCAGTGTGGTAGGCATGGTTTTAATGATGCGGAAAAAAGTACTGGATTCGATTGGAATTGGTTTGGTGTTTGTGGTTGCCTTATACATTATTTCGAGTTGGTGGTGTTATACTTTCGATTGCGGTTACAGCCACAGAGGCTTTGTTGATTATTATGCGATTTTTTCCGTACCATTGGCGTTCAGCCTTTCTGCGATATTCAAAAAAAGGTCGTTGATGTTGAAATTCACCTTTATCGCCCTGTTTATTTTTCTTTCATACCTGAATGTGCGCATGTCGATGATGTACAGTTGGGATTCGTGCTGGAATGGCCCATCGTGGACTTGGAAACACTATGGAAATGTGGTCAAAAATGCTGCTGTTGGGGGCGATTATAGGAAAAGCTATCATCAGCTCAATGATTGAAGCGATATACTAAAACCCGTTTAACGCAGTTATTGTATTACACTAATTTATTCCGATAAAGCTTATGAAAAAGGCTAAAATCTCCTTATTCGTATTATTTACCATTCTTTCATCTTGCTTTAGGGTTTCGGCTCAAACCGGGAGCGAAAACCTTTGGCTCGACCATTTACCCTATACCAATTGCAAGGCTGTGGCCGAAGCCGATAACCTGATTTACGCGGCAACACCATCGAGCGTATTTTATTTTAACAAAACCGATAACAGCCTTAACCGCTTAAATAAAGTTACGCTTAATGGGCTTTCAGATATTGGCATCAGTGCAATCGCTTATTGCAGCAAACTAAACACCTTGGTGGTCGCATATTCCAATACCAACCTCGATTTGGTCAAAAACGGGACTGTGGTTAATATCCCCGACATAAAGCGCAAGCAAATACTTGGCAATAAAACTATCAATAGTATTCTCGTTATCGACAAATTGGCTTATCTCGCCTGCGGTTTTGGCATCGTGGTTTTGGATATCGAAAAGGAAGAAATCAAGGACACTTATTATATCGGCCCATCGGGTTCGCAAATAGATGTAAAAGCACTGACTTTTCATCAGACCGATAATAAATTTCATGCTGCTACCGAAAAAGGCATTTATTCGGCCTTGGCAACTACCAATCTGGCCTATTATGTTAACTGGATAAAGGATACTTCAATAACCGGCCCAGACGATAATTTTAACCTTGTAGCATCCTTTTCTGGTAAAATTTATGCCAATAAAACCCGTAACACATGGGATTCGGATTCGATGTTTGTGTTTGATGGAACAAAGTGGAATCACTTTATGGTTTCCGACCTTTCGAACCGCACTTCCATGCGTGTTAGTGGCGACCGCTTGGTTGTAAGCAGTTGGCGTGTGCAAACATTTAAAGCGGATGGAACGCTCGATAAAAACTACCAAAATTATAACCCAGGCACCATGAAACCTTATGATGCCTTGATTGACAAAGATGGGATGGTCTGGGTTGCAGATATTGAACAAGGGCTTTGGAGTATTGGCGATAATCTGGTTGGCTCCAACTATGTTTTTAAAGGGCCCGCATCGCCTACAGTGGCAGCTATGGATATTAGTGGGAAACAATTATGGGTTGTACAAGGCGGACGTACACCGTCGTTCACCAACCTTTACAGGGTTCCACCCGAATTTTATACCTTAGCCGACAATTCATGGGTGAATTACAATGCCACCACCTCACCTGAGATTACAGGCTTTTATGATATTTTATGCGTGGCCGCAGATCCTACTGACGGCAATCACGCTTTCCTTGGAACCTGGGGGCTTGGATTGATTGAATATGACAATGGCGTGTTGAAAGAAATTTATAACCCTACAAATAGTTCACTGGATTATTTTGTGGGATATGGCGAAGGATACTGCAGGATTGGCGGTCTTGCTTTCGATCAAAACAACAACCTTTGGGTTACCAACTCCAGCGCACCCAATGTGCTTTCGATGCGCAAACCAACCGGCGAATGGAAATCGTTTAACCTTGGTTCGCTTGGAACAGCCATTGATGTTGGAGGCCTGGTAATTGACAAAGAAAACCAAAAATGGATCCAACTCCGCGACCTGGCACTCTTTGTATTCAGCGAAAACGGCACTCCCGATAACCCTTCCGACGACAAAAAGCAAAAGCTTACCAATGCGCTTGGCAACGGAAACCTGCCCGGAGGTATTGCCAGCATGGCCGTTGACCGCGAGGGTCAGTTGTGGCTGGGCACCGATCAAGGTGTATCGGTAATTTATTCGCCTGGCAATGTTTTTACAGGTGGCAATTATGATGCACAGCGCATTATGGTTGAGGAAGCGGGTTACTTGCATCCATTGCTTGAAACAGAAGCTATTACGGCCATTGCGGTTAACGGCAACAACGAAAAATGGTTAGGTACCGACAAGGCAGGCGTTTTCCTGATGTCGGCAGACGGCACCGAAGAATTGCTGCATTTTACCGAAGCCAACAGCCCTTTA
>CAIRHD010000192.1 GCA_903878265.1 uncultured Bacteroidales bacterium | reverse complement strand
CGTACAAAACACTTGTTTACGGGGGATTGGTTATATCTATTGAAGATACGTTGTATAAGAATCTTTTATGGGACGATATTTTTCTGAACCGGCTTGGGGATTCGTGGGATGGCAAAGCGCATAATTTTATAACAAGCCTTGTAATGGATGTGCCTGCTGAAGCTGCTGTACTAAAGATTTATTTTTGGAACATTGAAAGAAGGGAATTCTCTATTAATGGAGGGGATATAAAAATTTACGAATTAACGGAAATTAAACCGAAAAATGGTATTTAACAGTTTTATATTCCTTGTTGGTGTAGGGTCCATTGCTACTGCGTGAATTGCTTTGCATGATGCTGTAAACGCAGAATTGTTGGAATAAAAAAATCCCTGCTACGGTGTGGCGGGGATTTTTTTGTGGGGGTTTTGAGTAATAAAGCTAAGAGGCTGGATTTAGCGGAATGCATCGGAAAAGAAGATGCACCCGAACGGGCTTGGGGTAATGGGTATATAACCACGCGAAGGGATTCGTGCGGTAGGGGGGGCAAAGCAGGTATTTAACATTAATTGGATGGTTGGCATAAAGCGCGGACACTTTATTTATAATTGCTATAAATTGCGATTGGTTTGTTGGGAAAGCTCTTTTAATATATACTTTTGGCTTGCTTTTGAACTTATGGTTTGTAAAACACAATCAATATCCGTTTGTACCCGTTTGTAATTGTTTATTGTCGTTTGATTTTTAATTTGGATGTATGGAATCAAAATATTATAATACGTTGAATTACAGATACAAAAGGAATACCCCAGTTACAACTAATACCGAAATAAACACAACTGGTTAGGTTTACACAGATGTTGGCGCTAAGTTTGGAAATCACGGCAAATTACAGAATATCAATTTATTAAGACTTTTTCGTTTATTGAAAGTTTCTCCCGACAGAAAATCTAATTTTCCCGACAGAATTCCGTTATGGACAATTTTGACTTCTCGACTTGACTGGCTCGGCATGAATTCTCGGTGCGAATTCTATGCTTGACAAACTTACCAAGACAAACTCGGTTCGACAGAATTACTCGACAAGTCGGACAATTCTGATAGAAATCCTCGGAAAGACTTTCATTGAATTTTTCTTGTCAACTCAGAATTTAGAATAAATTTGACTCGACTGAAGAAAAGAAAACCTAGCGCCAACAAACGCTATAGCAAATGCGGGTTTGCGTGTTGGTTGAAACATTTGAAATCTTTACATACATTTGTGCTGGCAGACAGTTGAGCAACAATTTATTCCCGCACTTGCCATAGCGTCAGCCGTTATGCGTCATTCTAAAAAACACAGATAGTAACATTAAAATAAATAGAAAATGAAAAATACTGCATTAATAACAGGAGCATCAAACGGAATTGGGTTAGAATTGTCTAAAGTTCACGCCTCAAAAGGTGGCGATTTAGTTTTGGTGGCAAGAAACAAATCTAAATTAGATGAACTTAAAACAGAGTTAGAAAAACAATTTAAGGTTTCTGTTTATACTATAGGCAAAGACCTTTCTGCGACTAATGCAGCACAAGAAATATATGACGAAACGAACAAACAAAATATTCAAGTTGACTATTTGATAAACAATGCAGGATTTGGCGACTTTGGAATGTTTGTAGAAACTGACTGGAACAAAGAACTGCAAATGATTAATTTGAACATAACTACGCTGACACATTTTACAAAATTATATCTACAAGATATGGTTAAACGAAGAAGTGGTAAGATAATGAATGTTGCTTCAACAGCAGCTTTTCAATCCGGACCAACTATGGCGGTTTATTGTGCAACCAAAGCTTATGTATTAAGTTTTACTGAAGCAGTTAGCAATGAAGTAAATGACAAAGGAATAACGATAACTGCTCTTTGTCCAGGTGCGACTGAAACTGGTTTCCAAGCTGCAGGAGGAATGGAAGAAAGCGAACTTTTCAAAGGCAAAAAATTGCCAAAAGCCAAAGAAGTTGCCGAATATGGTTATACCTCAATGATAAAAGGAAAGACGGTTGCAATACACGGAATTATGAATTATATAATGTCTAACTCTATAAGATTTATACCAAGAGCTTTGGTTTTAAAAGTTTCACGTAAATTGTTAGACAAAGCCTAATATTCATTTGTCGAAATGAGGAAAAAGAACGAACGCATAACACGGGCTTGGCAAAAGTGGCGGTTCAGTGCTCCGCAGACACATTTGTGGTTAATCAAACTTTGGTTCTCCGCATCAACATTTGTGGTGAAAATCGCCACCTTCGCCAAGCCCGAAACCGTTATGCGGCAGCTTTAAAGACTACTAAATAGATAAATGGCACGAATCATACCTTTCTATTTTTTCTTTTTTACCCTTCTTGTATTGACGGGAATTCTGCTATTAGTTAGTTGGCAGACAAAAAATAAGATCTACAAAAAAATAGCCGTCTATATTTGGTTTGGACTATTTGGATTACTAATTCTTGGAATAATAATAAACCGTTTGACAGACAAGAAAGAACTTAAGAAGAAAGACTACTATGGGGAATACATTGTTAATAGAAACTATTTTCCAGGTAGACAAGCGGACTGGCAATACAACAACTTTCGATTTGAAATAAAAAACAATGACTCAATATATTTTTATATAACCGACAAAGAAAAAATATTGAAAACATTTTGTGGGACAATATCAACAACGAATACATGGAGTTCAGAAAGACTTATAATAAATATGAAACAACCAACGCATCATATTATGACAAGCAACCCAACAACATATCGGAGTGCTTGGAGTTACTATTTAGTATTTCACTCGCCAAAATTTAACAACGTTTATTTCAAAAAAGGACATTGGCTACCACTCGACAAATAGACGACAGAAAAAAAAGCCGACCGCATAACATGGGTTTGGCAAAAGTGGGGCTTTTGTACTAGGCTGAACATTTGTACTTTCTATTAGCTTTTGTACTAAATTTGAACTTTGGTACTTTCTAAACCCCACCTTCGCCAAGCCCAAAAACGTTATGTGGCATTTTAAAAAACACAATCGATTATCAAATTACAATTAATACTAGTAATAATCTCTAAAATGAACTCAAAATGAAAAAACTCTTATTATTCTTCAGTTTAATCCTGATTACGGCTTCAGCAATATCCCAAACTCAAAGATGGGTTAATTATACAAATAGCAAATATTTTAAATCAATTGCTTCGGATGGCCACAATATTTGGTGTGGTACCACTGGTGGGCTTACCAAAATAGATATTTTAACCGGTGCGATTACCTTTTACAATAGGGCAAACTCCGGTCTTCCTTCTAATGATATATGGAGTATTGCCATAGATCAATTTGGAAATCCTTGGGTTGGCACAAATGAAGGTGTTGCTTATTATGACGGCACTAATTGGATAACCTACACTCCCTCCAATTCCGCACTCCCTGATAAGTATATTACCAGCATTGCTATTGATGGACTTGGAAATAAGTGGTTTAGCACTTACTACTCAGGGATTGTTCAACTGAGTGGCAGCACCTGGTCTGTATATAATACACAGAATTCGGGACTTCCCAGCAATTGGGCATCATGTGTAAAAGTCGATAAACTTGGGAACAAATGGATTTCGACATCAAAAGGTATAGCTAATTTTGATGGAACAAACTGGATAGTCTATAATACATCAAACTCTGGATTGACATCAAATGCGATTGGTAACATTACCATTGATAAAAACAATAATAAGTGGTTTTGCAGTAATGAAGGCGCTATTTTCTTTGATGGCACGAATTGGATAAATTACAATCCTACGAATTCAGGTTTACCTATGTACAGTATTGGAAGTATTACAATAGATGAAGCAGGCATAATATGGTTTGGATCAGGTCGTTTTTTTTCGGGTGACGAAGGATTTGGCGTTACCAGCTATGATGGACAAATCTGGACTACTTATAACTCAATTAATTCAGGTCTGGTTGATGACTTCGTGAATTGCGGAACTGTGGACATAAACGGCAATAAATGGTTTGGTACGAGTGACGGACTTGTTCGTTTTGATGGAAATAACTGGACAGAATACGATCCATCGAATTCCAGTTTAGGTGATAATTATGTTACGGGAATTAATGAAGATAAGACAGGACGAATATGGGTAAGCACATCAGGCAGTATTAGTAGTTTTACAGGTACGCAATGGACTAAATATACGTTACCTAATATTTCAGGTATGCCACTTTTTGGTATTTCTTGTATAGCGCTTGACTTGAATGATAGTAAATGGGTGGGAAGTTATGCCGGAGTTGCCCAGTTGATTGATACAAATTGGACTGTATATAATTACAGTGATCTGGGTTTATCAAGTTCGTACCCTATTACATGTATTGCAATCGACAATAAGAATAACAAATGGATAGGCACTTCAAGTGGAGGACTGATAAAATATACTAGTACGGGAACAGCCATTTTATTCGACAATACAAATTCAGGCCTTCCAAGAAATAGTGTAACATCCATTAAGATTGATGATTTGGGAAACAAATGGATTGGAACCAGGGGTGGTGGAGTTGCAAAGTTCGACGATGTAAATTGGGTGGTTTTTAATAACTCTAATTCCGGTCTGATTAATAATGATGTTTGGGATGTCGCAATTGAAACTAATGATGTTAAATGGTTCGGCACTGAACCTGCGGGAGTTGCGCGGTTCTTCGACTCTCAATGGTCATTTTATCACCCTTCGATTGCTGGACAAGATCCTTATACAGTATGGAGTATTGCTATTGATAATGATAATAGCAAATGGTTTGGGACTACTATGGGGCTGATACATTTAGATGATACAGTTTGGTCGAATTACTCTATTGCCAATTCAGGATTATCTCAAAATCATGTATCCAAAAGTTTTGTCGACAGTAGGGGGAATAAATGGTTTGGTACAAATTCTTCGGGTATTGCTGTTTATAATGAAAACGGTATGATATATGGGATAGATAATAGAACTACAACAGAAAACAATATATCTGTTTATCCTAACCCGGCAAAAGATAAACTTACCTTTGAGAGAAAAAATCTATCTTCAAAACAGGATTTTTCAGTTTCAATGTATGATATTAACGGCAGACAAGTAAAAAGCATTAAATGGCTAAAAGAAGATAATGAGATCACGACAGATATGTCTGTACTTAAACCGGGAATCTTTTTCTATACAATTACAAGCAAATCAGGCAACAGGATTTGTGGAAAGGTAATAAAATTGTGAGCCTGTTAGATATGTCAATACATTAGGAAAAAGGGTAAATGAGTTAATTGTATTCCAGTATTTTGGAAGAATGAAAAACGCCACATAACAGGCGTTTGGCTCAATGGCGGGTGACGTGGTTAATTGAACATTTTACCTCGTATCAAAATTTGTGGAGTATTGACAGTTTAGTGCTCCGAAATCCGCCACTGCGCCAAGCGCCAAACCGATATTGGCACTGCTATCTCGACAACGAAATTCACTTCAAAAACCAGACTTTTTTCACATAATTAACGTCAATTATATTTACCTTTGGACTGTGGCAAAACAAACAAAATATCATATAGGAATTGAAATTGACAAACTAACGAATAGTATTTTTAATACTATTTCTGGCGACAGTTTCCCTACCGATGTTCGCCCAATAACAAAAGTTGATTTATAAAATGTAACCAAGAAAAATGGTTGGCTTTTTAATTGGGCAAGCGAGTTTAAACTTGCCGACCGACAAGTTTTTAAGTTGACAATTCGCAACAACCCTGAAATTGTTCAAGGGCTTTTAAGTATCAGCGACTACAACGACCATTACTATTTGCACCTTATTGAAAGCACACTTTTTAATATAGGAAAGAGCAAACTATACGAAGGCGTTCCGGGCAATTTATTTGCGTTCGCTTGTAAGGCTTCTTGGGACAAGGGTTATCAAGGTTTCGTGTCTTTCACATCCAAGACAAAGTTGATTGAACATTACGAAAAAACTTTAGGGGCAACTCATGTTGGTGGGCATAAAATGATAATTTTTCCTCACGAAGCAATAAAGCTTATCAGAAAATATTTTCCAACTTAATTACAAATGCAATGGGATACATAAAAGAACCAGCAGGTATTGACTTCGTAGTTGACCCAACACCGTTGACAGCCGAAGACAGAAAAAAAATAAGCGAAATAATTGCATATTACAAGGCAACAGGTCGAAAAATGCCGTTGGCTAAATCTACCATAAAACCTCGTGTTGCGACTAAAAGTAAGACAATAGTTGCGCAATCAGGATAAAACCGAAAAGACCGGAAAGCAGCGGATTTACTGATGACACCAAAGAACAAATTTTAAAACAGTGAAAGTTGTTACTTAACAGCTAAATACAGACTAAGTAAGGGTATTCATAACTATTAATTCCAATTTTACAGTCTTAATGATTCAAAATAATTTAATTTCCTAAAATAAGCCCGTTGTAAGCCATTTATTGCCCGATCAAAATCCTATTTCGTCCCTATGGGACTTTTACACAATCATCAACCTCGTTGCTACCAATAGCTATTTGCTCACGCAAATAATCTACGGGACAGCCCCAGAGATTATTTGCTTAAGCAAATGCCATATTGGTAGTAAAAAGCAAAAGCACAAGAATGTTCAAGACGCGTAGGGGCGCTATCAACAAAGGGATTGATGCACTTTTGTGAAGATTCTAACGGGCATCAATGATTTACCGTATTGGATTTATTTTTTTAAACCCCCTCAGATATTTTACGGGGTTTATACACCCAATCAATCCCTATCCTTTATCAACGAAACCAATTCGGCCATGGAGAGTTTTGCGGATTGGTCGCTGCCTTCGAGCAGGCTATCGGCGAGGTTGCGCTTGGTATTGTGCAGTTGGATTATTTTTTCTTCGATGGTATTTTGGGCCACCAGTCGGTATATGGTTACCGGGCGTAGTTGCCCGATACGGTGCGAGCGGTCGGAAGCCTGATCTTCCACAGCCGGGTTCCACCAAGGGTCGAGGTGTATAACGTAATCGGCGGCAGTTAGGTTTAATCCCAAGCCACCGGCTTTGAGGCTGATAAGGAAAAGGTCGCCTTCGCCACCCTGGAATTTCTTTACGCTTTTTTCGCGCTCGGGCATGGAACACGAACCATCTAAATACTGGTAGCTGATGCCCAAGTTATCCAATGCTTTGCGGACAATGGATAAGTGCGTTACAAATTGGCTAAATACCAGGGCTTTGTGTTTGTTTTCGATCAATTCGGAAACAATTTCGAGGAACGTGGAGAGTTTTGTGGAACTGATGTTTATTTCGGGGTTTACCAATGCCGGGTTACAACATGCCTGGCGCAGGCGTGTGATTTCGGCCAATGCTTTTAGGTGTTTTGCGCCTTGTGTGCTGTCATCGTTTTCCAGATTGGCGATGGCTTGACGGCGCAAGGCTTCGTAAAACGCCATTTCTTCGGCACTGAGTTCCACTTTACGCACAATTTCCGTTTTGGCCGGCAATTCGTCCAATACCGACGATTTTGTGCGGCGCAGGATAAAAGGTGCAATCAGCTTTTTCAGGTGTTTGCGCGCGTTGTCGTTTTCGGGTTTGATAAACGTGTCGGTAAAATGCGAAAGCGAGCCTAACAATCCCGGATTTATAAAATTGAATAGGTTCCAAACTTCGCCCAAATGGTTTTGTATGGGCGTTCCCGTAAGTGCCACGCGGAAGGATGCTTGCAATTGCATGGCTGCTTTGGATGTTTTGGTAGTATAGTTTTTTATGGTATGCGCCTCGTCCAATACAATGGTTGCAAACAGCGTTTCGGCAAAAGCCTTTTCTTCTGATTGCAGCAAGCCATAAGAGGTTATAAGCAAATCGCCGGGTTCCAGGTTTTTCATGGTTTGCTCCCTGTTTCCGGTGGTGAGCGTTTTTACATTTAGCGAAGGCGTAAACTTTGCCGTTTCGCTTAACCAATTTGGGATGACCGAAACCGGGCTTATTACCAGTGCTGGGCCAACATGGGCGCGGTGCAGCAATATGGCCAGTGCCTGAATGGTTTTCCCCAAGCCCATATCGTCGGCCAAACATGCGCCTGCTTCCCATTCGGCTAAGCGCGACATCCAGCGGAAGCCTTCTTCCTGATAAGGGCGAAGCTCGGCAAGCAGGTTTTGGGGCACTTGTGTTTCGGTATTTTGAACCGAATCGAGGCGTTTTTGAAATTCCTTCCATGATTTGTCGCCTTTCAAATTTTCGACATCTTCGAAGAAATCGCCCAAGGCCACCGAAGCAAACTTGTTAATTTGCAAACCATCCTTTGAAGTTGTGGAAAATGTGCGCAGCTCGTCCAACTGCTTTTTTAGTTTTGCGCTCAACGCCAGGAATTCGCCATTTTTAAGCTCGATAAAGCGGCTATGGCTTTTTTCGGTAAGAAGCATCAACTGCTGTAGGGTAAAAACTGTGCCCTCGTCAATTTTCATTTCGCCTTGAAGCTCGAACCAGTTGGTCTGTGATTTTATTTTTAGGTTGAGGTTGCCAAAATTTACCGTCCCTTTTATTTTATAACGTTCGCCTTCGGGCCATTCCACTATACATTTGTCCTGGTGCGCGGCCAAAATATCCAATAAATGAAGCGAATCCAAAGGGTCGCCGAAAGCAATCAAATCATTGCTGATGTCAACCGTTTCGAGGGACTGTATTTGATCCATAAGCGCATTTGCAAATTCCGTTTCCTGGTCGAGGTTGCGCAAAACCTGGAGTTGTTCGCCTTTTTGGTTGGCAATCAATGTTTTGCCGCCTTTGCCCGGTTTGCAATAGGGCGGGTGCGCGCCAAAAGGTTTGGCAAAAAGTTCGGCTTTAAGCCCATCGCCAAGCGGTAACAACTGAACGCGTATGCGCGAATCGGAAGCCACTTTTCTAACTTTTGTGCTTTCGCTCACCGATAAATCGGAATGTACCGTGAAATAGGCGCTAAAATTGCCCAAAACCTGCATCAGTTTTTCTTTCCCCTGATCGGGAACCACTATTTTCTGTTGCCGGATGGCTTCGATAACCGTTATTTGTTGAGATGATAAATCATAAACCTTGTAGCGGGTATTCGTCTCTTTTTCGACAATAATTTCCTTGGAGGTATCTTTTATATCGGTTGTGAGCGTATAGCCTTTGGAGGTTTTAAGTACTTGAAGCACAGGTTTTGCATCAATCAATTCGACCAAAAGATCGTTGGATGCGGCCAAAAAAACGTAAGGGTGGCCAACAAGTTCTTTTATGGTATCGTCGGGCAACGAATACTCATCGCCGCCATAATAACTGCTGTGGTATTTAACGTTTTTGGCTACGCGGTAATCCTGTTCGGTCATACCCTCGGTTTTGCCTGCATAAAAAGTTTTAAGGGCAATGTTCCTGCCCGACGACCAGCCTTTAGCCGTTCGCGTTTGCAAAACAGGTTGTATGGTAAGGTTGTTGAAGTTAACATAGTAAACTACCCTGTATTTGCCTTGTTCGTCTTTTCCTGATGTGCCTGATTTCGCGCTTCCAATGGAAAGGAACGAATTGAGTGCTTTTTCCCATTCGTCCTGCCTGGTAATTTGCGAAAGCACGGGTAGGAATTCGAAATTGCCCAGCATTTTTTCGTACAAGGCATCCGTTTCAAGGCTATCGTACCACTGTTTTAAAACGAATGCCGATTCCAACGCCAGTAAACAATATCCGTTTTCCCAGGCTTTTTTTGTACTTTGTAATGCTTTGGCCATAACCATATTGTCGGGCTTGGCATTAATCATGTACAATATCAGGAAACGTAAAAGGTTATAGTAATCTTGATTTTCAGATTTTATGGTATCAACCAACGATTTTTCTGATATGAAAAGGCTGGATTTATCGTTGAAATAATATTCAATCACCGGCTTGAAAAAACTTTCGGATGTGCCGAAAGACCTTTTTCCCAAGGAAGACCTTATTTTCTGGAATGTTTCTGAAGTTTCTTCGGGCTTGGTACACAAAAGGGCTACCAGGTAATAAAAGGCTTCGTGTGGCAACACTGGCAGTTGGGTGCCACGCACGATGGCCCGTTGTGCTTTTAAGCCTTTATCGAAATTGGCCAATGCGGATTTTAAATTGCCATTTGTCAAAAATGTAATGGCCATGATATTAAAGTTCGCAACTTCCCATTTGTTCAGTTTGAGTGCTTTATGGAAATGTCCCTTAAAAAAAGGTATTTCCACTTTTAGGGATGGGAGTGAGGCCTGATTTTGAAGTGTACCGCTTGCTTTTAAATCCTCGATAGACTTTTCGATATTGGCAATAGGTTGAAGGTTGGCCAAACCAGAATTAATTTTGTTTTTTACTAATCGGCTGATAATGGAATAACCTATAAGAGGCAAAAAATCCCGATAGTCTTCATTATCCAGCAATCCCGCCATGGAGCTATGGATTTGGTCGAAGCCAAATTCAAGAAATTTCCTTTCCGCTTCAACATATTTTTTAGGAGTGAAAAGCAGGGTGTACAAAAAATCGCGCAAATTTCGTTGGCTGGAATTATTGCGATAATAATAACTTGGCCGTTGACTGATTTCCGCATATTCAAGGGAATAATCGGCCAGTTTTGGTGTCAAATAAATCAATAATTCAGGCGTTGCTCTAAAATCGCGGGGATTGGCCCTTGTTAAAAGCCCATTTTGGAACGAGGATTCTAAAATCGCCAAAATTTGCCTATTGGTTATTTTTCTTTTCCGCATCAAAAGGTCGGGGAAATAATACGAAGAAACATCATCAGCTATTATCGCCGCCACAATTAAAATATACTTTCCGTCAGGAGGTAAAGAGTTGTAAAAATCTATCTGCGTTTGGTCCATGAGGTGAAGATGGTAATAAGGGTTGGGATGCAAAGGTAAAATTTGTAGGTGGAATAAAATACAGACAATAGCATTCTCAGTATGGCAATCCTTTAATCCATCAAGTGACATTTGTTGGTAAAAGCCTAATTTGTTGAAGGAAACCCGTTTTGGAATAAATTTTTAGAACTTTACATTAAAAGTAATGTTATTATTGCAGTGACAATGCTCGGGTAAAAAGAATCAAATTCCGAGAGAATCACAAATCATCCTGACGCGTATTTACTTTAAAATCAATTATATGAAAATAGTCATTTTTGGTGCAAGCGGCAAAACCGGTGCGCTTTTGTTGGGCCAGGCTTTGGACAATGGCCATTTGGTAACAGCCTATGTTCGCAGGGAAGGTTCTGTTGTGCAAAAGCACCCAAACCTAAAAATCGTTACTGGAAGTTTGAACGATGTTACAAAACTTGAGGAAGCCATTTCTGGTTCGGATGCATGTTTCTCAACATTGGGCGGAGGTTCCTTAACAAAGCATTCACCTGAATTGGTTGCTGGTATTGACCGTATTGTTACGCTAATGGAGAAGCAAGGCGTAAAAAGGCTTGTTTACCTTTCGAGCATTGGTGCAGGCGAAAGCCGTTACTTTATGGGATCGGTGATAAGGTTTTTGGTGGCCGATGTTTTTCTGCGTGTACCCCTTGCCGACCACAACACCAACGAACAGCGTATTACCAAAAGCAAACTGCAATGGACAATTGTACGTCCGGGCGGGCTGACCGATGGCCCCAAAACCGGAAACCTGCAAAGTGGTAATGGAAAAACTATCCTCAAGGGAAGCCCTAAAATTTCGCGTGCCAATGTTGCTTCGTTTATGCTTGAGCAGCTTGAAGAAAAAGCCAATATCAACAAAGGGGTTTGGTTGTTCGAATAAAAAAACAAATGGTTTCTGATT
>CAIRHD010000191.1 GCA_903878265.1 uncultured Bacteroidales bacterium | reverse complement strand
GCCATTTGCCCTTCGAGGCCAAGTTCGCGAACGGTTTCGCCAATTTGCTTTGTACGCAAGTAAATGATAATCCGTTTGCCGTAAACCAGCGAGATAAATAGCGAAAATATGGTTGCCATTGCAGCACGGAACGAGATGTATTGAAACATTCCTGCTCCGGGTACATTGTACGCTTTATCTAAAAATGTGAAAAGATAATACAGCATCTGGCTATGTTTTTACGTTAAAATTATTTTTTGGTTAGGACAAGTATTCCTTCAGTATTTCTTTATCGTCGAAAGGGTGTTTCACGCCTTTGATATCCTGGTACTTTTCGTGCCCTTTTCCTGCAATGAGTATCACGTCGTTGCTACGCGAAATGGCACAGGCAATTTTTATGGCTTCCCGCCTGTCGGTAATGGTCTGCACGTTACGGGCTAATCCTTTCTCGACACCTGCCAGCATTTCGGCTATAATCTGCTCCGGCACTTCGCTCCTTGGATTATCCGAAGTAAGTATCACCCTATCGCTGAATCGTGCCGCAATACGGGCCATAACCGGACGTTTGGTCTTGTCCCTGTCGCCTCCACAGCCCAAAACTGTAATCAGTAGTTCGTTGCCTGTGCGCAGTTGGTTGATGGTCTCCAATACATTTTGAAGCGCATCGGGTGTATGTGCATAATCAACTATTCCAATATTTCCTTGAGGCGATTTGATATAATCGAACCGGCCTTCAACGTTTTCGAGATTGCTCAAGATGGTTAACACTTCCAACGAATCCTGTTTCAACAAAACACTCGCGGCATACACTGCCAAAAGGTTGTACGCATTGAAACGGCCAACCAATCGGCACCAGATTTCGTTGCCATCAAAATCGAGGTGCAAGCCATCAAGTGGCGCTTCCAGGATCCGGCCTTTGAAATCGGCCATTTTTTGCAAGCTGTAAGTATGTTTTGCAGCTTTTGTGTTTTGAAGCATCACAAGCCCATTACGGCCGTCAATATTGGTAAGGGCAAAAGCCGAAACTGGAAGATTGTCAAAAAAATGTTTCTTGGCTTTCAGGTAGTTATCGAAGGTTTCGTGAAAATCGAGGTGGTCGTGTGTAAGGTTTGAAAAAATGCCTCCAGCGAAAGTTAATCCTGCAACACGGTTTTGTACTACGGCATGCGAACTTACTTCCATGAAACAATAACTGCAACCTTTTTCCACCATGAGGTTCAAAAGGCTGTTCAAACTAATGGCATCGGGCGTTGTGTGGGTAGAAGCAATTATTTCGTCATCAATCCTGTTCAGAATGGTAGAAAGCAAACCTGTATGGTATCCAAGTTTACTGAAAAGATTAAAAAGTAGTGTAACCGTAGTTGTTTTGCCGTTGGTGCCAGTAATTCCTACAAGCTTAAGCTTCGTTGATGGGTTATCGAACCAGTTTGAAGCAATCACAGCAGAGCTATAACTGCTATTTTCTACCTTTATATAAGTTGCTTTTTCGTTTCTGTCTTCGGGAATAGTTTCGCAAACAATAGCAATTGCACCGTTTTCAATTACTTGGTTAATGAAATTGTGGCCATCGACCCTTGTTCCTTTTACAGCAAAAAACATGAATCCAGCTTTTGCCTCACGCGAATCATAGCAAATGCCGTCGATAACAATATCGGTAGGTCCCTTTATTTGCAGAGGGTTTACATTCGTAAGTAAATCAGCCAGGGATTTCATGTAAGCTGTTATTTTATAAGTGGTTGATCGTTTTTTTTATTGCTGATTCCCATGCTTAACAGGATGGCTGCATCGGTTATTATTTTACTTCCGGCAGGTATCGATTGCTGTTTTACCAAACCTACGCCGCTGATTTGAACATGCATCCCAAGTTTTTCGAGCCTGAAAATGGCATCGCTTGCGCCCATCCCAATCACGCTGGGAATGGTTTCCTGATTATAATCAACCGATGCGAACCGCGTTCCAGTGCTGTCAGTAACCTGCGTTATCCATTCACCCATGCCAGGCATTTGTTTGGCGTAACCTAACCATTGACTCAAGTATTTGATATCTTCTGCGTTTCCGGCATTCATCGGGTTAGATCGTATGGAGTGAGTTGTGTCCACCCAATTCATACCAACATCAGGATCGGTTGCATAAATGCGATCGGCGATTTCGCGGAAAACGGGGGCTGAAATGGCACCTCCATAATATCCGCCCTGAGTTGGGTTGTTTATTACCACAATACATGAATATTTTGGGTTTTCGGCAGGGAAATACCCAACAAAAGAGCCTTTGTAATTTGTTTTATTGTAACCACCACGGTTTTGGGCTACCTGGGCGGTTCCGGTTTTGCCTGCTACCTTGTAAATTGGGTTTTTTAAAACCGAACCTGTTCCGTGATCAACAACGGCCTCAAGCATGGTTTTTGCCATGTCGATCGACTCCTTTGATGCGATCTTCGGGTTTATCACCTGAGTTTCATAGCTTGTAACCGGTAAGCCAGCCCTACGGACTTCCTTCACAAAATATGGTTTCACCATTACCCCATCATTAGCAACGGCATTGTAAAACGTCAGGATTTGTAAAGGTGTAAGTGCAACTTCATAACCGATGGACATCCACGGTAGCGATGTATTCGACCATAAGCCATCCTTTGTGCCCAGTATTTGTGGGCGGCCTTCACCTTTGATTTCTAAACCGAGTCTTTTGTTCACGCTGAAACTATGCAAGCGATCAACAAACGCTTGTGGATTTTCGGAGTATGCGGCGGTAATCACTTTTGAAATACCAACATTCGACGATTTTTCAAATGCCTGTTGAATCGTCATTACTCCACCTCCCATGTGCGAATCTCTCATGGTGCGCTTGCCGAATTTCGCAACGCCACCTGTTACATCAACAATGTCATTCAAATGAACTTTTCCATCTTCGAAAGCAGCCAACAGCGAAAATAATTTGAAAGTGGATCCAGGTTCTGTGCTTTCGCCGATGGCATAATTGTAAAGTTCCTGATAAGTGCCGTCCTTAGTTTTGCCCAGATTTGCAATAGCCCGGATTTCGCCGGTTTTTACTTCCATCAATATGGCGCAACCGTGATCGGCCTGATTTACTTCGAGCTGTTTCAGCAAGGCTTCTTCAGCTACATCCTGAATGTTGATGTCAATCGTGGTCAAAATATCTGCGCCATTTACGGGCTCAATTTCGTTGCTTCTGTTCATTGGCCGCCAGTTTCCATCGGGAATCCTTTGGTACAACCTTTTCCCTGCCATGCCTTGCATTTGGCTGTTAAAGGCACTTTCGATACCAACATTATTTGAATTTCCATCTTTGAACCAGCCCAATGTGCGATATCCCAGGTTGTTGAAAGGATATACCCGCTTGTTTAACACAGTAGTTATAAGCCCACCGCTGTTTTTCCCAATCCTAAAAATAGGGAATGACCTCAAAGCTTTAAGTTGGTCGAAATTAGCTTTGCGTTTTATCAGAAGGTATCTGTTTTTGCTGTTGCGCCCTTTGGTAAGCAGGGATTTGTACTCCAGCCTGGTTTTATCTTTGAAGTAACCGGAAAGGCATATTGCAAGTGAATCAACATCTTTATCAAAAATATTGTCAGGGATCAGCGGGGAGGCTGCGTCCATCCTGATTTCGAACTGCGGAATGGAAGTGGCAAGCATTTCTCCATTTACATCATAAATATTGCCCCGATTAGGTTCTATCGTAAAATATTTCAACGAAAGCTTTTCGGCTTTAGCTTTCCACATTTCGCCTTCAACCAACTGGATATAAAGGATCTTGCCAAGTATAGCAAGGCTTATGGCAAACATAAAGCCATAAACTATATAAACTCGCGCAAGTATTGATTTCCTTGAATCCATTGGTTAATCGTTATTGTTTTTTCGTTATTGGTAACTGGCCATTGGTAACTGGTTTTTTATTAGCTAAAATTTTCCAATTATCTCATTTTCCAATTATCTCATTTATTTCATTTTCCTTGGATAAGTATTTTTCGTGGTGGGATTTTCGATTCTTTTAGTCCGCTGTTTATTAGTCGTTTAGCAATTTCAGTCTGTTGGGTTGTTTGCATCAGTTTCGATTTTGTGTTGATATATTCGTAGCGTTGTTCTTCAATTTGTTTTTTTGTTTTGCTGATGCTGATTATGGTACGGTTGGCATAATTTGAGTTAAAGATGTAAAGTAGCCCGATACCTGTAAGGAACAAAAGGAAGGGCAGCAGCCGAACTACTTTGTCGCGGGCGAGAAACGATCCTCCAAGTATGCCCTGAACCTTGCCAGACGTAGGCTTGAGTTTGCCTTTCTTTTGTTTGGCGGGTTTTGGCGCTTCAGCTTGAGGCTCATTTCCGGTTACTATTGTATTGCGTATTTTGTTCATAAAATCAGTTTTTTTGAGCGATACGCAATTTTGCACTTCGTGAGCGAGGATTGCTTTTTATTTCACTTTCCGCTGGCGTAATGGGCTTGCGGGTAATTGGCATCAAAGGGGCTATCAGGTTTCCAAAAAAATCTTTTTCCTGTACGCCATCGAAATTTCCTGTTTTAATATAATTTTTCACCAAGCGATCTTCGAGGGAGTGGTACGAGATTATCACAAGCCGGCCTCCAGGTTTTAAAACATCGGCACACTGTTTCAGCATGGCTTGGAGCGCGCCCATTTCATCGTTTATTTCAATGCGAATGGCCTGAAAAACCTGGGCCAGGTATTTGCTTTCGTAATTTAAAGGGGTACATGATTTTATTGCTTCTTTCAGTTCGTTGGTGGTGGTAATTGGGTTGGTGCGCGCTTCGGCGATTTTAGCCGCCAGCAAGCGGGCATTGGAAATTTCACCATACAATTTAAAAACGGAGTGAAGCTTTTCTTCTGGATACGAATTTATCATTTGTGCCGCCGTAACTCCTTGTTTTCGAGCCATCCGCATATCCAAAGGGCCTTCGAACCGGGTAGCGAAACCACGTTCGGGCGTGTCGATTTGGTGCGATGAAATGCCAAGATCGGCCAAAATACCATCTAATGGAAGTGCTTTATAAAGCCGTAGAAAGTTTTTCAAATAGCGGAAATTCTCGTTTGCCAAAGTAAAGCGTTCATCGTCGATAGCATTGCTCAGTGCATCTTCGTCCTGGTCAAAAGCAATCAAACGGCCTTCGGTATCAAGTTTTTCGATTATCCCACGTGAATGACCACCGCCACCGAAGGTAAGATCGGCATAAATCCCTGAGGGATGGATGCTGAGGCCTTCAATACATTCTTGCAAAAGTGCGGGTTGGTGATACATCTGTATTTCATTCGTAGAGGTTAATATTCCCTAATAATTTCTCGGCCCTTGCACCCATATCCTTCTGGGTTTCGCCAACAATTTCATCATATTTGGTTTTGTCCCAAATTTCAATGCTTCCCATCATGGCCGCTACTACAATATCCCCGGTAATCCCAGCAAAAACAGCAAGGTCGCGCGGAATCAATATCCTTCCTGTACTGTCAATATCAAGTGCCACCAGCCCATCACCATACGCTCTCACAAAATCCCTATCTTCTTTTTTGAACATGTTCAGTTTACTGGTAATTTTGCCAATCAATTCATCCCAGTTCGACTTTGGATAAAGTTCGAGACATGTTGTTGAAATACTGCGCTTTACCATGAATCCCTCGCTTAGTGAGGCATTAACCTGGTTTTTCAATGCCACAGGAAGCATAAACCTCCCTTTGGAATCGACCCGGCAAATGTGTACACCTCGTATTGGTATCATCTGTGATATTAATTTTGGCTCAAATTTACATCTCATTTACCACTTTATGCCACATTTTACCACTTTTTTTTATTAACAATACACAGAACCCTTATGAATAAAGGGTTTCAGTGATTTTTTCGGATATAATTATTTTTTGCTTTGTGTTTTTTTATTGAAACCACATTGTGCTCTTTCCGCGAAAACGAATAGTGAAATGTTTATAAACTATAAATAAATTAAGGCTTCTTGAAGGGTTTGGGTTTTATAATGACAAAATCGGAAAAATAGCCTCCGCCAACAATCCTTTTATATTTTGCTGTCATAAAATGGTTTTTTATTGGTTTTGGGGATGAGCCACATTCGGATTTCAATATCAATATAAAAAAATACGGCAATCCTTGAATGGGATTGCCGTATTGTTATGGCTAAAATTTGACCATAATTTCTTTAATCAGAAAGTGCCAAACTAAACTTCAGGGAAGAGTGAATTATAGAATTTGAAACAATTTAGCCTTTTCCAGCATTTCGGAGGTTGTTTCTGCTTCAAAAAAAGCAGAGCAAAACACCTACATCTTCTCGGCAAAATCTTTTGAGAACATGCCCATAAATTCTTCGGCTTTTATAACCATTTCCTTTGAGCCAATAAAAACAGGTGCGCGTTGGTGCAAATCATAAGGTTCCAAATCCATGATCCGGTGAAAACCATC
>CAIRHD010000190.1 GCA_903878265.1 uncultured Bacteroidales bacterium | reverse complement strand
TGTTTTGCCTCCGTTTTCTTGCGTTGCGAAACGTCGCGGATGATGATCATGAACGATAAGGGCTCCCCATCTGTGCCTTGCATTAGGGTGATGCTGATTTCACCGGTAAAAACAGTCTGGTTTTGCTTTTTGATGGTTATCCCGATATTTTGTTTAAGCCCTTCACTCTTTGTGTTTACAAGCAGTTCTTTAAACATTTCGATTTCATCGGGGGTAACAAACTGAAAAATACTTTTGCCCAAAAGCTCTTCTCTGTCATCGGCTCCCAATAAATGTTGGCCGATTTCAGAAATCTCAATAATAACTCCGTCCATGTCGGTTAATACCATACAATCGGGAGAAGCATTTAACATGGATTTATATTTTTCTTCGCCTACTTTAATGGTTTGCTCCGCCATTTTACGGTCGGTGATGTTTCGTATGGTACTCACCACTCCAATCATTTTCTTATCGATATAGTATGGTTTCGCGGAATGGGATAGCCACCTTACTTCATCCATTGCACCAATAATGCGATATTCCAATTCCCTAAGTTCCTTGCAATCATGAAATACAGTGCTCCATGCCGACCGTACCATCCCTAAATCGTCGGGATGAATGATGTCGGGCATTTGAATCCCAATAAATTTAACTTGGGGATATCCCAAGACGCTTTCGCATTGTGCGCTTACAAAAAGAATGAAACCATTTGTATCGGTGAGCGTAGTGAGGTCGCTGCTGTTGGACACAACCGATCGGAACAATTCTTCGCTTTTCCTCAACGTATCCTCTGCCTGCTTGCGGCTGGTGATGTTCCTGAAGAAACCCACTACACATTTTCTGCCATTAATGGTCATCAAACTCGAAGCGATATCAGCATAGAAAATTTCTCCATCCTTATTAAGACATTGAATGTTTTCGAAAAAAGTCTGCTCTTCGCGAGCTATTCTGTCAAACCCTGCCAAAGTATCCTGAAAAGTACCCTTCGGATGAATCGCCTCAATGTTCATCGATTGCAGTTCGAGTTCGGTATATCCAAGCATTTTGCACTGAGCCGTATTCGCAAACAGGATGTTTTTGGTTTCGGCATCGGTAATCATAATCCCCTCGGAACTTCCCTGAAAAACAGATCGGTACCTGTTTTCAGAAGCATCCAAATTATCTTTTTCTACTTTTCTGAGTGCTGTGATGTCCCAGTTTGTGCCGATCATGCGCGAGGGTTTTCCCGAATCATCGCGATAAACTACGGCAATCGCCTTGATATCGTGTACGGAACCATCGGCCCAGATTACCCGAAACTCGGTATCAAACTCTTTTTCGCCGCGTATCGCCTGCTGGAATTCTGCATCGCCACGTTCCCTGTCGTCGGGATGAACACTATTCTGCCAGACTTTATAATTGCCTTCAAAATCTTTTTTGTCAATTCCATAGAGTGCAAACATCTGATCGTCCCACACTAAAATATTGTTCACCAAATCGTAATCCCATGCCCCTACACCACCTGCCTCTGTGGCCATAGATAAACGGGAAGCTATTATTTTAAGCTCTTCCTCATTTTTTTTACGCTCCGAAATATCGTGGTAATTGAGCAATACACCACCAATAACAGGATCTTTAACAAGATTGGTGGCGGTAAGTTCTATCGGCTTGTAGCTTCCATCCTTGCATTTGTATTTATACTCTACCTTTGTTACCGAGTTGTCTTTTTCCAGCAGGGTATAAAATTCTTTTTGTATGCGCGCCAGGTCGTCGGGATGAACCGTTAACCAACCATCGGTCCCCTCAAGGTCTTCTGGTTTCCAGCCGAACCATTTCTCGATATTGGGGCTTTTATATTTCATAAAACCATCAACCCCTATAATGCCTATAACATCCGAAATATTCGCAATCATCGAACTGTGCCTGGCATCGCTTTGCTGCACTGCAGCCTCTGCCAGTTTGATCCCGGTTATATCGACCATGGTAACGAGGCAACGCTCCGGGTTTTTTTTAACAATGCCAGAGAGGTGAACATACACCTGCGATTTCCCTTTGGTAGCCAAGGTAACGTTGCAGTTTACGATGGTGTTGCCGCTAAAAGCTTTATCTATAAATTTTTGGAAGATTGGTTTTGTATCCTCGGAAACGAAAAACCTAAAAAGGCTGTTTTTTAATAGAAACGTTTCTTTGCCCAGCATATTTGCCGCGCTAAAGTTTAGCTCAACAATTTCGCCTTCCCTTGTAAGTGTAAAATACCCCATTGGTGCAAAATCGTACAATTCGGTATATGTTTTAGCAGCTTCCAATAGGGCAGCTTTCGAAAGGGAAAGCTCCTCATTCTGCATTTCCAGCTCTATTTGGTGTACCTGAAGCTCGTGGGTGAGTTTGAGCGAATAGGCAACCGCTACACTCAACTCATCGGCCCTTTTTTCCTTTTCTTCATTTTGATAGGCCAGCTCTTTATAAGCGATAACCAGCTCACCGGTACGTTTTGCTTTCTCTTCGTTTTGAAAGGCTAGTTCTTTATTTGCAATCACCAGTTCGTTGGCACGTTTTGCTTTCTCCTCGTTCTGAAAGGCCAGCTCTTTGTTTGCAATCACCAACTCATCGGCACGTTTTGCTTTCTCTTCGTTTTCAAAGGCAAGTTCATGTATAAGTTTCAGTATTTCGCTTTCAGTGTTAGGCAGGCTTTTCCCGGACGAAACACTGAGCGAAGTGGTAGAGGATAACAAGTCTTCGGCCTTTTGGCGGAGGAGTGCAAATTTTGATTTGATGTGTTTTTCCATGGTAAAAGATAAAAAAGATGTCGATCATTAATCCCCTAAAACTATCATATTTTGTATTTAAAGCTTTGTAAGAAAACCGAAAGATACAAAAAAATGGGATACAACACTAAATATACAACTGAGAAAAACAGGTTTGGTAAATAGCTGGCTTCAAAAAAAAATAATTTTTAGCATTGAGTCCATTCCGAAAAGTAGAAAGCTAATCCTGAAATGATGGATTTTCAATAACCACCGACTTTGCCAGTAGAAAAGCCAGATGCCGCAAAACCCAGGCCTGAAAGAGTTGAATGTTCAATGTTGATATCCTGCCATTTCAGGGCTTTTTTCAGTAAGAGAGGTTTTCGGAGTGGACTGAATTATTAGATTATCGCATCTTCACATCCCCAAACCCCCACATTATCGCATTATCGTATTAACACATTAACACATTATTCCAAATCTTTTCGTTAATCTCCATTATTATTTATACATTTGTTTTATCTAAGAGTATTCTTTCTACAAAAACATATTGGGATGCATATTTTTAATATCCTTTCTAAGAGGCAGCCAACACAAAAGCGTGCTGCCTTTCTTTTCCTTATCGTTACGTTGATATTTTTACAACAGTGCAACCAACCCGAAAAACATGCCTCTGACCCCATTTTCGATTCGTTGGTTGCCAAAGTAAACAAGGAACTTAAAACCAATGCCGACAGTGCGTTAAAATCATCGAAAACGCTGAACGACTTTGCATTTTCCAAAAACAACCCTAAGCAACAGATAGAAGCGGCTTTCCTGCGGGGCAAAGCTTTTGAACTGTTGGGGAACAACGATTCCGCTTTGGGTTATTACTTTTTGATGAAAGGATATGCACAGCGAAGCCAGGATACGGCACAATTGCTCAATGCCTATAACGCTATCGGGAATCTTTATCTTGAGATGGGATCCAACGATACGGTGGCCTACTGGTTAAACAAAGGTTTGCGGTTGGCCGAATTGGCTGGAGAT
>CAIRHD010000189.1 GCA_903878265.1 uncultured Bacteroidales bacterium | reverse complement strand
CTTAAATTTCAGTGTCGTCTCAGGCACTACCTCCTTCCCAGCCTTGCAAGTCTTGGGAAGCAATGTAATGTTGACAGCATCGCTTACAGGCATCAATTCAGCCGATTCAACCATGGAACTGCACCAATCCATTGATGGCATAACCTGGGGACTAATACCCACAAGTTCGGTAACAAACCCATCAGGCGTAAGCAATAATACCTGGAATGTCAAGGGATTAGTTCGTGGTGCATACATCCGCTTGTCATTTATTGCCAACACAGCAACCGCAGGCACAATCGTATCTGTAAAGCTGTTAAGCGATGCCTAATCTATTAGGGACAGTAATTTTCATCGACCTGCGAAACCTTGAAACCATTATTTTGGAATCACCTGTTTTTAGGGAGCCTTTCTCATTCAATGTTTTAACAGGCAGTCTTGAAGTTGGTTACATTGATGCAGGTAGCGGTTGCTTATATTACATTTTAGACAGTACCTACGACCAACAATTTTTCGCCATCAACAAGGAAACAGGTTTCTTAGAATTTACAATAAAGCCCGATATCGACAATCCAGTAGATGAAGATGGAAACAACATATATGAATTTGTAGTATCGGCACACCTCAACGGTTACATCCAAACGAGGGAAATCCGGGTAACAGTAATAAAATTAAAATAGCCATACCAACCATGCTCCAATACCTTACCATCTTAATCAGCTTCATCACAGGAGGCGGAATATCCACCCTCATTTCCCTGCGTTACCTCCGCAAAGCAGGTAAAATCGACTACACCGAAAAAGCCATTGCCTTTATCGAAAAACAATACGACGATGTTTTAGCCAAAAACAAGGAATTGCACGATAGGGTTACAGCATTAGAAAAACTGATTCCGCAAGTATGTTTCAAAATTGATTGCAAAAGCAGGGTAAAAGACAATTTAAAAGGATAATTGTCAATTAATAATTAATTGAATATTAAAAAGATACACAATAATAATTCCTGTATTTTCATAGAATAATAGTCATAGAAATAGCAGACGCTGTATGTTGACTTGTATGTTGAATAACAAAAAAGCAGTTAACAATTATTGTTAACTGCCTGTAATTCAGTCTCCCGGACAGGATTCGAACCTGTGACCCATTGATTAAGAGTCAATTGCTCTACCAGCTGAGCTACCGAGAGTTTTGAGGGTGCAAAAGTAACATTTTTTCGTTTTTATTGATAAAAAATAATTCTTTTATTCCTATTCGCTATGGGGTGAACCTTGCAAGCGTTCAATTTGTTATTTTTGGCAGATGGAATCGTCAAGCAACAAACCGTTTAAGTCCGCACTGAAAGTGAATGAAGGCATTGAGCAACCGCCCTCGGTAAATGTAAATGCTGCCACGCATTATAGTAAACCTGGCCGGAATTTGCTAAGACCAGAGCAATATTTCGAAGGGATTATTAATGGTAACCGAACAATATTAAGCCAAGCTATCACTCTAATCGAAAGCTCGTTGCCTTTGCACCAGGATGTTGCGCAAGCCATTATAAGCAAGTGTTTGCCCCATTCGGGAAACTCGGTGAGAGTAGGAATAACCGGGGTTCCAGGAGTTGGGAAAAGTACTTTTATCGAAGCTTTTGGCAAACATTTGACCGCTCAAGGTCGAAAAATAGCCGTTCTGGCCATTGACCCAAGCAGCTCCCGTTCGCGAGGAAGCATATTGGGCGATAAAACCCGCATGGAAGAACTTTCTGTTGACAAAGATGCATTTATCAGGCCATCGCCAGCGGCTGGATCTTTGGGAGGTGTTGCCCGCAAGACCCGTGAAACAATTATTCTTTGCGAAGCTGCTGGATTCGACACCATTTTAGTTGAAACGGTTGGAGTGGGGCAAAGCGAAATTGCTGTCCATTCGATGGTCGATTTTTTCCTTTTGCTGATGCTTGGAGGTGCTGGCGACGAATTGCAAGGCATAAAACGGGGAATTATGGAAATGGCCGATGCCGTTATTATCAACAAAGCTGATGGCGACAATTTGAACCGGGTTAATGTTGCCATGGCCGAACTTCGTAGTGCATTGCATTATTTCCCGCCAACCGATTCGGGTTGGCAGCCTGTTTGCGAAGCCTGTTCGTCAATTACAAAAGCCGGGATTCCACGAGTTGACGAAATGATTAACCAATACATGGAATTTACGAAAGCCAATGGCTATTTTGCAAACCGAAGGCTTCAGCAATCGAAGCAGATTATGATAAATGTGATCGATCAGGCTTTGCACGATCATTTCTATAATCACTCCGATATAAAAAAGCTGCTGATAAAAATGGAATCTGATTTACAAAACGGGAAAATCAGTGCGTATGTGGCTGCACAAGGTTTACTTGAAAAATATTTTGATAATGTGATAATGCGATAATTTGCTAATGTGTTAATACGGTAATGAGGTAATGCGATAATTTGTGAATACGATAATTTGAAATTAAATTCATCCCGAAAAGTCTTTTTTTGCCACAAAGGCACTAATCCTCCAAGTTCCACTAAGTTTAAAGCTCCAAATAACAACGCTTTGTGAACCTTTGTGGCACTGTGTCTTAGTGGCATTTCTTCATTTTTGGGTTATCGGAGTGATTCGAATTTTGAAAATTTTGTACAACGGGAACACACCGATTTTTCTTATTTATTATTGATATACAATACATTAACAAATTAGCTTATCAACAAATTAGCATATTCACACATTATCACATTAACCAATTCCTTCGGTAAATTTTCTATAGAGGCTTCTCTCCTGTTAATTCACTTACAACTTTCCTTTTTTTCCTGCCTTTATCCGGCCAAATTAGGGATGCGGCAATACTTGTTGCCAAGATTCCAACAATAACAAGTAACGAATGGATTGTTGTGAAACCCAATTCGGTTAATTGTACATGCAGCAGCATTTTAAATCCAATAAACGAAAGCAGGAAAGCAAGTCCGTGTTTCAGGAACCTGAACATGCCTATAACATGAGCCACAACAAAAAACAAAGAGCGTAAGCCCATGATTGCAAATATGTTGGAGAAAAATACAATATAAGGATCCTGCGTTATTGAAAAAATAGCCGGTACCGAATCAATAGCAAATATAACATCCGTAAACTCAATAACCAGCAACACCAAAAACAAAGGCGTGAAATACAACCGATTTTTATCGTGTTTGTTGCGAAACCAAAAATGTTGGCGGAAATAGGTTGGATGAACCGGGAAAAACTTCGAGACGAATTTTACCACAGGGTGATGTGCAGGATCCACTTTATCTTCTTTGTTCCTTTCGAGAAACATTTTAATTCCGGTAAAAACCAAGAAAGCACCAAAAATATAAAGTATCCAATCGAAGCGCTGTATAAGGGCTGCACTAAGAAATATAAAAACAAAACGCATGATAACTGCCCCGATAATCCCCCACATCAGCACCCGCTTGTAATACATTTTTTGTACGCCGAACGACATGAAAACAAGTATCATCACAAAAACATTATCCACCGAAAGCATATATTCGATCAGATAACCGGTAATATATTCAAGAGCAAGGTTTTTCCTGTAAATATGAATTGCCTGTGAGGTATCGGTAATTCCCAAAATATTGTATGTGTGCTTATAAGTATCGATGCGGTATTGAACATCTTCAATAGTTTTAACCCCATGCAAGCGATCCCCGAAATAAAACAAAAGAAAATAGAAACCAACAGCAAAACTTACCCAAACTAAGGTCCAGATCAATGCTTCGCGGAACTTTACTTCATGGCTTTTTTTATCAAAAATACCCAAGTCGAGCACAAGGATAGCCGCAATAAAAGTCAGGAAACAGGCAAAGATGAGATTCTCCGATGAAATCATAAAATCAAGTTAAAAGAACATGTTTTTCTAAAGTGCCCAAAATTACTCATTTCACATGAAATGGGATTAAATATTTTGTTGCAAACACCTAAAAGTTGCTACTTTTGCCGCAATTTCGACAATCTAGAATATGAAAAACCCGTTTGCAAACAGCCTTACCGAGATGAACCCAAGCTCACTGGTACAGTACCTTAACAAGCCCAGCGATGAGTTCACAAAAGCCGATCTGATCAGGTATATAGACGACCATAATATTTCGATGATCAATTTCCGTTATACAGGTGGCGATGGCCGTTTGAAAACACTCAACTTTGTGATCAACAGCCGCGAACACCTCGACAATATCCTTTCGACAGGCGAACGCGTGGATGGTTCGAGCCTTTTCCCGTTTATTGGCGCAAGTTCGAGCGATTTGTATGTGCTGCCTCGTTACAAAACTGCTTTTGTAAACCCATTTTCAGAAATCCCTACCCTCGATATCCTTTGTTCCTATTACGATAAGGATGGAAACCCGCTCGAAAGCTCGCCTGAATATATTTTGCGCAAAGCCCACAAAACCTTGAAAGAGCAAACCGGACTTTCATTTGAAGTGATGGGCGAACTCGAATATTATGTGATCAGCGAAGAAAATAAACTTTTTCAGGCTGCCGACCAAAAAGGATACCATGAATCGTTTCCTTTTGCAAAGTGGGAAGCACTCAGGGCCGAAGCCATGTTTGCGATTGCACAAACTGGTGGCAAAATAAAATACGGCCATTCCGAAGTCGGAAATTTCAAGTTCGACGGAAAAGAATATGAACAGAACGAAATTGAATTTCTACCTGTAACCCTCGAAGATGCTGCCGATCAATTGGTTATTGCAAAATGGATTCTCCGTACTCTTGCATATAAATACGGCGTTTCCATAACTTTTGCGCCAAAAATCACAGTTGGAAAAGCTGGTAGCGGAATGCACATCCATACACGTTTGATGAAAAACGGCGAAAATGCCATGGTCGAAAATGGCAAACTCAGCGATACCGCACGCAAAGCCATTGCCGGATATCTGGACCTCGCCCCTTCGCTTACCGCTTTTGGAAATACAAATCCTACATCGTATTTCAGGCTTGTTCCGCACCAGGAAGCACCAACCAATATTTGTTGGGGCGATCGTAACCGTTCGGTTTTAGTGCGGGTTCCGTTAGGATGGTCGGGCACCAATAACATGATTTTTCATGCCAACCCACAGGAACCTGTTGAACCAAAAGACTTTACCAATAAACAAACTGTTGAGTTCCGCTGCCCAGATGGCTCTGCCGATGTTTACCTGTTGCTTGCCGGGCTTACCGTTGCCGCCCGCCATGGCATAGAAATGGAAAATGCCCTAGAGTATGCCAAAAACACTTACAT
>CAIRHD010000188.1 GCA_903878265.1 uncultured Bacteroidales bacterium | reverse complement strand
TCCTGAAGAAGTGATGCATATAGACAAGCTCTTTTTAAATATCAGAAAAGAAATCAATGAAATACTCCAAATTTATGGAATCAAAAAAGCAGCATAGATTATCGTTAACATGTTAACGATACTGGCTTTTTAAGAGCCTAGCGATTTATTTCCGATGGCTGTGGATCGACTTTTTGAAGACTTTGTGGATGATAGCTTGGTATCGAAATATTATAACGAATTTAGCGATGATTTTGAGTTTGAAATTGAAACAGACAATTTACCTGATGCGCTATTTGGCTTGCCCGAAAACACTCCTATTAATCTAAAACCACTTAAAGGGAAAGTGTTACAAATAATTCACTCAATACCAGAGAATAGGCCAAAAGCCAGTAATATCCTTGATGGGCTAAAATACGAATACAGCAACGTTCCTTTAATTTACTTTTTAGGGCTATATTTATTAGATGATGTATTATCGATTGAGTATCAGGAAAAATTAAAACAATACACCCAGCTTTTCCCAGATTCCCCTTTGTTAAAAGTCCTTTCTCTCATCCAACTTTCTATTGACAATGAAAAAAGGGGTGATAATTTACCGTTGATTCCTTTGAAACTACTATTCCCGGACAGGGAATCTTTGTTTTTTGTCGAAATTCAACAATACTTGATTTATGCCGTATTTAACCTAACTTCCGGAAATGAATATTCGAAACTATTAGCATTCCAGCAAGTTTTGGAAGACAGTGATTTCCCTGACGAACTGACCTCGATGATTACCCACACCATTATTTCAAGAGAAATCAATGTTATCCGTGCCTCGTTACTTTAGGATTCTGCCTTTCCAAACTATTGGTCTTGGACGGTACAAAAATCAACCACAGAATATTGAAATTCTTCCACTTGTCGGTTAAATATAAAATATTACCTTTGCACCCCATTTTAGCAGGGCATTGTTCCAACATTTCCGGCATGTTGAACCATGTTTCTGGCTACAAATAAACCTAAGTTAAACCGGCCGAACCGGAAGGCCACAATTAGAATAAATATTATGAGTAACGACGTTAACGTTAACGACGAATTAAACAATGTTGAAGAAACTGTAGAAGTTACAGCTAATGAAGCAGTTGAAACACCAGTTGCAGAAGTAGAACCTATTGCAGAAGTTGAACCTGTTGCAGAAGTTGAACCTGTTGCAGAAGTTGAACCTGTTACAAAAGCGGAAACTGTTGCAGAAGCTCCAGAAGTAGAAGTGGTGGCAGAAGTAAAGGTTGTTGTTGAAACACCTAAGGCTCCAAAAGCTCCTGAAGTACCAATTGTACCAGTTGAATTTGACTGGAATGCCATCGGCAAAAAGCATGAATCCTATGCACCTGCCGACCGCAAGCGTTTAGAAGACATTTATGACAAAACCCTAAGTTCCATTGGCGATCACGAAGTTCTCGAAGGACTTGTAGTTGGTTTGACCAATCGTGAAGTTGTTGTAAACATCGGGTTCAAATCCGATGGCGTGATTCCTGTTTCGGAAGTACGTTACAACCCCGATTTGCGTGTTGGTGACAAAATTGAGGTTTATGTCGAAAATCAGGAAGACATGGGCGGACAGCTTCAGCTTTCGCACAAAAAAGCCCGTATCCTACGTTCGTGGGAGCGTGTTAATTCCGCTTTCGAAACACAGGAAATTATCAATGGTTTTGTAAAATGCCGTACCAAAGGTGGTCTTATTGTTGACATCTTCGGTATCGAAGCTTTCTTACCAGGTTCACAAATTGATGTTAAGCCTATCCGCGACTACGATCAGTTTGTTGAAAAGGTTATGGAATTCAAAATCGTTAAAATCAACCATGAATATAAAAATGTGGTTGTTTCGCACAAGGCCCTTATCGAAGATGAACTGGAAGCACAGAAAATCGAGATCATCTCGAAACTCGAAAAAGGTCAGGTTCTCGAAGGAATCGTTAAAAACATCACTTCTTATGGTGTATTTATCGACCTTGGCGGTGTTGACGGGCTTATCCACATCACCGACCTTTCGTGGGGACGCATCAACCATCCTGAAGAAATCGTTCAACTTGACCAGAAAATCAATGTTGTTATCCTCGATTTCGACGAAAACAAAAAACGTATTGCCCTCGGTCTCAAACAACTTAGTGCACATCCATGGGATTCGCTCCGCGAAGATCTCAAAGTTGGCGAAAAAATTAAAGGCCGCGTAGTTGTTATTGCCGATTATGGTGCTTTTGTTGAAATAGCTCCTGGTGTAGAAGGTTTGATTCACGTTTCGGAAATGTCGTGGAGCCAGCACTTACGCACAGCTCAGGATTTCCTAAGGGTAAATGACGAAGTTGAAGCTGTTGTTCTTACACTTGATCGCGAAGATCGCAAAATGTCGCTCGGTATCAAACAACTCATTCCAGATCCATGGACTGACATCGTTTCAAAATATCCAAGCAACTCACGTCATACGGCTACCGTTCGTAACTTTACCAATTTCGGTATTTTTGTTGAACTCGAAGAAGGTGTTGACGGACTTATCCACATCAGCGACCTTTCATGGAGCAAGAAAATCAAGCATCCAGCCGAATTCACCAAAATTGGAGAAACTATTGATGTTGTTGTTCTTGATGTTGATGTTGAAAACCGCCGTTTGAGCTTAGGCCACAAACAACTCGAAGAAAACCCATGGGATGTATTCGAAAGTATTTTCACCACCGGATCAGTTCATAAAGGTACTGTTGTTAGTTCATCCGATAAGGGTGTTGTTGTTGCTTTGCCTTATGGAGTTGAAGGTTTTGCACCTACGCGCCACGCTCAAAAAGAAGACGGTTCCAATCTTCAGGTTGACGAAGCTCAGGATTTCAAAGTAATTGAGTTCTCGAAAGAAAATAAGAAAATTATTCTTTCACATGCAAAAATGCATCAGGATTCGAAAGCTGCTGAAAGGGCAAAAGAAGACAAGAAAGAGGAAAGTGCTGAAATGCAAACCAAGCGTGCCGTGAAAAAAATCAAGGACAACCTTGAAAAAACAACCCTCGGCGACCTTGATGCTCTCGCTAACCTGAAAGCCTCGATGGATAAAAAGGAAGAAGAAGATAAGAAATAACAATCTGTTTTCCAATCTTATAAGTCAAGCCGGTATAGTTAATTCTGTCCGGCTTGATTTTTTTAATCCTCCTTTGGAAAGAAATGGTTCAATGCTTCGCGTTCAAGGTTCAATGCTTCGCGTTTAATCGTTCCGCGTTCAATTGTTCGAATGTTCAATTGTTCGAATGTTCAATAGTTCAAACGCTATATTGCTTAGTCCAAACCATTTTTTGTTGAAAGTAGTTCTGCACCCTAACCCCAAAACCCTAATCCCCAACCCCTTTTATCCATGCTCCCTTTTACCCTTACAATTCTTGGAAGTAGTTCGGCAACACCCACATCGGAGCGGAACCCAACGGCACAGTTGTTGAACCATGGCGAAAAACTATTTTTAATCGATTGTGGCGAGGGCACACAGGTTTCACTCAGGCGGATGCATATTCATTTTCAGCGCATTAAATATATTTTTATCAGCCATTTGCATGGCGATCATTTCTTTGGCTTGATTGGACTAATCTCTTCGATGCACTTGCTTGGGCGGACAAAACCCTTGTACATATTTGGGCCACCGCAGTTGAAAGAAATACTTGATTTACAATTAAATGCCTCGCAAACTACATTGCTTTACCCTTTAGAATTCAGGGCTACACAAGCCGAAAAACCTGAGGTGATTTTTGAAGACGGACTTATTTCTGTCAGCAGTTTCCCAATGCTACACCGGATTCCTACCACTGGATTCCTTTTTCAAGAAAAACCTGGTGAGCGCAAGATCAGGAAGGAGGTTATCGATTTGTTGAAAATACCAGTACACTTAATACCAAAACTTAAAGCTGGTGATGATTTTTTTGCTCCGGATGGCACAGTTCATTCCAATGAAATTTTCACATCGTCTCCTCCCCTACCACGTAGCTACGCTTTTTGTTCTGATACCGCATATTTTGAAGAAATAATTCCCGTAATCCGTGGTGCTAACCTGTTGTATCACGAAACAACATTTATGAACGACAGGATTGTAAATGCAACCGAAAAGTTCCATTCTACGACTGGGCAAGCGGCGACAATTGCTGCAAAAGCAGGTGTAAAAAAACTTCTAATAGGACATTATTCAGCGCGTTACGATGATTTGCAGCCTTTGCTCAACGAAGCATCTGCTATATTTTCGAAAACGGAATTAGCTGTTGACGGAATGGTTTTTGAAATATAGACTATGCCCCAAACACGATTTATTCATTGTCCTTGCCTGCTTCATGAATCATATCCAACAGGCCACCTGACAATTTATCTCCACTAAGTTCCCAGAACATAACACCAGCAAGTTTTCTGGTCTTTACATATTTTGTTTTGTAATATACCGAGCGCAAATTGTCGAAAGTTGCAAATGTTTTGGTTTCTTTATTATATGCATAAGGTGCTTTGGCACTGGCATCCCAATAATGCAAATATCCTGATTCGGCGTTAAATTTCTTGTCAAAATCCTTATAATTCTCATATCCGCTGAATTTTCCTTTTTGGTATAGCCCATTGTTTTCAGGTTCAACCCCACTAAAAATACGCGCATAAAAAGCAAGCCCAACTACAACTTTATCCATCGGCACTCCAATGGAATCGAGGTACATAACTGCAAAATCTGTTGATTCCTGTTGTTGTGAAGTGGAATATAGCGAAGTGAGGTGGCCGGTTTTTTTGCTGTAACCGTTCACCAAATCGTAAGTCATCATATTCACATAATCAACCATTGGCATAACTTGTTGCCATTCGATGGATTTATCCAGAAATTCCTTAAATCCGCCGGCAGCAAAGCTCAGTTCGTATTTGGAGCCGAAGGTCTGCCTCAAAATATTTATAAGCCGGGTAAAATTCTGTTTATCTTCGGGTTTGAACGAAAAACCGGGGTTCGATGCAATAGCTGGATATTCCCAATCTAAATCGAGGCCATCGGCACGATAGGTTTCTAAAAGGCTTAAAACTGATTGGGAAAATTCCTTGGCCCCTTTCTCCGAACTAAAAACATCGGTGCAACTTGGGCATCCGCCCCAGCCACCTAACGAAAGGATGATTTTTAATTTGGGGTTAGTCTTTTTCAAAGCCACAAGCTTGGTAATTGCAAGGCTGTCAACCGAATTATCAACCACAAAATTGTTGCCTTTCAAATGCAGGAAACTATAAATGATATGGGTTAAATACTCGGTTTTGTATTGGTTGATATTGCTGCCATCGCCCATGTAATATGCAATCACAACCATTGGTTTGTTTGCATTTTGGCCAAAGGTTGAAAAACCAATGAGCAAAGCAAAAAAAACTGTTATAATGATATTCTTCAAGGTTTTCATTGTTTGCATTTTCAGTTTTTTAGTATTGGTTATATAATCAATCCTTATTCAACAGTATTGGAGTAAAGCGAAAAGTATTCTACCTTATTGGTTGCAAACTGAAGGAACTTTAAAAAATCTTGCCATTTAATGATAATGGAAGCCGTATTGATGCAAGGATGAAAACTTATAGTTTTGCTTTTGGCAAGGTTTTGGTCAATAAATACATGTACATGATGTTCGGTATCGTTGATAAGTCCGAATGGAGTTACAGAACCTGGTGTTACGCCAAGGTATTTCAGCATGCGCTGGTCTGAGGCAAACGATAACTTGCCTTGTTTAAGCTGTTTTTCCAATCCATGTATGCCCATTTGTTGGGTATGCTCTAAAATTACAAGGTAATGCTGATTGCCTTTATGATTCCTGAAAAACAGGTTTTTACAATGTGTGGCATCCAGATTTTTCCAATATTTCATGGCTTCTTCAATTGTTGGGGCTGGAGGATGTTCATGATATTCAAAAACAATATCAAGCTCAGTTAGGATACTATACAATTTGGGGTCGCCATTCATATTTTAAGTGTTTTCTGGATTTGGCTTCTTATAAACTGTGCTTGTTCCTTTTCATCTAATTGATAATGTGTTATCGAAAATACTTTGTTTTTTCCAATCGGACAGTATTCCGTTACAAAATTGGAGCACCTTTGAAAAATCGGAATAAACGAAAAATGAGTTGATAGCTTCCGACAAAATCAGGGTGCAACATAAAGCCGCACCCTGATAAATCCTACTTCAAAAAATGGAAAGCTTGTTAATTTTTCAACAAATTGAGCATGGCTGCACCAATTTCGGCAGGTGAGTCAACAACTGTGATACCACACTCGCGCATGATAGCTTTTTTTGCTTCGGCTGTATCAGCTTTCCCGCCAACAATTGCTCCGGCGTGTCCCATTGTACGACCGGCAGGGGCTGTAGCGCCGGCAATAAAACCTACTACTGGTTTGGTGCCGTGGTCGCGCACATAATAAGCAGCGTCAGCTTCCATATTTCCTCCAATTTCGCCAATCATGACAATGCCTTTGGTTTCGGGATCGGCCATAAACAACTCCATAGCATCGCGGGTGGTGGTTCCGATAATAGGGTCACCACCAATGCCAAGTGCAGTTGTTTGCCCTAAACCGACTTTGGTAAGCTGATCGACAGCTTCGTATGTCAAGGTGCCCGAACGCGACACAATACCCACCACGCCTTTTTTATGGATAAAACCAGGCATGATGCCCACTTTAGCTTCGCCGGGGGTAATAACACCGGGACAATTGGGGCCAACTAAACGGCAATCGAGGCCATCAACATATTCTTTGGCGGCCATCATATCCTTTACAGGGATTCCTTCGGTAATACAAACAATTACCTTGATTCCGGCATCGGCAGCTTCCATAATTGCATCGGCAGCAAATGCAGGCGGCACAAAAATTAGGGAAACATTTGCATTGGTGCTTTTCACAGCTTCCTTTACAGTATTAAAAACCGGGCAACCTATGTGTTCGTTACCACCTTTGCCGGGGGTTACCCCACCAACCACGTTGGTGCCATATTCAATCATTTGGGTTGCATGAAATGTACCTTCGCTGCCGGTAAAACCTTGCACTATAACCCTGGAATCTTTATTAACGAGTATGCTCATAAATGGATTAATTTATGCCTTCAAAGGTAAAAATATTTTTGAATCATCAAGATTTTTTAGAAAGTATTGCCCGTTCCGATTTTCAAGGTTGTTATTTGTCTCAAACAGGTTATATTTCCTTATTTATCAGAGCCATACTACAATGTCCAAGATTGAAATTCCATTATGGATTGGAAAGCGGACTTCATTTTTAACCTTTGAAACCACCCTTATGCCTTTTGCTCAAGCCGGCAATTTATTCATCTCAAGCTAAATACTTTATAATCAGTTGATAATAGTTACTTTAAAAGTATTGAACATTGTTTTGTTAACAACATTTTTAAAATTGTGTCGAGCGAGTAGATGGTTTGGCTTTTTTTGCAAAATCAAATCTTTATTCCGTGAAAACCACAACCCACTATATATTTTCGCCTTTGATTGCTGTGTGCCTGCTGCTTGCCTTGACAAGCTGTTCGGATAATGTTAAACATACACCGCAACAATTAACCGATTGTTTTTCGAAAAACAGGCTTACCACGGAACAAGAAACCAAAATCAGGAAGACAATCCATGCCAAAGAAAAAGCATTCGCACTCGACACCCTGTTTAAGAAAAAGGCTAAAGTCCAAGGATTTAACGGTGCTGTTTTAGTTGCGCAGAAAGGGGTGATATTATATTCGAACGTTTTTGGGTATGCAAACCTCAATTCAAAGGATTCGCTGAACATTAATTCGGCATTCCAATTGGCTTCGATAAGCAAAACTTTTACCAGTGTGGCGGTTTTGTTGCTTGCACAGGATAACAAAATCAAACTAAGCGACAGCATACAGCAATATTTACCATCGTTCCCATATCATGGCATCACTATCGAAAACCTATTAAGCCACCGTAGCGGTTTGCCGAATTACCTCTATTGTTTCGAAGATAAAAGGCGGATGAATAATGCTGCCCCAACAAATGATACCGTGCTGAAATGGTTTAACGAAGCCAATCCTTTGCCTGCTTTGTACAATCAACCCAACAGAAGTTTCAGCTACAACAATTCCAACTTTATAGTGCTTGCTTCCATTATCGAAAAAGTAAGTGAGGTGGGTTATGCACAATTTATCCGTACCCGTATATTCGAACCCCTTGGCATGACACACTCATTTGTTGATACGATTGCTCCTGATTCTCTCCTGTGTTTCCGAACGTGCGGTCATCAGGGCAACAGATGTAGGCCTCGTGAGTTCTTCGACGGCGTTTATGGCGACAAAGGGATTTATGCTTCGGTTGGTGATATGGAGCGCTGGTATTTTGCCTTGCATTCGGGCTGTTTGTTGAATAAGCACTGGCTTAAGGAGGCTTTTACACCCCGCAGTTTTGAACACAAAAGCCGTCATAACTATGGACTTGGCTTTAGGTTGATGACCGACGCAAAAGACATGAAAAAAGTCCATTATGTGTATCACGGGGGTTGGTGGGCCGGATTTAGTACCATGCTTTGGATGGATATGGAGGCCGATATTGCCATTATTGTGTTGGGAAATAGGAAAAACAACGGCGTTTATAATATAAAGTCAGTCCTGTCGGTTTTGGAAGAAAACAAAGATTCCGAATTGGAAACTATTGCCGATGGTGGCGATTGAAACATTCGTCTAAGTATTTTTGCTTGAAAAAAATTCTATTCTATTTTTCCCAATTTTAAAATCTGTGAATTTTTACTGGTTTTGACTATCTTTGTAAATAACCTATAAGCCATGAACCCTTACACACTCTTGTCAAGAAACGATACGATTTGCGCACTTTCTACCGCACCTGGCATTTCGGCAATAGCCGTAATACGGGTTTCAGGGCCAAAAGCAGTTCCAATCAGCAATTTGCTTTTCAAATCGCAAAAGAACGATAATAAAGTCGAGCAGTTTAAAACCCACACTGCACATTTTGGCTTTTTTGTTAACCAGGAGGAAGTGATTGACGAAGTGGTGCTAACCGTTTTTAAAGGTCCTAATTCATATACAAGCGACGATATTGTTGAAATTTCGTGCCATGGTTCGGAGTATGTTCAACAGCGGATTTTGGAAGTATTGATTGATTCTGGCGCAAGAATGGCGAGGGAAGGGGAATTTACGCTTCGTGCTTTTTTAAGTGGCCGCCTCGATTTATCGCAGGCCGAAGCGGTTGCAGATTTAATCTCCTCCCGCTCAAAGGTAGCGCACGACCTTGCTTTATCGCAAATGCGCGGTGGTTTTTCAAGCAAAATAACCGAAATGCGCCGTCAATTGCTCGATTTGGCTTCGTTGATGGAGTTGGAGCTCGATTTTGGCGAGGAAGATGTTGAATTCGCCGACAGGCAAAAATTAGGTTACCTTATTTCAGGAATTATTGTCGAGATGAACAAGCTCGCTGCTTCATTTTCGCTTGGGAACGCGATAAAAAAAGGCATCCCAGTTGCTATAATTGGCAAACCCAATGTAGGGAAATCAACGCTCCTCAATGCACTGCTCAACGAAGAAAGGGCAATTGTGAGCGAAATCCCAGGCACAACCCGCGATACAATCGAAGATACATTTACCACAAATGGGATAACTTTCAGGTTTATCGATACTGCAGGATTGCGCGCGCATACAACCGATACTATCGAAACCATCGGGATTAGCCGTACTTACGAAAAGATAAAAGAAGCGGCGGCAATATTGTATTTATTTGATATCAGCACGATTACCGTTGACGAAATAGATGAATTGAAGATCGAATTTCGGGATCATATCAACAATCCGGAAAAACATTTTTTGCTCATAGGCAACAAAACCGACCTCATGCTCGAATCGCCTTCGCATGTTACCGCCCTTTTTGACTTAGAAACCATTTTTATTTCTGCCAAGCAGAAAGAAAATATCAACCTAATAATTGATCGGTTAATAAAAACTGTAAAAACAGCAAATATTGGCGATCAGGCAATAGTGAGCAATGCCCGTCATTATCATTCCATCATCAGCACTTTGGCAGCACTTACCGATGCAAAAAAAGGCATCGCCGATTCCCTTTCAACCGATTTTATAGCATCTGATATCCGCTCGGCATTGCACTACTTGGGCGAAATTACAGGCGAAGTTACAACCGAAGATATTTTGGGCAATATTTTCGGGAAGTTCTGTATCGGAAAGTAACCCACCTTCCCTTATTTACCAAGCAGTCTGTAGAACTTCAGCCCTTTAATCCTCTAAACGGTTGGGTCAGTAACAACACCCCTCGAAGCGCCTGATGAAAGGAGGAGGCCTTTAGTAAAAAATCAACCCTTTATCAATCAAAATTAAAACAAAACCGATTTATAATAAATACATATCTTTACAACCCAATTCGAGCTTCAATTTTCCATCAACAAAATCCTGAAAATTAATAAGCAATTATACATAATCAATACAATGAGAACATTGCTATATCAACAAGTTTAAATATGGAAATCAAGCAAACGCGTTCCAGTCTACTTCGCCAAAAAGCCGAAGAACTGCTGAAAAACCAAGCTGCATCCGAATCCAATCAAAACTTCGGGGCCGACATACTGGCACTTATACACGAACTTGATGTACACCAGGTTGAGTTGGAAATGCAGAACAATGAACTGCAATTGGCAAGAGAAAAAGCAGAAACCGATGCCAAAAATTTCGCCGAGCTTTACGATTTTGCGCCTACTGGCTATTTTACGCTAACCAACGATGGATCTATAAGCGAGATTAACCTCCGTGGTGCTGCCATACTTGGCAAGGAACGTATTTATTTGGTGGGCAAAAGGCTTGGTTTATATTTCACTCCTCACACCAGGCCTGCATTCACCAATTTTCTGGATCAAATTTATCTCAGCAAACATACTGAAACCTGCGAAGCAACCATCACTTCCGGCAGCGAAACACCGGTATATGTTTATCTCACCGGCATTGTACACGAATATAACGAGCAATGCCTGATCACCATGGTAGATATTTCTGCTTTAAAAACTGCACAAGAAAAGCTAAAGGAAAGCGAAACCTTTTTGAACGAAGCACAGCAAATTGCCAACCTTGGCGCATATAGCATGGATTTGGCTACCGGCCAATGGAAGAGTTCCGAAAACTTAGATCAAATTTTTGGTATAGATGCCCAATTCGATAGGTCGGTAGAAGGCTGGGCTTCCCTTGTTCATCCCGAATGGCAACAAATGATGGTCGATTATTTTGTTAACGATGTAATAGGTAACAAAACCGATTTCGATAAAGAATATAAAATTGTAAGGAATACCGATAAAGCCGAACGTTGGGTGCATGGCATCGGCAGGTTAAAATTCGACCTTAGAGGCCAACCCATTGCCATGGTAGGCGTTATACAGGACATAACCGAACAAAAGCAAGCCGCAGATGCATTAATGGCCAGCGTGAGGTATTCGCATGCATTGGTAGATGCCATTCCCGACCTTATGTTTGTGCTCAACAGCAAAGGCGTTTACATGGATTACAAAGCGGCCACCGAAGATTTGTATTACCAGGCTGGTTCTATTATAGGCAAAAACAACAGGGACATTACCCCACCTGCTTTTGCCGACCTTGTTGAAAGAAAAATACAGCAAGCCCTAAGCACAAAGCAGATGCAGGAGTTCGAATACCAGATGCCACTGCCAGTTAAGGGCATTTGCCAATTCGAAGCGCGTATGGTGCCTATCAATCAGGACGAGGTAATAGTAATAGTGCGCGATATTACCCAACGTAAAAAATCGGAAGCAGAAATAGTGCTCAAAAACCAGGAACTTGTTAAGTTGAATGCCGAAAAGGATCAGTTTTTCTCCATTATAGCCCACGACCTGCGCAGCCCTTTCAATGGTTTCCTAGGGTTGACACAAATAATGGCCGATGATTTGAGAAACCTCACTATGGAGGATATACAAAAAATTGCTTCAGGTATGCAAAAATCGGCCAATAATCTGTTTAGCTTGCTTACCAACCTTTTGGAGTGGTCGCTCATAAAACGGGGCATCACAAAATTTGAACCTGTATCCATGCCCCTATTGAAAAAGCTTACCGAATGCATTAAACCAGTGGAACAGGCAGCAAATAAAAAGGAAATCGAAATACTGTTGGAAATCCCTGAATCCTTGTCGGTGATTGCCGATCACAACATGTTCGAATCCACCATCCGCAACCTCGCCTCCAATGCCGTTAAATTTACGCCCAAAGGTGGGACGGTCCATATTTCGGCCAAAGCCTTGCCCAACAACCTTGTCGAAATAGCGGTCAAAGATTCGGGCATTGGCATGAATGCCGATATGCTCGTGAAATTATTCCAGATAGGCCAATCGACAAACCGCCGTGGCACCGACGATGAACCCAGCACAGGCTTGGGATTGCTGCTTTGCGAAGAATTTATCAAAAAACATGGTGGAACAATCCATGTAAAAAGCGAAGAAGGGAAAGGCAGCGAGTTCAGGTTTACTTTCCCCGGCATGTAGGCTGATGCAATGTAGTTAAGGGAATAGGGCCGAATAATAGACAAGCAACTTGTTATAAAGGACTAAAGCTACATGTTGCTTTGAACAAAAGGTGCCCAGCAAGCAAAGCATTTAGTTGTATTTCATTATTAAGGGGGTTTCGGAGTGGGTTTGCTGTTCCTTTCTTTTTTCATGCTTGTTTAAATTAGGGAAATTTGCATTTTAGCGATAATTAGGCTCATTTGGCATCACACCGCACGTAGTAATTCCCATACCCTTATTTATAAAGAGTATAAATTAGGCCACTTTTTTGCATCGTTTGTAAAAACATCGAAAAATCTGCATATATTTACAAACCGTATGAAATAATAAAAACAGACTGCTTTATGGAAAACAAACAACCTTCATTTTATGAGGAAGTCAAAGGGGATGGGATATCCCGTAAAGATTTTCTTAAATTTTGCACTACCATGGCCGCCTTTTTGGGCTTAGAAGCCAGTGGTGTTGGCCAAATTGTTAAGGCGCTTGAAACCAAGCCCCGGCTTCCGGTAATTTGGTTTCACTTTCAGGAATGTACCTGTTGCAGCGAATCTTTTATCCGTGCTTCGCACCCCATTGTTGCGAATATAGTGCTGGATAAAATTTCGCTCGATTATCAGGAAACCTTAATGGCAGCTTCCGGTTTTCAAGCCGAAGATGCCTATAAGGCCGTGATGGCAAAATTCCCCGGCGAATATATCGTCATGGTGGAAGGTTCGATCCCAACCGAAAATGAGGCATATTGCTGCATTGGAGGTCGGAGTGCAAAGCAAATATTGGAAGAAGCTGTTGCTAACTGCAAGGCTGTGGTAGCCTGGGGCAATTGTGCTTCCGCAGGATGCGTTCAGGCTGCAAGTCCAAATCCAACCGGGGCAAAACCAGTCCATAAAGTTATCAGTGGCAAACCTGTTATTAACGTTCAAGGCTGCCCTCCAATTGCCGATGTTATGGCTGGCGTTGTGGTTCATTTACTTACATTCGAGCGTATTCCTCAACTTGATGATCTTGGCCGCCCAAAAGCATTTTACTCGCGCCGCGTTCACGATACTTGCTATCGCCGTGCTAATTTTGATGCTGGATTGTTTGTTGAATCCTTCGATGATGAAGGTGCAAAAAAAGGCTATTGTTTGTATAAAATGGGATGCAAAGGCCCAGTAACCTATAATTCGTGCGGAATTATAAAATGGAACGATGGAATAAGTTATCCAATCCAATCGGGTCACCCATGTATTGGTTGTTCCGAAGCCGGATTTTGGGATAACGGACCATTCTATCAGCACCTTCCTGATGTTAAAGGTTTTGGGATAGAAACAACTGCTGATAAAATTGGACTTGGTCTTGGGATAGCCACCGCAGTAGGCGTTGCTGGCCATGCCATTGTAACCAATATCCGTAAACATAAGGAGATCGTCAACGCTCCCGAAACTGCTTCAGTAACCGAAACCTCTAAAGAAAAATAGTCATGGCCGAAAGAATTGTTATAGATCCCATCACCCGAATTGAAGGACATTTACGGGTTGAAATTGAAGTGAATAATGGAGTGATCACCGATGCGTTTAGTGCCGGTACAATGGTACGCGGCATCGAAACCATATTAAAAGGCCGCGACCCACGCGATGCTTGGGCTTTTGTTGGCCGGGTATGCGGTGTTTGCACATCTACACATTCGCTTACTTCGGTTCGGACTGTCGAAAATGCGTTAGGCATTTCGGTTCCACCCAATGCCGAACTTATCCGAAACCTGATGGCAAATGCTTTATACATTCAGGATCATGTTGTGCATTTTTATATACTTCATGCACTTGATTGGGTGGATGTGGTTTCGGCATTAAAAGCTGACCCTGCTGAAGCTTCACAAATTGCACAAAGTATTTCCCCTTGGCCGAAAAGCTCGGTTGGCTATTTTACCGAAATACAAAAACGGTTTAAGAACTTTGTCGAAAGTGGGCAATTAGGTATTTTTGCAAATGGCTACTGGGGACATTCGGCGTACAAACTACCACCGGCAATAAACCTTATCGCCGTTGCTCATTATCTTGAAGCACTTGAATGGCAAAAGGAAATTGTAAAAGTGCATACAATTTTTGGAGGTAAAAACCCTCATCCAAATTATTTGGTTGGCGGCGTTCCTTGTTCCATCAATATTGAAGAAGCCAATGCGGTTAATGCTGAAAGACTTGCTATGGTTGGCAAACTTTTTGAAGATGCCAAAACATTTGTCGATCAGGTTTATATCCCAGATTTGTTGGCAATTGCTTCTTTCTACAAAAGCGATTGGGGGGCTATTGGTGGTGGACTTACCAATTATATGTCGTTTGGCGATTTCCCAACCAATGGGTACAACAACCCGGAAAGCTTTAAAATGCCACGCGGCGTTATTTTAAACCGCGACCTGAGTAAAATCCATGAAATTGACGCTACCGATCCAGGTCAGATTCAGGAATTTGTAAACAATTCGTGGTACGATTATGCAAAAGGCGATAAAGTGGGCTTGCATCCATGGGAAGGTGAAACCAAACTGAATTATACTGGGCCAAAACCGCCTTACGATCATTTGGATGTTACCAAGAAATACAGTTGGGTTAAAACTCCGCGTTGGAAAGGCTATCCAATGGAAGTTGGCCCATTGTCGAGGATGCTCGTAGGGTATGCTTCGGGTCGTGCCGATTACAAGGAAGTGATCGAAAGCACACTTACCGCTCTTAACGTGCCAGTTACAGCACTTTTTTCCACACTTGGCCGCACAGCAGCGAGAGGACTCGAAACCAAACTTGTTTGCGACTGGGCATTGGGATTCTTCCAACAGCTTCTCGACAATATTAAAAATGGCGATTCGCGCACACAGAACAACGATAAATGGGAACCTGAATCATGGCCAAAAACTGCAAAAGGCATTGGACTGGTTGAAGCCCCACGCGGTGCGTTATCCCATTTTATTGTAATCGAAGACAAAAAAATCGAAAATTATCAACTGGTAGTTCCTACAACCTGGAATGCCGCCCCACGCGATTTGGAAGGAAAACGCTCTGCTTTTGAAGAATCCTTGATTGGAACGCCGGTTGCCGATCCTAAAGTTCCATTGGAAGTTATCCGCACCATACACTCTTTTGATCCTTGCCTGGCATGTGCTGTGCATGTGTACGATGAAAAAGGAAGTCATATTCATGAACTTAAAACCTATTAGGCCATGAGAGTCAGAACTATACCCATGCGTGAAGTGCATGTATGGGAATTTCCCGTCCGCCTGTATCATTGGGTAAATGCCTTTTGTATAACGGCATTATGTGTCACCGGTTTTTTGATTGGCAACCCACTTTCCTTTATGAAAGGGACTGAAGCCTACTTCAACTATTGGTTTGGCACAGTGCGCTTTATCCACTTTGTAACAGCATTTATATTTTTCTTCAATTTTGTTTTCCGCACCTATTGGGGGTTTGTTGGAAATGAATTTGCACGCTGGTATAATTTTATTCCGCTGAAGCGTTGCCAATGGAAGGAAATTATTGATGTAATCAAGGTTGATGTCCTTCAGGTTACGCATAAACAAGTGGATTCAATTGGTCACAATTCGCTGGCCAGCTTTATCTATTTTATTACATTCCTCATCTTCATGTTGCAAAGCCTTACCGGTTTTGGAATGTATTCAGCCATGAGTTCTTCATTTTTCCCAAAATTATTTGCATGGATCGTCCCCTTAATGGGAGGCGATATGAACGTAAGGCAACTACATCATATTTTAATGTGGGGCTTTATTTTGTTCGCCATGGTGCATATCTATCTTGTTTTCTATCACGACTATATCGAACGCCGTGGTGTAACATCGTCAATGATAGGTGGCTGGAAATTTATTGAAGAGGATGTGGTAGAACGTCATGAATCGAGAGGTGAAGAATGCCCGAAAAAGTAGCTTTTTTCAATTAATAGAATAACGAGCAAGGATTGACAATTTTAGATTTAAGCTGATAAAACCAGGCGATGGCAAAATCAGGGATCGAAAATTGTTGATCTTTGTTCTTTTATAAATATGAATAATCCTTTTAGAAGTAAATTTTAAAACCCAAAGTTTTGACTACAACACAAAAAAGCATCCTGGTTCTAGGGATTGGCAACATATTGATGAACGATGAAGGTGTGGGAATCCATGTAGTTTCCAGACTTGAAAAGGATGGATACAATTCTGCCGATTTAATGGATGGCGGCACAGGCGGATTTCATCTGCTTGGGTTTATACAATCGTATAAAACTGTTATAATAGTTGATGCTGCCTTGGATGATTTTGAGGCCGGGCATATTAGGGTTCTGCACCCGAAATACGCAAAAGATTTTCCAAAACAGTTAAGCGCTCATGAAATTGGCTTAAAGGATTTAATCGATGCTGCCTTTATGTTAGGCAATATGCCAGAAATTCATCTAATTGCAATTTCCATAAAAGATTTCCAGAATATGGGCATGGAACTTACCCCAGAAATCGAAGCCGCCATTCCTGATGCTATGAAACAGGTTATAGAACTTGTTGATCGATTACAAAACTGAAAGCCAACCGACATTAATTCAGAAAGCTTATTTCTGCCTTGCCAGCCATTCGTACCACAAATCCATTCCTTCACCTGTTTTAGCCGAAACTATAATAAATTCAAGGTTTGGGTTTAACGAACGGGCGTATTCTATGGTTTTATCCGTATTAAAATCTACATAAGGAAGC
>CAIRHD010000187.1 GCA_903878265.1 uncultured Bacteroidales bacterium | reverse complement strand
CCATCAATATTTTTTTCGTGGTTTTTCCACCAAAGCCTGTAATTGTCGCGCACTTTTTTGCTCGAAGTATCAACCCAAACGCGGCCCGATGATTCTTTGTCGAAAACCTCCATCATACCAATGCTAGGAAGTTCTGCTTCCCTGGCATCGAAAACCCTGATGGCCACCAAATCGTGTTTGCCCGAGGCAATTTTTATGGATGGTTCGAAGGATTGATCCATAAAATCGGAAATTATGAAAGCCGTACAACGTTTTTTTATCGCATTGGTAAGGTAACGCAAGGCTTCTGATACATTTGTGCCCTGACTTTCGGGCTTAAAATCAATCAGTTCGCGGATTATCCTAAGTATGTGCGATGTTCCTTTTTTGGGAGGAATAAACTTTTCGATTTTATCGCTAAAGAATATAACGCCAACCTTGTCATTGTTTTGAATGGCCGAAAAGGCCAAGACGGCGGCAATTTCTGTCATCAGTTCTTCTTTGAACGATCCTTGTGTGCCAAATTCATTTGAACCGCTCACATCGATTAAAAGCATAACCATCAATTCGCGCTCCTCATCGAATATTTTAAGAAAAGGTGTGTTAAAACGAGCGGTTACATTCCAATCAATATTCCTAATATCATCGCCAAACTGATATTCGCGCACTTCGCTGAAAGCCATTCCACGGCCTTTAAAAGCACTATGATAATGCCCGGAAAAAATATTCCGCGACAAGCCCCTGGTTTTGATCTCTATACGCCTGACTTTCTTAAGAATCTCAGAGGGTTCCACTGTTTTTCAGAATTTGTGTGAAGGATTGATTAGAGGTTTTAATTGAACTTGGTCTGCTTGGAAATGTACGAGTTACGAATTACGATTTTGCTATGTGTCATTCGTCATTTGTACATCGTACATCGTAAATAAAAACCGACACTCAGTAACAGATGAAGATCAAATTTTAGCTATAGCAAATGGCCTACGGTACCTCAACCGAATTGAGTATTTCGTTGATAATATCTTCGGATGTGATGTTTTCGGCTTCGGCTTCATAAGTTAAACCAATGCGGTGCCGCAATACATCATGGGCAACAGCCCTAACATCTTCGGGAATTACATATCCACGGCGTTTAATAAAAGCCAATGCTTTTGCAGCCATGGCCAGAAAAATACTTGCGCGTGGTGAAGCACCGTAACGAATAAGATCTTTGTACTTTTTAAGGTTGTAATCCGCCGGGAAGCGGCTTGCAAATACTATATCAGTAATATAATTTTCGATTTTTTCATCGAGGTAAACTTCCTTCACTATTTCCCTTGCACGCTGAATATCGGCCGGTTTGAGTATTTTTCTCGTTGAAAGTACCTCGTTGTTGATGTTCTGGCGAAGGATAATTTTTTCTTCCTGCTTCGAAGGATAGGTAATCACAAGTTTGAGCATGAACCTGTCAACCTGGGCTTCGGGCAAAGGATAAGTTCCTTCTTGTTCCAAAGGGTTTTGAGTGGCAAGTACGAGGAAAGGGTCAGGAAGCGGGTAGGTTTTGTCGCCAATGGTAACCTGCTTTTCCTGCATGGCTTCTAGCAAGGCACTCTGCACTTTTGCAGGCGAACGGTTGATTTCGTCGGCAAGGATAAAATTCGCAAAAACCGGCCCTTTACGCACATGAAACTCCTCTTGTCGTGGGCTATAAATCATGGTTCCAACCACATCTGCAGGCAATAAATCAGGCGTAAACTGAATACGGCTGAAACTTAAATCAATAGAATTGGCAAGTGATTTGATTGCAAGAGTTTTTGCAAGTCCAGGCACACCTTCGAGCAAAACATGCCCGTTTGAGAGCAAACCAATAATTAGCCGCTCAATCATCTGTTTCTGGCCAATAATTACGCGGTGCATTTCCATGGTAAGCATGTCAACAAATGCACTCTCGCGTTGTATCTTTTCGTTTAATTCACTGATGTTGTTTTCTAACATTGCCTGTAATTATTTTGATGTGCAAAAGTAAAAACAGACATTGCTCCAGCCTTCGTAATGCCTGTTAAAAAATGTTAACACTTTTCGGTTTCGAGCAACTTTTAACAAATGAAAGTTACCTATATTGATTTGAAGATATTCCAACTATTTGATTGCCAGCTTTCTTTTGAAATCCTTTGGGAGAACAGCTCTATTCACCTTTATCGTATTTGTATTTAAAACAATTTATGCTAAACAAAATCGAATAATTCACATAAAAAGCAAAAGGCCTCCGGCGAAAATGTCCGGAGGCCTTCCATGTCATTCCTTGTCAACCAGTTTTGGCCAAGCAAGAACAACTATGAAACTTAGAGCTTTGAGATTGAGTTCTGCAATAAAGCAGTGGTATATTTGTAATTATGAATACCTAAACTGTAATCCCTCAAACACAATTGGAAATTGATAATAGATCCCATTTGTGCATTTGTTAAGGTAATCAAAGGAAGGGTTAGGTTATACGCTTTTTGTGCAGCTGTCCATGAACTTGAAGGGCTTGGGCTTTGGAACATTCCTCCAGGGTTGTTGGTTTGGCCGTTAGGGTTGTTGATTGGATCGTAAATGTTTAGGTAACCGTCATATTTGTTGGTTGAGTTAGCAGCCCACATGTTGGTTGTTGCATCAGGATTCCTGTTCAAAATGTCAATACCGTTGATTTTAAGTTTTGCTGCCAAATCATCGAGTTCTTTTTTAACCTCTGTGCGTGGAGCAACCCAAATAGAAGTGGAAGTTGAACTAGCATCGGTATGGCAACCGGTTTGGTTACAACCGGAGAAGTTTCCAACTGCCATAAATGTATGGCCTCCAGCCCTACCGGTTTGAGTTGCCATGTGGCAATCCTGACAGGATGCAACTGCAGTATGGGCAGAATTTGTATAAGCAACACCAGCGAATTCAACACCACCTTTGCCTGCAAATACAGCACCTGCGGTTCCGTAGTGGGTATGTGTCCTGTAACCAGGTTTCAGTAAATTTAAGGTGTTGGCCTGAGCTGCATCGTAGAAAACGGCAGTTGGGTTAGCCGCTATTGCAACATAATCCAGTACATTGCCATTGCCGTTTGAAGCGGTGAATGGACGAGGTTGGTGACATTTAACACAAAGGTTACCTCTGCCGCCATCAGCAGTGAGATTGATTTCTTTTGCGCCGGCCCACATCGTCATTTTCACAGGAGCTACTGTGGTCAAAGGCGATAAGTCCTCTTTACCATAAGTTGTATGCAAACTGCTGTGGCAGGTAACGCAAGTGATTTCACCAATAGATTGCGTTGCAATGGTAGCATAATCGTTCACATACTTATTGGTAGTAGTGTTGAGGGTGAAAGTGGATGGGATGTTGTTTTTGCAAACATAAAGGAAGGCTTCTGATGCGTGGCATGGAGTACATCCAACGTTTCCTGATTCTTCAAATGCAGCTTCGCCGTAGCTATGTTTCGAAAATTCAAACTGGGTTGCTGCCAACTCTACTTTTGCAGGATTGTGGCACTCTGTACATTTTGTGCTTCCGTCAACACCATTGGTGCCATCTGCGCCGTTGGTTCCGTTAGTGCCGTTTGTGCCGGGGATTCCCTGAGCACCTTCTTTGGTACATGCCGAAAAGATACTGGCTCCTATAAGAAGGAATCCGATACCGATTACTAAGAGGTTTTTTTTCATAATTTGTTGTTTTTGTTTTGTTTATGTTTATTTATTGGGGTTTTTCAACTTAAAGATATTTTCTCCTATTGTGATTTATTTAACAATGCAAATGTGTAAATATATTTGTAGTTATGGTTGTGTATTTCAATGATATATTTACACATCTTAATGGTAATATTCCGTGTTTAGATTGATATATATCAACTTCCGGTTAGTTTTAGCTACAATCGGGATAAAGCATACATTATATACTGTTGCAAATTCTAAGAACCAAGTTCCAGGAAGAACGATAAATAATGTTTCTGATTTTTAAATATTGAATTTTCACATCATGTATTTTCTGAATTTGATCATATTTACCATACTTACTAAGAAATCAACACACAAAAATATCGTCAAAATGGTAAAGAAAGTTGTTTATCGGCCACAAATGCAGACAAACCAACCACCCAAAAACTACAGTCAACAGCCTAATAACCTAACAGCCTAGATGCCAAAAGATAGTACCAAATCCCTCACTCGTTAAGTTCTGATATTATTAAAATTTAACAAACTGATAACGTAACGTTTACATTTATTTTAACAGAATTCTATTATAAAGTATTGTTAATATCTTATTTAGTAGCTATCTTTGCGCCTAATACCTCATTCATTAAGTACCATACCGATATATGGAAGATTTGAGCGACCTGGTGAAAGGGCTTAATATTAAAAGCAGGCAGCTTGCGCTCAGGCACGAAACACTTAAAAATGATTTTGATAAACTTCAAAAAAAGCAAACTGAAGCAGAAAGCAGCCTTACCCAACAAAAGCAAACCATACTTGAATTAGAAAAACAAATCCAAATACTAACAATAGCAAAATCAATCCCAACCGGCAAGGAAGCATCTATAGCCAAAAAGAAGATAAACGAATTATTGCGGGAACTTGATACATGCATTGATCTTTTGAACAGTAAAACAATATAACAGCACATGGCAGACGAATTGCCCATCACCATTACAATAGCAGGAAGGCCGTACAAGCTTACCATCAACCGTAGTGAAGAGGAAACTATTCGTAAAGCTGCAAAACTTATTGAAGGACAAATTGGCCATTATGCAGGAAATTACCGATACAGCGACAAACAGGATTTATTGGCAATGGTAGCTTTACATTTTACTACTACCGCAATGTATGCCCAAAATGAGGCATCTTTTGTAACCAACAATTTATCCCCAAATCTTAAGGATATCGACAGCATTTTGACTGAAGCTTTAAAAGACTGATGATCAACGTTCTTTGAAAATACCACGATTAAACCCGCGTTAATTCTATCCGTTTGGAAACTCAACATATTTACAATCGGGCGAAGCTAATGAAATAACAGGACAGGCCTTACCTTTTGCCTTCGGGCAAAAGGATCCCTTCAGGGGGACGTTGGAAGCCCGACGATTTCAGGCAGCCTAATCTTGTCGTTTTGGGGTTTCCCGAAATGCATGAATTAATAGCGGGTTTTTCTTTTATCTTCTGGCCAATCCTTTCCGGTTATATGTTTAACCCTTATAACCAATACGAAATGGGCAATACTATTTTAGCTGTTATAGCAGCTATTTTCGGGATAGGTGCAGGAATCGCCCTGGCAACTATCCTACTGCGTAAGTCGATCGAAAAAAAGAGCATCCACTTATTGCAAGACGCTGAAGAGAAAGCGGAAATGATCAAAAAAGAGAAGATGCTCCAGGCAAAGGAGAAGTTCCTCCAGCTTAAAGCGGATCACGAAACCATGACTCAGGAAAAAAACAACCTGATAGCAAAAAACGAAAACCGCCAAAAGCAACGTGAGCTGCAACTTAACCAAAGGCACGATGAAATTCAGAAACGAAACGAAGAAGTTCAGAAACGTGCAAAAGAAGTAGCTGAATCCAAAGAAACCCTCGATCATCAAAAGGCCACACTCGAACAGCAAAAGGATGTCATTAACCGCAAACAGCAAGAAATTGACAAGGCGCACAAACAACATATTGAGCAATTGGAGATTATTTCGGGACTTACTGCCGATGAGGCCAAGAACCAACTGATCGAAAACCTTAAAGATGAAGCGCGGACACAGGCCATGAGCCACATCAACGAAATTATTGATGAAGCAAAACTTAAAGCCAATAACGAAGCGAAAAAAATTATTGTCGAAACTATTCAACGTACTGCTGCAGAGCAAACCATCGAGAATACCGTATCAGTCTTCAATATCGAAAGCGAAGAAATTAAAGGGCGTATCATTGGCCGCGAAGGACGCAATATCCGCGCATTGGAGGCCTTGACAGGCATAGAAATCATCATTGACGATTCGCCAGATGCAATTATCCTTTCAGGTTTTGACCCCGTAAGGCGCGAAATTGCCCGCTTGTCACTTCACAAATTAGTTACTGATGGCCGCATACACCCAGCCCGCATCGAAGAGGTGGTTGCCAAAACCAAAAAACAAGTGGAGCAGGAAATTATCGAAGCCGGTAAGCGCACTACTATCGATTTGGGAATTCATGGGCTACATCCTGAATTGATTAGGCTTATTGGTCGCATGAAATACCGCTCTTCGTATGGTCAAAATTTGCTCCAGCACTCACGCGAAGTAGCCAACCTTTGTGCAACCATGGCAGCCGAACTTGGACTAAATGTAAAGAAAGCCAAGCGGGCAGGATTGCTCCACGATATTGGCAAGGTTGCCGAAAACGATGCCGAACTGCCACACGCAATTCTGGGCATGAAGATAGCCAAGGAATTTAAGGAACAACCCGATATTTGCAATGCCATTGGTGCCCACCACGACGAAATCGAGATGGAAACCCTCATTGCTCCTATCGTTCAGGTGTGTGATGCTATTTCAGGTGCCCGTCCGGGTGCCCGCCGCGAAGTTGTGGAAGCGTATATTCAGCGATTGAACAAACTCGAAGAAATTGCCCTCTCGTATCCCGGTGTCGTGAAAACGTATGCTATACAGGCCGGTCGTGAACTTCGGGTAATTGTTGGTGCCGATAAGGTTTCAGACGAAGAATCGAGTCAAATAGCATTTGACCTTTCGCGTAAAATACAGGAAGAAATGACTTATCCTGGACAGATAAAAATTACGGTTATCCGTGAAACAAGGGCTATCAGTTTCGCAAAATAGTTGCTGACGAAATGTTAAAAGGAGTTCTTGAATAAGGACTCCTTTTTTATTTTGGCCGAACCGTCGCCACTTATCACCAAAAGATATAATCACATGGAAAACAACCAGATAAACCTATTCAAGAAGATTCTTCCAGGCCTATTGCCAATTTTGGTATTTATCCTTGTTGATGAATTTTGGTCAACGGAAGCCGGGCTTATTGTAGCTTTGGTTTTTGGGACCGGCCAATTAGTGTTTGTGTTTATCCGCGAAAAACGTTTGGATCGTTTTGTGCTTTTTGATACTGCCTTGTTACTAGCCCTTGGTGGAATTTCGATCGCACTAAAAGATGAAATATTTTTCAAGCTTAAACCAGCTTTTATCAATTTGATATTTTGCGCCATACTGGGTTATTCAGCATTCAGTAGCAAAAACCTGCTCATGGTTTACTCGCAGCGCTATATGGGAGACATGAAAATGCCTGAAGGTGCTGAAAAAGCTATGCAAAAAACAATGCAGTTCCTTTTTTGGATGATGCTGGTTTACACCTTACTGATAATATATTCTGCATTTTACATGAGCAAAGAAGCTTGGGCTTTTATCAGTGGAGCCTTAATATACATTTTATTTGGGTTGTATTTTGCCTGGCAATATGTATCGAATAGATATAGGAAGAAAATCGTCGCAAAGGAAGAGTGGCTTCCGCTTGTTGACGAAAAAGGGAATGTAACCGGACGTGCCACCCGTAAGGCTGTTCATAGCGGACCAGGAAAATTGCATCCTGTAGTGCATTTGCACATAATCAACAGCAAGGGCGAATTATATTTACAGAAAAGATCATTGAAAAAAGATACACAACCAGGCAAATGGGACACTGCAGTAGGCGGTCATGTAGATTTAGGTGAAACAATCGAGCATGCTTTATTGCGCGAAACGGCTGAAGAACTGAATATTACAGGTATAAATCCAATCCCATTGGCACAGTATAAATGGGAAACGATGGTGGAATCGGAACTTGTTTTCAGCTTCAGGGCTTTGTATAATGCCACTCCAGTTTTCAATAAAGAAGAAATTGATGATGGGAGATTCTGGACTTTTAAAGAAATAAACGAAAATATCGGTAAAGGGATTTTTACCCCAAATCTGGAAAATGAAATCCCAATGTTGTTGAATGCATTAGCCTCCAGAAAGTAAGAGGAATTAATCGTTCCAGCTAATTGCTTGACTATGAATCAATGACTGGTTCTTTTTTTTTCGGTTCCGACTGCTTCAGACGTTTTTTTTTCAATGAAAACCGCGACATTTTCAAAATATTATTATTGATAAGGTATTGGGTCACTTTCTTTTCTATCCAATGATGGAAAGGAAGCAAAAAACCAATCAGCGCTATTTTGATCAATATTATCTTCCAGGGTTCATTTGCGGTTATTGCATAAATCTTATGATCGGCAATCATTATAATAAATTCAAAGAAAAGTATGAAGGAGAAAAAACCAAGCATTTTAATAATCCAAGATGGAACTTTTAAGCTACTCAACATCATGAGCAATATAAACATAGTAAGTGTAACTATCGTAATAGCAGTGTATTGAATATTGTGCCTACGATCAGTTTCTACTCGTTCAAGTTCGGCTGCTTGTTCGCGGTGTTTGGTTTCGTGATCTATTTCAAGCATAAGTAACTGATCATCCTTGGTCAATAAATTTATACTGTCGGTCAGGGATCTGTTCAATTCAGAATAAACATAAGCGTCTTTATAATGCCCCATTCCTGCAAATAATGCCTGAAGGTTCTTTGATGCGCTGAGCATGTACTCGAAATATGACGCTTCTCTTGCAAGTTCGTACGATTTTAAATATTTCCCGACAGCTTCTTGCGGTTTGCCCTGACGGACTAAAAACTGCCCGAAACGCTGATAGAAATTCGACTTCATTATTTTATTTGGATCCGGTTGGATGAGTTGTTCAGCACAGTTAAGATAATACAGCGATGAGTCATATTTCTTTTCTTCTTCACAAAAAAACGCTTTTATCCTAAAATAAAGCGATGGGTTCTCAACCGAGAGTTGAGTGAATTCATCTGGGTATTGAGTTTTATATAGCCAAATAAGCTGGCTGATTTTATCGGCTTCGATCAAGTGTGTACGATACAAGGCAATTTCATACTTTTTCAATCGCTGGTTGTTGTTACGGATAGCATACGCAAATATTTCGAGCACACTCTTGGAATTCAGTTTGTTATTATTTGAATTAAAATTGATTGTTTGTAGGTCGTATTTGGCCCACATCAGCTCTGCCGAATCAACTTTGTGCGATTTTTCGATTGCATCTATCTGTTTTAATTTGTAATCAATAGCCTTGCCATAAATTTTAGTTTTGTTATAAAAGCTAGACAAAATAGAGTAGCACTTTTTTATAAGCAATTGATCCTGAAGCTTTTCTGCTATGGAGGAGGTTTTTAGATAATTCCTAAATGCTTCAATTTTTTGGTTGTTGCCTTCCAGACTTTGCCCGATAAGTAAATAGCTTTCCGCTTTGAGTGTTTCGTCGTGCAAGGCATCGGCTTGAGCAAGAGCCTGATAGCTGTTGGAAAGTGCATTATCGAAGCTATAAGCAATAATTTGTACTTTCACCATATTACTCAATGCCTGCCATTCGAGTTGTTCATTGTTCTGAGATTTGCTCAGTTTAATGGCTTCTTGTGCATACGTAAGCGACTTTTGCAAGTGAACGCTCGGATCGTTACACTCATTGTATCGGATATAGGCCAACAACAGCAAACCTGGCTTGTATGTATTTTCAGCAAAATCGATTGCATGTTGGCTTATACTGTCTGCACTCCTTTTATCTCCAAGGTAATCGAAAGCGTAATAAGCCTGCTTTGATAGCTCCTCAATTTTTATGCTGTCATTGTCCGTACTTATATGCTTTGAAGTTAATTGGGAAGTTTGTTCCTCAGTTTTGGCTTTAGCAGAAGATTGTAACGTGAAACAGAAAATAAAAAAAGCAACAACAAAATCGACTTTTAAGGCATACTGCCATTTACTGGAAGTTGATTGAACACTTTTCATTGTCTGGTTGTTAACAAATGACGGTTTATACATATGTGAATAATGTATAGTAAACTGAAAACAACCAAAATATGTTCAACCCAAAACAAATTATCATCATGAAAAAGAACAAACTCACTTTAGCAGCAATAACATTTGTATCGGGCATCATTCTCGGAATATCGGTAATGGGGCTGATTTCATTTACCAGTCCAGATCCTTCAACTGCTGCATTACAAGGTGTAAACAAAATTGGTGTGCCTGAGGCATATACATTGTTTCACGGGTATTACGACAATGCTTCCTCAACCAACCAGATTGTAAAAGGTTTCTCGATTAGTAAAGAACAGCTTTCTGCAATTAACTATCTGTCGAACGAAAACCCATCTCTGTCTGCATTCCGTGTTTATATGGGTTACGATGAAAATGAAGGAAATGTTGGGATTATTGTTGGAGTAAGCAGTACTGGCCAAGATGTTACCAGTTCCATTTATAAGGCATCGGGAGGAGCAGCACTTTGTCCTGTAATTTGTGATGTAGCTAGTGGAATAACAAGGAAATAGGTCCTTTGAACCTCTTATTAAAATTTACCTGCCGGGAATATGGTTAGCCGACAGGTATTTTGCTTTTAAGCGAATACTTCTTTTGCCCTTTTTATGAACAAATGGCAGGTGTTTCAATAATTTCAGTTCCTTTGCCAAATTATGTCGCTATATATTTCTTCATTAAATTCGGGAAGCAATGGAAACTGTTACTATGTTGGCAATCAACACGAAGCGGTACTTATTGATGCTGGGCTTAGTTGCCGTGAAACCGAAAACCGTTTGTTGCGCTCAGGTCTTAGTTTTAACAAAATCAAGGCCATTTTTATAACACATGAACATTCGGATCATACCCGTGGAGCGGAAGCAATTGCACGCAAGTACCAGATTCCTATTCACTTAAGCAATGGCACATTTACAAGTAGCAGGTTTCAGCTTAACAACGATTTAATACGTTTGTTGGCCTCCTATTCGCCTGTTCTAATTGGCAGCCTCACCGTGGAGGCATTTCCTAAAAAACATGATGCAGCCGAACCTCAGAGTTTTACCGTTACCGGAAACGGAATTACAATTGGGGTTTTTACCGATATTGGCACACCTTGTAAACATGTGATAAAAACCTTCAAGCTTTGTCATGCAGCTTTCTTAGAAACCAACTATGATGAAGAAATGCTCGAAAAAGGTGGGTATCCAAAATATCTGAAAGACCGTATCCGAAGCGACCATGGCCACCTTTCCAACCATCAGGCCTTGGAATTATTTATCCAACACAGGAGCAAAGCAATGAGCCATTTATTGTTGTCACACCTTTCGCAGGATAACAACAGCCCACATTTGGTGAAGGAATTATTTACGCGTCATGCGAAAGGCACAATTGTTTCTGTCGCTTCCCGGCATATAGAATCAACAGTTTTTCAGATAACAGGTGTTGCTAGTTCCAATTCTGTAAGCAAGTCTTATGTTTCCCCATCAAAAGCCGTTCAGATGAAATTGTTCCAGGATAATTATTGATCATAAAAACGAAAATGTTTTTGGTTGAAAAAAAATAATTTTATTGTTGATAACATAAGAATCAATGCCAAATAGATTTGCCAGAGCATAAAAAAACCACCCTGTTACAGGTGGTCTTTTGATTTAAAACTAATCCTCTTTCAATGAAAGATTTTATAAAACGCCTTGGTCTAACATGGCGTTGGCTACTTTAAGGAAACCTGCAATATTGGCACCTTTTACATAGTTTACATATCCATCAGGTTCTTTCCCGTATTTGATACAAGCTGCATGTATATTGATCATGATCTGGTGAAGTTTCTGATCAACTTCTGCAGCTGTCCAATTCAATTTCATGGAGTTTTGGCTCATTTCGAGGCCTGAAGTAGCAACACCACCAGCGTTGGCTGCTTTACCAGGGGCGAACATAACTTTGTTTTCCTGGAATATCTCGATTGCCTCAGGTGTTGAAGGCATATTTGCACCTTCCGAAACGCAAATGCAACCATTTTTAACAAGGGTCAAAGCGTCTTCTTTACCAAGTTCGTTTTGTGTAGCACAAGGTAAGGCAATGTCGCATTTTATTTCCCAAGGGCGTTTTCCCTGAACAAACTGTGCATTAGGAAATTCGTAGGTATATGGCTTAACGATATCCTGATTCGAGGCACGAAGTTCGAGCATGTAGTTGATTTTTTCGCCACTGATTCCGTCCGGATCATGAACATATCCATCAGGCCCAGAAATGGTAAGCACTTTTCCACCTAATTCGGTTACTTTTAATGCGGCACCCCAGGCAACGTTGCCAAAACCGGAAATACAAACGGTTTTGCCTTTAAAATCGGTTCCTTTGGTTTTGAGCATTTCCTGTGCGAAATAAACATTGCCGTATCCGGTAGCTTCCGGACGAACAAGGCTTCCGCCCCAGTTGAGTCCTTTGCCCGTAAGAACGCCAGTATGTTCGCGTGCCAATTTTTTGTACATCCCGTAAAGGAATCCTATTTCGCGGCCACCAACACCTATATCGCCTGCGGGCACATCGGTTTCAGGGCCGATAATACGCCATAGTTCGAGCATAAACGACTGGCAGAAACGCATAACTTCGGCATTCGATTTTCCTTTTGGATCGAAATCGGATCCGCCTTTTGCACCACCCATAGGCAGCGAAGTAAGGCTGTTTTTGAAGATTTGCTCGAAGCCCAAGAATTTCAGTATGCTAAGGTTTACTGATGGGTGGAAACGGAGACCACCTTTGTAAGGGCCGATAGCATTGTTGAATTGGATCCTGTAAGCTAGGTTTACATGAACCTTGCCGTGGTCGTCAACCCAAGGAACTTTAATGGTAAGAATACGATCAGGCTCAACCAAACGGCTGATGATGCCTGCTGCCTCGAATTGAGGGTTTTCGTTGTAAACCTGTTCGATCGATTCCAAAACTTCACGAACGGCTTGTAAGTACTCTACTTCTCCTGGATGTTTTTTCTCCAGATCAGTCATGATTTTTTCAACTTCCATCACAAAGGAATTTAGGTTAAATAGTTATGTTATTGCAGTAATTTTGCCAACTGAATAACGGTGCAAATGTATCTATTTAAGTAAATCACGGAAGTATTTTCTGATATTTTTTTTCATTCCAAACAAAACCTGCTAAAACCGGCCTTAAGCCTTGTGAATGCTCACTTATGAAGGTATCTGGTTTTGATGGGTTTTAGCTGCAAAAACAGTATTGCCAGCAAATAAGCAAATATTAACTCTTACAAATAAGCAAATATCACTTTTTATTTTCTGCCGGTAAGCTTTGAGTTTTCAAAAAGGAAGAATTTGCCGCCTAGTAATAGCTTTGATCATTTGGCATTTTTCTAAAAAATGAGTTCAATTTTATTGAATAAACAGGTCGGGTGGGAACAAGTTTTTGGGAAACAGAAATCAATGTTGCTTGGTCTATGATTTTGGATCTAAAAATTTTTATTGTAAAGTTCGCTCAAGAAGAGGAAAGTGCAGCAAAGCTAAAAGTATTATACCTCTTGGCGGGACTCCGCGCAAAACTTTGCATTTCAATCTGGCAAGCGTTCGACTGAGCTTTTACCGAAGTCTCACTTCATCACTCTGAGATCAAATTTTCGATATTTTGTATTAGTTGAGCAAGAGTGAAACTGATTGGGAAAAAATTGCAAAAAAAAAGCTGCCCGTAAATGGACAGCTTTTTATAAGATGAAATAGTACTTACTATTTAACAACCAGTTTGAGAACTTCCTTTGATCCTGAAGCTAAGTTCTGAAAAGTAACAAAATACAATCCAGGGGTTAAGCCATCGGTTTCAACTTTCGTGGTTTTATCAATAGCATCAAATGTTTTGATGGTAGATCCTAAAGCATTGCTGACAGTTAATTTAAACTTTCCTTTGTCGGGAGTTTGTGCATAGAACCAAGCATTGCAAGGGTTAGGATAAACACTTGAATTGTTTTTAGCCGTTTCGTTTTCACCAATGCCAACACCAGTAATAGGTGTAACATCAGCCCAAGTAGCTCCTACCCTGATTTCGTCAATATTTGCTTTTGGTGTCGTGGCATTGTTCCTCAAACAAATTGAACCTGTCGAAAAATTAGGAAACGCATTTGTGCCGGTACTATTCGAAATGCCTCCAGCAGGTTCAGCACCGCCCAATGATGTTGGGTTTACCCACATGGTTGCAACGGTTAAGGCTGCACTGATGTCGTATTTTACCACAACAAGGTAAGTTGTGCCAAAATTCAAATCTGAACCATTATCGGTATAAACTGGTGTGCCACCTGAATT
>CAIRHD010000186.1 GCA_903878265.1 uncultured Bacteroidales bacterium | reverse complement strand
TGAGACCCCGGATATTTTCACGCTTATTGATACAAAAATGGCCTATTCCTATTTAAAGTGGAACACTATGCTCAGGTATAAATATGTGGTAAAACCTACATGGTTTTTGTTTGCCAACGCTGGGGTTTCGTTTGGCCGTGCTGTTGAAGGCAGCAATTCCATTACAATTGACGATACTAAATTTGCATATAAAACCCATAGCGAAAAGCCCCTTTTTAATGACAGTAAAACTGAATTAGGATTTTTGGCTGGCATGGGCGGAGGCTACAAAAAGTACTCATTTGAAGCACGATATGAACGCGGCGATGGAATATCAGGCATGAACTCCCTGCGCTCGCGCACCAACAGGCTATATTTTTTATTGGGATATAGGTTTTAAAGGTGGGGAAATGGAGGATGGAAAATGGAAAATGGAGAATGGAGAACACCAAATAGGGAAATTGGAACAAGTTATCCTTTTGAACAAGTGAACATTTGAACAAGAGAATATTTGAACAATCAGTACACTCCGAAAAGGCTTTTTTCGCCACAAAGTGTTATACTGAGCCTGCCGAAGTGACTCAAAGCCTCTAAGCCTCGCAAAGTTTATAGTATTGATTAACAAACTAAGTGGACTTTTGTGTTTAATTGTTTTCTTTATTTTGGGGGTTATCGGAGGGAACTCGATTTTACAAAACAACACGGATAATACCGGTTCCTTTTCCTGTGATTTTGCCTATAATAACTGCATTTTCAATGCCTTGTAAGGCGAGATCGCACAAAACCTGTACAGCATATTCTTCAGGTAACGCAACCAAAAGGCCTCCCGAGGTTTGTGCATCGCAAAACATTAGTTTTTCGGTTTCCGAAATCACGGTTTCCCACCGGATCCATTCCTTATAAAAATCAAGGTTTTTAAATGTCCCTCCCGGAATAGCACCAGCAAAAGCAAGTTCCTTAACGTGGTTCATAAAAGGCAATGCACCAAAACTGATTTCGGCATTTACATCACTTCCACGGGTCATTTCGCTCAGATGTCCTGCCAGCCCAAACCCAGTAATATCTGTACATGCGTTAATCGGAAATTTCAGAAATACCTGTGAAGCTTTCTGGTTCAGTTGTTTCATCCAAAAGCAAGCTTCGGCAGCGGCATGTTCATCGGCTAAACCGCTTTTAACGGCTGTCGAAATTATGCCTGTGCCCAAAGGTTTTGTAAGGATTAAAATATCGCCAGGCTGTGCGCCGATATTTTTCCAGGCTTTTTCAGGATGCACCAAACCTGTAACGCACATCCCGAATTTGGGTTCGGTATCATCAATGCTATGTCCGCCAATTATACTTATTCCTGCTTCGGTGGCTTTATCAGCGGCACCAAGCAATATTTTCTCCAGCACTTCAAGTGGAAGCCGTTGAACCGGAAAAGCCACAATATTCAATGCAAACAAAGGCTTTGCACCCATGGCATAAATATCGCTCAATGCATTTGCAGCAGCTATTGCCCCAAAATCGTAAGGATCGTCAACAATGGGTGTAAAAAAGTCGAGTGTCTGAACAATTGCCTGTTCCTGGTTTATCAAATATACAGCTGCATCATCACCGGAAGCATTGCCTACTAGTACTTTTGGGTCGGTGGTTTGTGGCAGTTTTCGGAGGACTTTTTCCAAATCGGCAGGCTGCATTTTACAGGCACAGCCTAGTCCATGCGTAAATTGGGTAAGTTTGATTTTGTCGCCTATTTGAAATGTTTCCTCACTCTTTTGCGGAAAAACAATAGAATTATAAGCTTCTGCAATCATTGTGGCCGCAGATTTCATATCTTCTACAGTAGAATATTTGCCTGTCGAAAGCCGGATAGTTCCCATCGCGTATTCAGTAGTAACGCCCATCGCAACTAGCACATGCGAACTTGTAACACCCGCAGGATGGCAAGCTGCACCTGCAGAAGCCGCCAATCCCGGCAGGTTTGAAAGTAAAGTATCGGCTGGAATCCCTTTAAATGCAAGGCTTAAAGTATTAGGTAAACTCAATTCCAAAACGCTGTGGATGTGCATACTTGGAATTTTGCCAAGCAATTCATCATGGAGTAGGTTGCGCATTGTTTTCAGGTGTTCCTGATTTTTGGCTAAATCGCGGTTTGCAATTTCGGCAGCTTTACCAAAGCCCACTATTTCCAGTATGTTTTCGGTTCCGGCCCTCAGATTATGTTCCTGGCCAGCACCATGTATGAGGTTATCAAGCACAACACCAGTGCGGATATATAAAGCCCCGATGCCTTTTGGAGCATACAATTTATGGCCGGCCAATGTCAGCAAATCAACCCCTAAATCGTTGACATCAATTTTGATTTTTCCTGCCGCTTGGGCCGCATCTGTGTGGAAAAGGATGTTGTAACGATGTGCGATGGCAGATAATTCAGCAATAGGCTGAATGGTTCCAACTTCGTTGTTAGCATGCATTACCGAAATTAAAATGGTTTGTGGAGTAATCAAACCTTCGAGTTTGGCAAAATCAACCATACATTTGGAATCAACCGGAAGAAAGGATATTTGAAATCCTTGTTTCTGTAGCCAAGTGCATACTTCGAGAATTGCCGGGTGTTCGATGGTGGAAACAATAATATGGTTCCCTTTATGCCGCAAAGCGAAGGCAGCACCTTTTAGGGCGTGGTTGTCCGATTCGGAGCCACCGCTGGTAAAAATAATTTCTTCGGGCGAAGAACCGATTAAAGCAGCAACCTGCGAACGGGCTAGTTCCACCGCTTTTCGCGAATCGACCCCAAATTTATATCTACTGGAAGGATTGCCAAAATAAGTGTTCAGGTAAGGACGCATGGCCGCTTCAACCTCCGGATCTATTGGCGTTGTGGCGTTATAGTCGAGGTAAATAGGATCTATCATCGGGAATGTTTTTAATATTTTAGTCGATTGGGTATAAGTGGTTTTTTTAACCACTGAGGCACGGAGTACACAAAGGCACACCGTGGATCAAATTTCCAATTAGTCACTAACACCATTAATCAAAGTCTGCTCCAGGATCCATTTCGCATGTTCTTCCACACCTCCCGAACTTAATTGAATCCTTTCCATTTTCCTAACCGGCCTTCTCGAAAGCGAATTATCGTACAGTTTGTCGTAATACGCCAAGGTCAAATCTGCAACTTTTTCAAAATCATCATTTTGCAGGGCTAAAAGTGCTTCGCGCGACTGATATGCACCCATGTAATCGCCAAGATGTTCCAAAACAGATTGAAGCACAGGTTTTTCGAAACAGGCGTATTCGTTAACAAGTCGCTGAATGCGGTAGGCTTTTGAGAGTTCGATGAAAAACAAAGTGCCGGCCAGCATGGCATCGTTAAACGTATTTGGAAGCACAACATTTCCGATTTTCATGCTTTCGTGCTCAAGCCATAAGGGTTTTAGAGGTTCGAGGTTTGCCCATCGGGAGTAAAGTTCATTCTCAAATTGCTCGGTCGTGGGTTGGGCAAGTTGACCCAGATGCCCGAAGTTTGAGCCTTTATGACAGGCCAATGCTTCAAGATCAATTACTTGATGTCCCAATTTTCCAATTTCGCTAAGAATTGCAGTTTTCCCGGAACCAGTATAGCCGCCGATCAGAAAAATCTTTCTTCCCGATGAAAACTGCTTCCTGATGTATCCACGATACGCCTTATAGCCACCTTCGAGAACAAAGACTTGATAACCTGATTCGGCAAAGAATGCTGCTATTTTCTCACTTCTCATCCCACCACGCCAGCAATGCAGCAGCAATGCTTTGTCGGGCGACACTTTTTCCAATGCATCCAAGTAATAATTGGTCTTTTCACCAGCAATGGTTTTACCAAGCTCAATAGCTGGTTCCTTGCCAATTTTCACATACGTTGTGCCAACCCTAGCACGCTCTTCGTTATCGAATAAAGGAATATTGAACGCGCCGGGAATATGCCCCTGCAAAAACTCGCCGGGCGAGCGCACATCAATAATAGGAAGGCGCAAAGCCATCTGTAGGAATTGTTCGGGTGTGAGGGTTTCGGGAGTCAAAAGGATGTGGGAGGTTAGATGTGCGATGTCTGATGTGCGATGTGCGATGTGCGATGTGCGATGATTGTTTGGTTATTGCTCTTCCGTGGGCTTCACCCACGGTTATTGAGATTTCGCCCTTTCAGGGCTGGGTTTTCTGTGGCGGGCATTTTGGAGCGGACTATATTTTTAGGGCCCATTTACTATTTTCCATTAACCATTTTCCATTAACCATTAACCACCCTACACCTCCATAACCTCCACGATTTCATTAACATAAACAAGCAATTTCCTGATGTTGGTATAGTTCATCTGCTGTAGGATTATACTATAATTGTCTAATTGCTGCCTGTGTTTTGATTCGGTCAAACCGGTTTTAAATTCCATTATCACGGTTTCATTTTCGTAAAAAACAACGCGGTCGGGACGAAAAACCTCGCCTTTTGAAGTGAGTATACCTGCCTCCGGTTTTAATTGCACATTTTTGGCGAAGTATGGTTTCAATATTTCGTGGTTTACTGTTGAAGTTACCCTTAAAGTCAGCAAACCGACCTCTTCGTCGGTCAGCAAATTTGTAGCAACCTGATATGCAACTATATCGGCAATATCTTCAATGGTACGGATACTTGCAAGCGTATCGTGTATGAGCGTCCCCCAAGCTTGCTTGTTGTTGAACTGTTCGGCACTCCAATATACCGGTGCGCGCCTGGCAATGGCAATCCTGTCCTGCCAGGGCGACGAAATCATTTCGAAAAGCAAGTTGCTCTCAATCAATGGTTTTGATGGTTTTTCAACAGCTTCGTCCAATCCTCTCGAAAACACATTATTGGTTTTCAACCAATCTTCTGAAGTGTTTTCGATATATTGGTTCAGTAAATTTGGCAAATTACTGGAATCGGCTTTTCCCGGTTCACGGGTGATAATGTACAAACGCTCTGCAGGCCTGGTAAATGCAACATAAATCAGGTTTATCATGTCCAGCATCGAACTATTTCGTTCTTTCTCATACTGGGCCGAATAGCCAACTTTCTCCATTACATTGCCCGTTTGCAACAAGGCAACCGGCAGACCCGGAATAACATCGTCTGCCAAATCGACCCATAACTGGTCGAAAGTGGTTTTTAGCTTTTCGGTTGCCATTGGCCAGATTACAACTGGAAATTCCAGTCCTTTAGCTTTGTGGATTGTCATAATACGTATGGCATCTATGCCTTCGGGAACCACGACCGAAAGTTTGTCTTTTTTTTCTTCCCAAGCTTGCAACAGGTCAGCTAAATGCGTGCCTTGCCTGGCTGATACTTTGTTGGCAAAATCGAGAAAAAACTGAAGGTAAATATTGTATTTCCCTTCGTTGAGCGCAAAGATGCGGACAATTTCTTCGCAAAGATCATATAAGGGCAAACCTCGTAATAAGTTGGCATTAAATACAATATCAACTTCGGCCAAAACTTTTTCAAGAGAAAACCGCTCAATGTATTGGATTGGGAAGTGCTGGATAAGTTCTGTATCCAATATTTCTTTCCGAATCAATTCGCTTAATATTCCTGCTATTGCCACCAGATTTTGCGGGTTGCTGATGTGTTGAAGGATTGTAATAACAAAGTTTACTTCGGGCGAAGCGGCCAATAACAATGCTTCGGCAGAAACCACGTTGACCCCGTTTGCCATCAAATACCTGGCTATAATGCTGCCTTCACGGTTGGAACGGGTAAGAATGGCAATATCGGCATACGCAAAACCCTTTTCGCTTAAATCGAGAATGAGTTTATGTACTTGTTTGATATTAAGGTTCTCAAAATCTGATTTCGAACCATAAGGTAGAAATTCGACCGAAACAAAACCGCCTGTCTTGCCTGGCAAAATTTCCTGCTCAAGATCGGTATAAATGGACTGGAAGCCCTCGCTGAGCTGCTTTGAAAGGAACCCGAAAAAATCATTGTTAAAACGTATTATTTCAGGCAAGGAACGGAAATTGCTTTTCAGCACTTTGGGGCTAAAGTTCAGGGCCAATGCTTCTTCGGTTTCGGCAAAAACTGCTTTTTCGTAGTTTTCGGGTAGGGCTGGCAACAGCATAAACTGCTCAACTTGTCCGTTTCGGAAGCGATAAATGGCTTGTTTCCCATCTCCAACAACCAGATTGTATCGGCCATAAGCCAGCGAATCACCAATTAATGGCAACAGGTTTTTCCACTGCAGTTCCGATGTATCCTGAAATTCATCGATCAGGTAATTGAAATATTTTTCACCAATACGTTCATAAATAAAAGGAACCGGCTCTTTGAGGATAATATCCGTTATGCGCTTGTTGAACTCCGAAATATGGATCACTTTTTTCTCGGCCCTGATGGTTTCTATTTCCAGTTCCATGGCACCCAAAACGCCCATCTGAAAAATATTTTTTTCGATCATCCCCAACAAGGTATAGCGTGAAGAACCTTTCTGCATCAAACCTTCACACTGGTGGTAAAGATTTGTTAATGCGTCTTTTATGGAAGTTATGGCTGCTATTTGTGATGCATCCGCTTTCGCGGCAAACCATTTGTTTTCGGTTATGGTAGCTGCAACGGAGTTGGTTGGATCATCAATAATACCTTTTGAAAGTTTGAAAAAATAACCACCAATGCCGTTTTTGCCACGAGAAAAGGAAGCACTGTCAATTTGGTTGTCAACAATTAATTGCCAGGCTTTTTGCCCTATCAGGATAATGCTATCCTCAAAACTTTTGCGGGCAAGCCTTATTTCGCGTGCAATTTGGTTAATCCTCGAAGGCGGAATATCGCGTAATTGGCTGATAAAATGAAAACTGCCTTCCGAAAACAGGAATTCTGCCGTTTTTTTTATGTCCAATTCAATCTGCCAGCTTTTTTCGTCTTCGGCCTTGGCTTCGGTAAAATCCACCAAGATGCGCGTCAGCTCTTTGTCAATCCCTGATTTGGCAATCAGTTGTGCAACAGCCTCATCCAACATAAGGTCTCGATCCATTTCAATCTCGAAATCAACCGGCAGGTGCAGGTCGTGTGCGAAAGTGCGGATAATCCGCGAAACAAAGCTGTCGATGGTGCGAACAGCAAAATCGTCGTATTCGTGCAAAACACGGATAATAACCGCCTTTGATTTCTCGGTAATTTCCTCAACAGTATAATTGGTGTTTTTTACCAGATCAGGAAGCATAAACCGCACTATCGCACCATTGGAATGCGTAACAGGATCGGCAAGTTGGATAAGCCCCTGCACTATACGCTGCTTCATTTCGTTGGCGGCTTTATTGGTAAAGGTAATTGCCAAAATATGCTTGAAATAGGTTGGCGATTGCAAAGCCAAAGCAATATATTCGCGCACCAAAGTGTAGGTTTTGCCTGAACCAGCTGAGGATTTATAAACCGAAAAATTATTGGGCTGCTGCATATAGCTGAGAAGGATTTTTGAACAAATAAATATTTTTGAAATCGCTAAGAACCAACAATCAACTTAAAGAGAAAAGTTTAGTCATAAAATAAATCAACATCATGTCTCATTGTTTTGAATGTCATGTATGGAGCCAGCCTGATTTTAAAATTCATGAAGCCATCACGGAGAAATGACTCCAGAACAAAAGCAATTTTAATCATTAAATGGTTCTCCTTCAGTAGATGAATAAATATACTCGGCTTTGTCTTTTAAAAAACCAAAGACCAGATTTGAGGAAATTGATTTTACCAGAACTTATCCTCGTCAAAATTATCATTTCTTTTGTCAACAAGAATTGTAATACGTTCTTTGCTTACTGGTATATAGATAGGGTAGTTAAGTTTAAAATATCCGTGCTTATCTGTTTTGGTGAACCTTCCTATTGCTTGCATAGCACTGATATTTCTACAAAGATAAGGAATTATTGTAAAGCATGAGCTTCTGAAACAACTGGGCTACTTTGCAATTTGATGATCTGGCTTTTTACCTGACGAAATAAATGATCAGAAATTACTACCGATAAGTATTTGTACCCAAATGACTTTTTTGCTTTCTCCTTGATGCTTCAACAAGAACTTCGGCTGGTTCAGTGTAACACCTTGTGGTGAAAAAAGATATTTCGGAGTGGAATCATTATTAGTCTTTTAGAATCTTGATCGACTGTTTAATGTTATCGTTTTCAACTGTCAGCAAATAGATACCTGAGCTAAAAGCAGTCATGTTTATGCTAAAAGCACTTTTTGAGAGTGTATTATCCGATTCAAATAAAAGTTTGCTTTGCGAATTGTAAAGGAAACACCTGTAATTGCCTTGTTTTGGGAATTTTATATTGAGAACATCGCTTACCGGATTTGGCCAAACTTCTGTCAAATTATCGGCAGTCACATCATTTATTCCAATAAAAGGAGAGGCTGAAATACTCAAAACTTGCGAAAATGATCCTGTTCCACAAGTATTAATCCCTGCAACTGATAACTCACACGAACCATTAAACAGCGTATTCCAGGTAACCGAACAAGAATTATTGGTGTGGATTAGCGAACCAGCATCAGGTGGGTTCAACAACCAATAATAATTGCTTGCATTTTGGATAGTTTCAGTAGTATAGTTGCTTACAGGGTTGATCAGTATATTGATAGATGATGGCCCAGTTGGCTGCTGCGGGGAAATGGCGAGTGAATCAATAACAATGTTGATTGACGCTTGCTGCGAATTTGATCCGTCGTTGACCACAACTGTAAAAATTGTAGTTAGGTTTGGGCTAACTACCGGGTTAGCAATGGAGGAAGAAAATCCGGCTGGCTGCGAAGTCCAGGTATAGGAATAATTGCCAGTTCCACCGCCAGCGTAAGCATTTAGCTGGGACGAACCGCCCAAACAAAGCCGTTCCGGCGTGGCATTAATTTCAACACTTAAAGGGCTTCCGCTAACATTAACGAAAACATTGTCAATAGCAGTGCACTGGGTTGCCGGGTCGGTAATGTGAAGCGAAAACTCAACAGAATTTGTTAAAACAAGTGTTAGCGGATTTAGGACATTTGCAGTAACAAGTTTATCGGCAGGAACCCAACTGATTGTAAAAGTTCCAGTTCCACCGGATGCGCCTCCATTTAACAAAGTCGATGTGCCATAAGGGATGGATTGGTCGATGCCGGCATTGGAGAAAACGGCTGGATGAATAATGAGATGCAGCGAGTCGGTTGCATCGCCACATAAGCCTGTGCCAAAACCAGTCAGCACCAAGTATACTTGGCCATTGGTGATATCTGTCGCACCCGGTGTGTAAATAGGAGAAAGTAACGAGTTGTTGTTAAACGTGCCATCGCCGGTTGTACTCCACAACAATCCCTGGTTTGATGCGCTTGCCCCAGAAACCGTATAAGTGTTGCCCGAACAAATGCTTGCATCCATTCCTGCTATTGCCACTGGCGCCTGATATACAGCTAATGTCATATTATCGGTTACAGATTGGGCAGTCGGACTGCCAGCATGAATTGTGAGGGTTGCAGAGCCTGTATTTTGATCATTTATGCCTGGCGTGTATATTGCATCAAGTATATTGCTGTTGTTAAAATATCCATCCCCGTCTGTAGTCCAAAATAAAAAACCAGCATTTATTGCCATTGCTTGCAATGGATAACCTGAAGGCATGCAAACATAATCATCAGGACCAGCGTTTGCCACCAAAAGCAAATCGCTGTATGGAGGCCACACAATAAAGTCAACCCAGGCTTTATCGCTTCCGGCAACAACATTTACATCTTTGCTATAACGCCATGTAAAAGTATGTGTGCCCGCCAACACTGGGTATGTAACTTTTGACCAAGCCGCTTCGCCAGACCATTTTGCTTGTTCCATGCCATCAATCAAAAAGGTGAGGTAATCATAATTGTTTTCGGAAGAAACCTTTCGGTAAAAGCTTATTTCTGAAGCACAAAGCACATTCAATGTAATAAGCAAAGAACTTTGCTGATTATCGGCGATTGCCCCTGATGCTGCACAATAAACCCCTTGTGAAGGTAAAGTATTAGTTGTCGTCCAGTTGGAATTTCCTCCAAACTGCCAGGGAAAACGTATAAAATTATTGGTTTCAAAGTCTTCGACAATTTGCCCGACCATAAAATAAACACTATCGGTAACTGTATAATTGTGATCGGCCGATAGGAGCAGTCTGGATAAACCAATATGCCCGAATGGACAATCAGCGGCAACAGAAATCTGAAAATCAATGCTTTGTGTACTATTTTTATTGAGAAAGGGAATGGATACATTTCCCTGGATAATGTTTATCATAGGATCGATGGCACTAAGTATCGCATTGATATTTGTCGCAGCCGAACCTCCCATATTTTTTAAAGTAAGGTGTAAGACTCCACTTTCGCCTGGCATCAAAATGTTGTTGTTGCCATCAAGAACACTTAAAGCAGCAATGTAAATATCCGGCGAATTGGCGGTAAATGGTAAAACACGCGTAAATACATCTTCGGTCGCAACTGCCTGATTGGTAGTAACAATAGCATGGCCGTTGGGAACCTGTTCCGAAACATGAAACGATAATGCGTTGGAAATCACAACTGTTTGTCCAGGATTCAGCAATCCAAAAAACTGTGTGCTGTCAATTAACGAAATGTAGGGGTCGACAACAAGAAAATTCAAATTAACGTTATGGAGTGGTGTGCTGCCAATGTTAGTAAGTTTGGCTGTAAGCAATGCAGTTTCGCCATATTCAATTATGCTATCACCACCAGAATTTACAGTGTATTCTATGGTAATGCCTTTGGTTGAAAAATTCAGGGTTTTGGTGGTGTAAATGTTGTTGTTGTCCTCGACATAGAACTTTATTGGCACATTAGTGTAAGTAGAAGTAGGTGTTCCCGAAAACACACCATCATCGCTCAAGGTCATTTCAGTAGGGAAAATTGGTGTTGTAAAGCGGAACATCGAATTGGCGGTCGGCTGTACTAGCGAATCGGAAATTGCACAGAAACGATAATTTACCCCATCGCCATTAGAAATACCTGCATTCCATGTAACCCAATCGTTCGAGACAATATTCCCATAATAAAATTCAAGTTTTCCATCGGGAAATATTTTCACTGCAAAATTCAAATCGGTTGTAGTACCACTTCCATACATTCCCGATTTCCATCTGAATATGGCATAATTCTGATTGCCTTCGTACCAAATACCATCTCCTTCGGATGGAAATAGCGTAAGTGGTTTCGACATATAGGGCGAAATGTTGCGCGTATTTTTGAAATATGTTTTTTCGTAAATGATGAATGTCCAAGGCGTAAGATCCGGCTGAAACATCAGGTAGCCGTCAACATTTGCATAAAGTTTTGAATATTTTTTACCATAAAATGGAAACTCGAATGGTAAATTTACTTCAGCAAACCCACTGGAAGTATTGGAAATAGTAAGTTGTTGTGCCGTAACTGTAGGGATTGGGGTTGGGATCGGAGTTTCAGCGTAATCGCAAAATAATTTCCATCGGTAAGGCGCAGTTCCACCCGTAGCGCTCATTTGCTGGCTGAACGGCTCATATATTTTAGCTTCCGGCAGTGTGGTATTTGTAATTGAAGGCCGGTTGTGGTATGGTGTATAAGTTATCGAAAGCTGTGTTAGTCCATTTTCGACAATTGGCACATTGCTGCTTGGGCATGAAATTATGGTTGTTATGCCCGAATAGTCGATAAGATCAAAAGAAATAACTTGTCCGGTTGCAGCATTGGATGGATCGTTTTCTTGTACTGTGAGGAAAAACTTTGCTGCTTGTCCGGGCGCGATTTCACTAAGCAATGGAGTTGCATCAATCCCAAATTCAATAGTTTTATCAGCTTCCGTTATTCCTCCAAGCATGAATTTGTCGCCTCCTTGCAAATCAAAAATTGGCAGGTTTAACAAGACATCCGGCTCATTTGCAAAAGTGTTCTGTGAAACACCGGCCATGATTTTAATCTTATTCCGCGAAGTGTGTTTCAAAGTGATTTTGTAGGTGAGTTTTGGGCTTACATCCTGCTTTACTTTTACGATATGAGCCGAATGGTTCCAAATTCCGCCGCTTCCAAGATTATCCGCAAAAGTTTTATACATCACATACGAAAAGCCCTGGTCGCCCCAGTTATTGATACCACCATACGTATTTGCTATCTTAAAACCGCCGATTTCCCAATCTTTTACATTAACAATCCCATCGCCATTTATATCAATTGTATTCGTGTATTGGCCATCGCTATTATAATCGTATCGTATTGAGTCGTTATATCCCACTAAGGTTACAGCATGGTTGGGACTGCCACCCCAGGTTATTATAACCCATTTACCTGCTTCGGGCGTTCCTGCTGAGAGCTGGGCATCTGGTGTTTTATATTGGACATAAATGTTGGCAAGCCCACCAACGCTAGAGGTGTTCGAATGATTGTAAATCCAATTTTTCAAGGTGGCCAGACCTGCTTCATCACTGGCATTAATTGCGTAAACATCGCTAATCCGATTGTGCATGGAATTGCAGTAGGTGTTGTAACCGGTCATCCAACGCGAAGCGCCCCCAGCCGAAAGTCCGCCATAATCAGCAACTGTAGGGTTTCCGCAGCGTTTTACAATTTCCCACGACTCGAAATAGCTCACACCTGCATCGCTTCCCCCATTGATAAAATCGTATGCGAAATGGGTAGCATACTGATTTTGGGCAGCATTTGCCGGGAGATTTCGGGCAACATCTATTTCGTAAGTAAAATTAAGGCCAATGCTTGATGCCTGCCCACATTCAAGCCCCGATTGGTTGAACAAGGGCCGAAAATAGGGTTGTGTAGTGTTGTCAACACTAACAGGCAAGGTAACTGCCTGATCACCTAAGTTCACACTGTACTCCGGAAAGCTTGCAAGTTTCTGTAGGTCAGCCTCTGTTAAAGGTTTTAGCTCGTTCAGGTTTTGGTTTTTTTGTGCAGAAACAAGAATTGAAAACAGCATCGTTAATACAAGGAGCAAGTAGTTTTTTTTCATAATCAATGGTATTTGAAATGTTTTAAAGTGTGGTTCTACTACTAATTTAGTGGGTATAAATATTTTGTCGGAAGTCAGAAGACAGGAGCCGGAAGCAACTCCAAAAACCAATTTCTACCTTAAAAATATCAGATTTGACATCAATTAACTTTATTTCAGTTGGTTCTCATCAAAAGAAGGCTATATCTTTTTTATTGACACTTACTTCGGCCTTCTTACTTCGGTCTTCTGGCATCTAAAAGGTTAAATTCCATTCACAGTTGAACCTAAAGTACTAGTAAGGTTCTACAACTTACCCAATATTTGTGGTTGTCTTTTTAGCTTATGTCGTCGCTATCATTGATGAACCGAAATCCTAACCTTTTACCTGTGGTCATTTTCATATTGTCGAGCGAACTTTGAATATCGGCAACAGTAACCATTTTCATTGCCTCATAAGGAGGGGTGAGCAAATCGAAATTGCAGGTATAACGGATGGCTGATTCGAGGATTAGCCTTACCGATTCGCGTGTGATCACCGAAGACTGGAAATTGTTGTACAATTGCCCCACTTCGCGTTTGCCCTCAATAAAGTAATGGTTATCCTTGTTTAGGAATATGCGGCCAATCATATAACCCAAATCATTAAGTCTGTTGTATTTAAACGAATCTGCTAAAAAGTTGAAGATCATGATAATGCCACAATACGAACGGCTGGAATCTTCGTTGATATATTGGGTTTTCATCACTTCGTGGTCGCGCGAAAACTCGAATATATTGGTGTGCATGGTAAAAATAAGTATATCGCCGCCAAAACGGAGTTCGGCATCAAATTCGCCTTTGTCGTGGTATTCAAAAGGTATTTGCAAAGGGTCGTTCCTGAATTTCTGCCTGTATTCTTCGGCCATTTCTGCCAACACCGACTTAAGCGTGCGGAAAGTTTCGAGTGTTGAGCGATAAACTTCTTGTTTGAGGGCTGCTTTTTTCCTTAATCCCGGGAAAAGCTCGTCGGAAGGTAAAATATCCATCATAATTGGTGTAAACATTGAGGATATAAAAGTAATAAATAAATCAAACTGATATAAAATAACTCATTATGGAACGATAATTTCCGAATGTCGTAATGTTTCTTGTTTCCCAAAATTGTCAATATCAAAAAAAAGGCCAGCTTTACGCCGGCCTCTCGATTATTGTTTTTCTTCAAATGTCCAGTATTCATCTACGATTTCAGTTGTTTTCTGATCCCAATAGGCTGGTGAAACCCTTTTGCCAGCCTTAGTTTTTAGGCTCATTTCATAAACTGCAATTACCGGGTTAAAAACCAAATCGGTAACACCCACGGTAAATAGTGCAGGGGCATCATCCGAAACTTTTTTATCTTCGGAAACTACTACCTCAAACTTGTTGAATTTAAGCAGATCCTGAAGAAATTCCATCCTTGAAGGCGCAACCCCTTTTTCAACAATTGTACAACGTTGCCAATTTAATTCTTCGACTATATGTTTTGCTTTGAGTGGCATAAAATCAAATTTATTTATGAAAGTTACTTAGTCTATTAGTTTATGATCCCAAAAGTAAGCGAATTGATAAACTCGTAGATTTGACTCCAAAAACCCAGTACGAAAATACCTAAAGCACAAGCCATTAAACCGATACGGGTTACAATATCGCTTTTGAAAAATGCAATCGGAGAATCGCTTCTATTGATAAACATCGCTTTTACAACCAAAAGATAGTAATACAGCGAAATAGTGGCATTTAAAACAGCGATGAAAACCAACCAATAATACCCTCCGGAAGCTGCCGAGGTAAAAAGGAAGAACTTTCCGAAAAAGCCTGCTACTGGAGGTATGCCAGCCAACGAAAATACGCTCAACATCATCAAGAGTGTAAGCTTTGGATTGGTTGCATAAAGTCCATCGTAATCGTCCATGCTTTCTTTGCCGGTTTTGGCCGAAATGGCTGAGATTACACCAAAAGCACCTAGGTTTGAAAAAATATAAACCAAAACAAAGTAAACAGTTGCAGTCATCCCGATTTGGTTGCCACCAATTATACCAAGCATGATAAAACCTGCTTGTGCAATACTCGAAAAAGCAAGAAACCGTTTCATGTTTTTCTGCCTGATTGCAAAAAGGTTACCAATGGTCATAGTCATCACAGCAATAAGGTAAACTATATCTTTCCAAAGGTATGCAATGGAATGGAACACAGTGTACATAACCATAATTAGTATAAATGCAGATGCACCTTTGGAGATTACTGAAAAATAAGAAGTTACATTAACAGGTGAGCCTTCGTAAACATCAGCAGTCCAAAGATGGAATGGAACGAGTGAAATTTTGAATGCCATGCCGGTAAAGAAGAAAATGAATGCCAAAACCTGCATGGGCGCATTGGAATATAAGGTTCCGATGGTATCAAAATAAATTGACCCGGTGGATCCATAAATCAGTGAAAGTCCAAAAAGTAGAATCCCTGATGATAAAGCAGACGATAAAATAAGTTTGATCCCTGCTTCTGCCGATCGGGTTTGGTGATGTGTATAAGCCGCCAAAGCTGCCATTGGGATAGTGGCAAGTTCAAGTCCAAGGTAAAGCATCAGGAAATCGCCGGAAGAAATCATAAAATTCATACCAACAAGCGTTGAAAGCAGGAGTATGAAAAACTCACTGATTTTTTCGCTGTTTTCATCCTTTTTGAGCCAGCTTACACTTTGCATCAAAACAATAAGGACGCCAACATTCAGTATGTTCTTCATCAATATTGTAAGCCCATCGGTGTGGTACATGCCACCAAACAGCATCCCGGTTTGAGCAGGCAGGAAACCAATGACTGTATGAATAAAAAACAGAGAAATCGCAATTGGGATTATCCTGTTTTTCTGGCTTTTTTTCAGGTTCAGGTCGATAATGAGAACTAATAATACCACTGATGTAAGTATTAATTCGTGCCGCATTGTCAAGAAATCGTTTATGCCCATATTCTGAGGATCTAATTGATGATTAATACTTTGGATTAAAAAAGCCCTGCAATTGTTACCCCGCTAATTTTTTCGATAATCGGTCCGAGGCTAAAGTTTATCATATCCGATAACCAAAACGGAGCCATACCGATAGCAGCGATTGAAAGGAGCAATGTGAGTGTTGAAAGTTTTTCGTACCAAACCGCATCTTTTAGGTGCATGAAATGGTCGTCTTTGATTGGCCCTAAAAGCAATATGCCAACAACCCTTAGGATATATACTGCTGTGATAACAATGGAGGATGTTGCAACAATGGTGGCAACCCTGTGAAAAGTATCGGTATGTTGATATGCACCAACGAAAATTGTCATTTCAGCAACAAATCCGCTTAATCCTGGAAGCCCTAACGAAGCAAGTCCGGCAATTACATAAACAACGCCAAGGAAAGGGATAACTTTCATCAAACCACCCATTTCGTTAATCAGTCGGGTGTGTGTGCGTCCGTAGATCATGCCAATCAAAGCAAAGAAAAGGGCTGTCATCAAACCATGTGAAATCATTTGGATCACGGCTCCGTTCATTGCAGTTTGATTCATCATTAGGATGGCAAAAAGCACCAAACCGCAATGGCTTACCGAGGAATATGCATTGATGTATTTAAGATCTTTCTGGGCAATAGCCCCAAAAGCACCATAAACAACGCTGATACTGGTAAGGATAATAAATATCCAAGCTTGCTCGTGTGCGGCTTCCGGCATTAAATAAATGGCAACCCTAAATGCACCGTATCCCCCAAGTTTCATTAACACACCAGCATGAAGCATTGAAACCGCAGTCGGGGCTGAAGCATGACCGTCGGGCGACCAAGTATGGAAAGGAAACAATGCGCCAAGTATCCCAAACCCAACAAAAGCGAATGGAAACAAGAAGCGCTGCATTTCGATAGGGATTGTGTTCTTTGAAATTTCAAGCAAATTGAAAGTAAGGACACCACCTGCAGGAGCAGAATAGAAATAAATACCTAAGATTGCTACAAAAAGCAGGGCCGATCCGGCCATCAGCATCAACGTAAGTTTCATTGCTGAATATTCTTTTGGGCCTGAACCCCAGATACCAATAAGCAGGTACATCGGTATTACTGCAACTTCGTAAAACAGGAACATCGTAAAGATGTCGAGTGAAATAAAGAACCCAAAAACCCCCGAAGCTAAGAGAATCAATGAGATGAAAAATTCCCTATAAAGAAAATCCACCATCCATGAAGCAAAAATGCCAGCAAAAACAACAATCGCAGTAAGAGCGATCATCGCAACCGAAATTCCATCAACACCTATTGTATAATGTATGTTCAGGGTTGGAAACCATACTGCATCATAATAAAACAACATGGCCGCAGTATTTCCTGCATTGCGTTCGACAAGATACATGTAAACAAGTATTCCGGCAACAATAAGCTGGATTCCCATGCCAATGGCGCTCACAATACGGGTTTGCTTCATATTGCTTGTAAACAATATCGCAATTATTGTGAGAACAGGTATCAGAACAAATAAGCTGAGTATATTCATATTAGTTTTCTTGCTATTTTAACTTGATTTCCTTTTAAATTGGTGCAAAGTATTACCAGAGGTAAACAAATAATAAAACCAATGCAATGGCTCCGGTAACAAAAACGTACCCATATTGCTGAATCCTACCAGATTGCATGCCTTTAATCAGGTGGGATGTTTTTTCGGTTGTGGTTGCCAATCCAACCATGGTTGCATCAACAACATGCCTGTCGAACCATGCAACTGGCTCTGAAATATAGCGGAAAATGATTTTCTTTGTTACAAAAAGGTAAACTTCATCCATATAAAATTTATGGTATGCCCATTTGTAAAAACTGCCGAAATTACCAGCGACTTTATCAGGTAACACACTAACTTTAAAGTACAACATTGTGGCGATAGCAATACCCACAAGTCCTATTAGGACAGATGGGATGGCAATGCTCCAGTCGATGTGAGCTTCAAATGGCATTCCATCTGATGTTACTAAAGCGTGGAATGGCAAGAATCCGGCAAAAACTGACCCAAATGCCAGAACCATCAAAGGAATGGTCATTACATAAGGTGCTTCATGCGGTGTGTGGTGATAATGGGTTGCTTTGCCCCAGAAAATGCTGTAATACAGGCGGAACATATAAAAAGCCGTCAATCCTGCTACCAGGAATTCGATGGAAAACAATATTTTGTTATGATGCCATGCAGCAACCATGATTTCGTCCTTGCTGAAGAATCCAGAAAGCGGAGGTATTCCTGCAATAGTGATACATGCAATAAGGAAAGTGATGTGAGTAATTGGTAAATACTTGCGTAGGCCACCCATATCTTTCATGTCGTTGCTGTGAACTGCATGTATGACCGCACCTGCTCCAAGGAATAGCAATGCTTTGAACATGGCATGGGTAAACAAATGGAAATTACTTGCCATAAAACCAAGTCCATCATGACCACCGTATCCTGATACTCCAAGAGCAAGCATCATATAACCGATTTGCGACATGGTGGAATATGCAAGTACACGTTTAATATCGGTTTGGGTACACGCAATAATAGCTGCAAATAAGGATGAAATCCCGCCAACCCATGCAACTACATTAAGTGCTATTGGAGCACCAAGCGCATAAATCGGGAAAAGTCGTGCAACCAAGTAAACTCCAGCTACAACCATGGTGGCGGCATGGATAAGGGCCGAAACCGGTGTTGGGCCTTCCATTGCATCAGGCAACCAAATATGCAGTGGGAACATAGCCGATTTACCTGCACCGCCCATGAAAATAAAAATCATCGACCAGGTAAGTACAGATAATCCCATGAAAGCTGCGCCTCCTGGCATCGTGATTGCTGGCCCTGTAGGACTTGTAAGGAGTTGAAAATCAAAAGTACCTGTGTTGAATGATAAAATCAAGATACCGATCAGAAACCCCAAATCTGCAAAACGGGTAACAATAAACGCTTTTTTAGAAGCAGCAACGGCACTTGGTTTTTCATAATAAAAACCGATTAAAAGAAATGAGGAAACGCCAACAAGTTCCCAGAAGATATACATCTGGAAAATATTGGTTGCGAGTACCAGACCCAACATCGAGAAACTAAACAACGAAAGGAACGCGAAGAACCTATGAAAGCCACGCTCACCTTTCATGTAACCAATGCTATAAATATGCACCATCAAGGAAACTGTGGTTATAACAACCAGCATCATCACCGAAATAGGATCAATCAGCACACCAAGGTTAATGGTAAGTTTGTCAGTGAGATGAAGCCAGGTTACTTCAACCGCTTTTATCGATTTGAAGCCGGTTTCAGCAAGATGATCAGTCCAGAAATAACGAATCGCAGTCAGATACGAAAGTATAGCTGCAATACCCAAACCAACTGTGCCAATTAATCCTGAAATGATTGGCTTCATTTTGTGCCCTGTGAGCCCAATAAGTAGAAAAAATACGAATGGGATCAGCGGGATAAGTAAAGTATAAGTGTAGTCCACCATATTATTGGGAAATGGTTAATTGGAAATAGTTATTGGAAATGGTCATGCTTTTGTAAATGATTCTTCTTAATTTTTGTGCAGTAGAATTTCAGGGAGCTTTTCAAAGTTTCAAATCCCCAAAGTTTCAAATTAAAACTTCATTTCATCAACATTATCAACATCAATTGACCTGAAATTACGGTAAATATTGATGATTATGGCAATTGCAACAGCAGCTTCCGCAGCTGCTATTGCTATGATGATGAGCGAGAAAAAATGACCTTGCAGGTTTTGCGGATATAGGTATCTGTTAAAAACAACAAAGTTGATGTTCACTGAATTGAGTATCAATTCAATTGACATAAGCATGGTTATCAGATTTTTACGGGTAAGAAAACCATAAATTCCGATAAAAAACATCAGTGTGCTGATTACTAAGAAATATTGCAAAGGTATGGTTCCGGTCATTTATTTAATGTGTTAATGTGCTGATGTGTTAATGTGTTAATGGGATAATGTTCTGTTAATGTGATAATTATTGCACTAACCTTTTATTTAACTATCGCATTATCCTTTTCTTTGCGTGCAACAATGATTGCCCCAATGAGAGCAGCAAGCAGTAGTATCGAGATAACTTCAAAAGGAAGTGCAAAGCCATCACGTTCGTAAGAGATAAGAGCATTACCAACATCGGTAACCGAGGATGTTTGAGCCGGTAAATCCGATTTGATAAATGTAAACCTGAAAATTGTGATCAAAGTGAGCAGGGCACCAGCACCAACGGACAATGCAGACAGGAGGCTTTGCTTTTTGTCGGCCATAATTGCTTTTTCGCTGATGTGGCTTGTAAGAAGCACCGAAAAAATTATCAGCACCACAATACCACCGGCGTACACTGTAAGTTGCACTGCTGCAAGGAATGTGTATTCGAGCATAAAATATATTGCAGCGGTTGAAATGAGCACAAAAAGCAGGTAAACAGCAGCCCGCAATATTTTCCGGCTTGTAACGGTGAGCACCGAAAATATCAGAATCATTCCGGCCAGAAGGTAAAACATTACTTCACTATTCATTGTATTTTGCTATTTTAGATTTATTGAGTCTCTTTTTTTTGTGAGGTTTAATTTTATAGGCATTCGGTGGTCATTCGGTGGTCATTGGTAGTCATTTGATAGTCATTCCATTGTTAAACTATACTTCTCTATTTACTATCAATCTTTAACCATTTTCTATTAACCATTTTCCATTATCCAATAACCAATAACCATCAACTATTCCTTAATTCCCGCCATGATTTTTGATTCCGGCTGGTTCAGTACTTTTGTCATTGATGTGCGATCCCAGTAAGCATGTTCAAATTTTTGACCCATAACAATTGCATCCGATGGGCATGTTTTTACACATAAATTGCAAAATGTGCACATACTCAAATGGTAAATATGCTGGTCGATTATACGTTTTTTCTTGCCTTCTTCGTTTACGATCGATTTCGAAATTATTTCGATTGATCCGTTTGGACAATTAATTTCGCAAATACCGCATCCGGTGCATTTGTGTTCGTTGTTTTCGTTGTGTGGCATAATTACCTCACCGCGGAAACGGTCGAACATTACAAGTGTATCACGGTTTTCGGGATATTGCTGGGTAACATTTTTCCATGGGGTGAAAAAATACTTTGCAGTAACTTTCATGCCGGTTAGCAAGCTCCAGATGGCACTGAATATTTCGGCTATATAATCGAAGAATGATTTCATTTTCAGTTTATGTTATCAGTTTCAGAATTTACCAATGCCAGCCCAATAATACCATGGTTGCCATTAAAAGTATATTGAAGAGGTTGATTGGCAATAGATATTTCCATTCGAGGGTAAGTATCTGGTCGATTCGAAGGCGTGGGAATGTCCATTTGAACCACATGATCAGAAATATGATTCCAAACACTTTCATGAAAAACCAAATTAGCCCAGGGATAAAATCCATTACATTATTGAAGCCTTCCCAGTTTCCAAAATGGAATGGCATCCAGCCACCGAGGAATACAATAGTAGCCATTGCTGATACAATAAACAGGTTTATATACTCGGCCAAGAAGAAGAAAGCAAATTTGATACCTGAATATTCGGTGTGGAATCCAGCAGTAAGTTCCGATTCGGCTTCCGCAAGGTCGAAAGGACCTCGATTGGTTTCGGCTGTGCCGGCAATAACAAAAACAAAAAAAGCGATTATTGCTGGAATATGACCTTTAAATAGAAACCACCCACCACGCTGAAGTTCAACAATTTCCGAGATTTGCATCGTTCCTGCCATAATCACCATGGTAATAAGCGACATGCCTACCGAAAGCTCATAGCTAACAATCTGCGCACCACTCCGCATACCACCAATGAGCGAATACTTGTTGTTACTGGCCCAACCTGCAAGCAGCACCCCAATTACACCAACTGACGACACTGCGGTTACAAAAAATATGCCTATGTCGAAATCAAGAGCTTGCAATCCTGGGGCAAACGGGATTACTGAAATGGTAAGGAAAGGAACAATAATTACGATAAATGGAGCTAGGTTATAAAGGAATTTATCAACACTTTTAGGTGTTATCAATTCCTTCATCAGCAACTTTACAAAGTCGGCAATGGTTTGCAGTAAACCCCAAGGGCCAACCCTCATCGGACCTAATCGTTGTTGAAATGCAGCACAAACTTTTCGCTCAACATACACAAGCAAAAGCCCAAATACTGCAATGAACAGAAGGAATAAAACACCGATGATAGTCCATTCAATGATCAGTGTAAGCAATGGAGAAACGTTATCAATCAATCCCTGATGTATGGATTGGGTGAGAGGCGTAAAATCGTATTTTTCGAATGCCATTCTTAAATGGGTTTATCAGATTTTTAACTTATTCGGTTTTTCAGCTATCTTTTTGGAATTATTTCTTGACAGAGTTCTTAATTGTTGTTACTGTCATTCCTGTTTAGATCCTTTGCAAACACTTGGCAATTATTACTTTGGCAATTATTCAACACAAAAGGCACTTATGGCACAATAGGATTATAATGCAGCTTCTTTTTCTCTATCAACAATTCTCTATCAAGATTTTCACAAACCAATCTTCCCCTACTATTTCTCATCAAACATTTTCCTCTACTATTTTCCATTAACCATTTTCCATCAACTATTAACCATCAACAACTTCCCAAAATCTACCTGTCAATATCAGGAATAACAAGGTCGAATGTTGCCATAATGGCTACGAGGTCAGCAATTTTCCAGTTTTTGGCGATATGGTTAATCGCAAAAAGGTTCGAAAATCCTGGTGAGCGGAATTTTACACGATAAGGGTTTTTCTTCCCATCGCTTACTATGTAAACCCCGAGTTCGCCACGAGCAGTTTCAACACGCTGGTAAAATTCGCCTTCTGGCAGTTTAACAACGCCTTTCATTTTCAGTGCAATTTCCCCTTCAGGAATATTATCGATAAGCTGTTCGATTATATGCAGTGATTCCCACATTTCGTCCATCCTCAATTTCCAACGCATAAAACAATCGCCATCGGTACCTACCTTTTCATCGAATTTAATGTAAGGATAAGCACTGTAAGGGTGATGCTTACGTACATCGCAACTAAATCCTGAAGCCCTGCCTGTTGGCCCGGTAACACCAAAAGCGATTGCATCTTCTTTTGATAAAATGCCAACTCCTTTGGTACGGTTTTGGAAAATAATATTACCGGTAAGCAATTTATCGTATTCGGGCAATATTTTCTTGAATTTGGTAATGAATGCTTTAACCTTACGCTGGAAGTTAGGATGTATATCGAACATCACACCTCCAGGTACAGTGTAGTTTAAGGTCAAACGGGCACCGCATGTTTCTTCAAAAATATCAAGAATATCCTCGCGGTCGCGCAAACCATAAAAGAAAGCGGTGAGTGCGCCCAAATCCATCCCCGAAGCACACCACCATAATTGGTGAGATGCCAAACGTTGAAGTTCATCAAAAATGGTACGGATATATTTTACGCGTTCCGGAACTTCGACCTGTAAAGCGTTTTCCACACATAAACAAACTGCTTCGTTGTTCATGTGAGCCGACAAATAGTCCATGCGGTCAGTAAGATGCGGAATTTGCGGATAAGTCAGTGACTCGGTCATTTTTTCTATGCCACTATGGATATATCCAACGTGAGGTTCAACGTTATGAACGATTTCACCTTCAAGTTTTACGAGCAGCCTAAGAACACCGTGTGTACTTGGGTGTTGTGGACCCATATTGACAAGATATTCATCCGTCTTGATCTGGTCGGTAGTTATAAATTTTTCAATGATTTCGGCCATAACTATCTTTCTACAACGTGGATATCATCGTGAAAATCTTTGCGGAGCGGGAATCCCCATGTATCGTCGAGAAAAAGCCTGCGCAAATGAGGATGATTGTTAAAATTGATTCCCAGCAAGTCGAATATCTCATCCTCGTGAAATTCGGCTGTTGGCCAAATGTCAGCAACTGTATCCAATACAGGAGTTTCCCTGTTCTCGGTATTGGCTTTCACAACCAGATAATGCTTATGCTTAGTAGATTCGAGATGGTAAACTACTTGTATGAACGCAGGATAATCAACCCCTGATTCACAAAACAGATAATCGAAAGCCAGGTTTGGATCCGATTTAATGTTTAGCATAAAAGTGTGGAGCAATTCTTTGGGAACGGTAATTTCAAGATACTGATTACCTTGCTTGGCAACAGTATCAGGGTAGGCTTTTGATAGGTGATCAATAAGTTGTTCGTTTGTCATGGCCTGAAATGTTTTCGGATTTTGCCTATTAGGGTATTTCCCTGATGCGAACCCTTATTTAGCTAAACTTTTTTTAAAGTTCTTCTCCCTTTTTATCTTTTTCTGTAATTGCAGGAAGGCGTACAAGAGAGCCTCCGGGCGAGGTGGACAGCCGGGAACGTATATGTCAACAGGTATAACATGATCGGCACCTTTAACAATAGAGTATGAATTATAAAAAAACGGGCCACCCGAAACCGCACATGCACCCATTGCTATCACATACTTAGGGTCGGCAATTTGATCGTACAGTCGTTTTAATACAGGTGCCATTTTATAATTGATGGAACCCGAAATTATGATCATATCAGCCTGTCGTGGGGTTGCACGAGCAACTTCGTAACCGAAACGCGCCATATCGTGCCTCGAAGCACCAACAGCCATAAATTCAATTGCACAGCAACGTGTTCCAAAAGTCAATGGCCAAACCGAATTAGCCCTCGACCAGTTAACCAATGCATCTAATTGTGTGAGTATTATACTGCCGCCCTCGTATTGTTCCAATATGGGGAAGTCGTTTTTTTCGAATTCTTTCTTTGATGTTATTCCCATTTCAATGCATGTTTTTTCCAGCCATATAAAAGGCCGAGACCTAAAATGAAGAAGAAGATGAGTATTTCGATGTAGCCTGTCATGCCTGCATTTTTCATTACAACGGCCCAAGGAAACACAAACACTGTTTCTACGTCGAAAATCAGGAAGATGATGGCAAAAAGGTAATAGCCCACGGTATATTGCAACCACGAACCGCCGATTGTTTCAATCCCACATTCGTAAGGCTCAAATTTGGCAGGGTTATACGAAGTTGGTGGCACAAAACTGGAGAAAAGCATCGCCCCTCCAACAAGTACCACTGCAACAATAAAAAAAAGTACTAAAGCACTACTATCCATATCATGGTTATTTGTTGCGTGTTTATGATTAAGGGCGCAAAAGTATTGAATTGTTATTATTATATATATAACAAAACTAATACAAATCTTAATTTAGAAACACTCTAAATTAGTATTTCCATAAATATTAGTCTATTGATTTGTTAAATGTTTGTAAATGTGTGCAAAAGCCTTTCAATAATAAGACCGGAGTAAAATTAAATTTTCTATTTTTGCAGATAAATGTTAATGAAAAGTTATCAACCATGAAGAAATTATTGTCAATTGTAGCTTTGGTTGCCTTATTTTCGGTTTCCACAGCCTTTGCCCAGAAAAAAAC
>CAIRHD010000185.1 GCA_903878265.1 uncultured Bacteroidales bacterium | reverse complement strand
CTCAGCCTGCCGGCGAGCGGTAATATCCACCGCGGTTATCAGACAATGACGGCCATCATAGGCCATGATACCGTTCAGGTGGGCATACAAAGGCATACCGTCAACGGTATTAAAGGTTAGGTCGCAACTTTGTGGGCTATTGCCATCTATTGTATTTAAAAGAAAATCGGTAAAAGTTTTTTTGGAATCGTTTGTAACAAAAAGTGAAAGCCTGTAGTTTAGTAGGCTCTCGCGTTCTTTGCCTAGCATTTTTGCGCCAGTGAGGTTCAGCTCTGCTATGTCGCCGAGGGCGGTAAGGGTAAAATAGGCAGAAGGCGCAAAATCGAACAGGTTGGTATATTTTTCTTTGGCAAGTTCTTCATGCTGTTTTGCCAAGGTGAGTTCTTCGTTCTGCAGTTCGAGTTCAATCTGATGCACCTGTAATTCATGGATCAGTTTAAGCATGTCTGCTTCTATTGTGGAGAAATCTATTGCTTTGTGTGAGTGCAATTTCAGAATCTCCTCTGCCTTTTGGCGAAGTAGCTCTGAATTGGTTTTGTAGTTATCTTTCATCCTTTTGTATTACAAAAACTTTAAATTACTATATGTAGCTGTACTAGCTTTGGCTGTAAAAGTTTGGCTTTATGTTTTGTTCCCGATTTCGGAGTACTTCACTTTTTAAACTGCTAGTAAGTTTCAAACGTGCTACTACATTTGATATTAACACCGTAAAGGCAATAAAAACACCAACTGTTACGTGCTATTTAATTCATTAAAATCTTCCTTTTATCAATAAAGTTACCTTGTCCATCAGTAATGGATACAAAATACATTCCGCTGTCCCAAGTTGAAGATTGAACAAAAAATTGCCTTTGTTTTATTGAACCTTGAAAAAAAAGTTTTCCCATTGCGTCGGTTATTTTTAATTGAAAATCGGGAGCTGATAGAAAATTTTCACAGTCAATCAGTATGTAGTCATCGGCAGGGTTTGGATATATTTTGATAAAACCATCACGTCCTGATCTATCCGAAATATTTGATGAACCAACAACAGTAAGGGATGTGTCAAATTGAGCAATAATTTCATCGAACCCGCTTATCGGGCAAATACTACCTTGGTGATAGTCAATATTTATTGAATAATTGCCAATTGTTATGATTCCAATTTTGAATGTATCGATGCTATTACAGAGCGTAGTGTCGCCATGCCCACAATAAAATGGAATAACCGTTATGGTTGAACCTTCAACTTGAGTGATGTAACTCAAAAGGCCAAATGAACAATTGCCATAAAATGTGAAATTTGAAATTATACTTATTGTATCGTTTTCTGTAGGATTAGTTGGGCTAATAGTAATTTGATTAATCACTTGACTTTTTGCTGCTGCTACAAGTCCTATGGCAATAATAAGCGTAAAAATAAAATTTTTCATTTTACTATAATGTTGATTTATATTCTTTTTGCTTTGTAGGTTTGCCCCGTTTTTGTTGCGGGATGGCCTCCACTTTTGTTTACCAATTTTACAAATTATCATTTCAAATTATCAAAATTGTTTTTGGATGGTTATCTTTTCTGTACATACTGTCGTTTTATAAACTTATTTCTAACTTGTTAACATATAAGGTTTTTCTCAACAAAGCCATTCTTTTTGGCTGGCCATATTTGATTAATACCCATTTATATTTTGTAAAAGTATTAATATTCTGTTTGCCAATTAATTTTAGGAATAATATTTTTTACGCATTATTTCCCTGATAGCTTTTAATCAACTTTCATTCCGGTTACTGTTGCTGGAAATATTACTTGGATAGGCTTTTGAGAATAAAGCACAACTTTAATATTGGCAGGAACAATGCCCGGCAAAAAATGAAGCCATAAAAGACGGGGTTTACGAAAGTTGAAGGATTCAGCTATAGGAAGGCATACTTTGTCAAAATGCACTTATAACGGTGTGGCCTATGGTTGGCGGCTCGGCGAAAGTATGGGGTTTCGGGAAACACTTAACAGATAGTGAACAAATCAGGTTCAGAAGCGGGCATGTCACAGCCAAGAAAACCAACCCGGAAATTGTAAAAAAAGTACACCGAAAGCGCAACCTGACCATCAAACGGATCCGGATCCGGATAAAGTACAATCTTCCCAGGCGCACAAAACTCAACCTGAAATAATGAAGACTCCTATAACCTATTATGGAGGCAAACAGTTGTTGGCCAAATAAATAGCAGGCCTGATCCCGACGCATAAGATCTACTGCGAACCCTACTTTGGTGGAGGCGCAATCTTTTTTGCCAAACCAAAATCGTACCTCGAAGCCATCAACGACACCAACCACAACCTGATAACCTTTTTTTTAGTGCTGCGCGACGATTATACCAACCTGAACCGGCTTTTTTCGGATATCCTCCATTCCGAAGCTATCTAAAAATCGGCAAAAGAAAGTTACAACGGAAAAATGGGCGACGTTTCCGATCTGGAACTTAACTTGCTTGGAGTGTTTGGGTCCTCCTTACCAATGGCAGCTTTGGTGGAAAAACCAACGGCGGATGGAAATGGTGCAACGGACAGGCCGGAAGCCTTACCGGAATCTACCTGCGAGCCAAAAGGGAGGATCTTTCTAAGGCGGTTTCAACCCGCTTGAAAGATGTGCAGATTTCATGCCATGATGCCTTGCGGGTAATCCGCGACCGGGATTCGAATGAAACATTCTTCTACCTGGATCCTCCTTATCCGTCCACAATCCAAGAACATTACAATGGATTCCCTATGTGCGACCTGTTTGCCCTTCTCCAAAAACTCGAATCCTTGGAAGGCAAGTTTATCCTATCGAATTACTGGTCGCAAACACTAAGGTATTTTGTAGCATAAAACAATTGGCACCTGATTTCCATAACAAGCACCTCCAAAATAACAAACCTCGGGATACGCACCGGGCGCAAAAAAGAAACGAAGAAAAAGACAGAAATCCTGGTGATGAATTTTATACCCGATGTCGCCAGCCAGTGCAAACTTGATTTTTAACACCTGGTTTCTTATATCACCCAATCGAATCCAAATTTCCTGAGCCGCTTTATTACCATCCTTACTTACTCACTACTCATTACTCAACACTTATTACTCCTTACTCACCACTCATTACTCATTACTCTGTTACCTATTCCACACCTTACACCCCCGGCAACAGCTACACCTGGAATGCCAGCCACGGCAACCCCCAAATCTGTTTCCCCAACCGCAACTGCCTAACGCTAACCTGGGATTTCCCTTGCGGGATAATTAACCCCGGCTATGTAAAAGTAACCGAAACCAACCCAGCCACAGGCTGCTCCACAACAGCAACCAAGTGGATAACGATTACGCCGTAAGGATTTGAATAGTGCAATAGAAAAGCTGGGGTTAGGCGGTAGGCTGAACCCCGGCTTTTTTTATTCAAAAGTGTCGGGGTGACAATTATTGATTACAGTATTAACACATTAAAACATTATCGCATAGAAGTACCCCATTTTCAAAATATCGCGTTTTTAAATTACTACCATTAAGTTATCGCAATGGGCTCAATCTTAAAACTGAAATTATATCTTCGTGATGGGTGTTATCTCATTTATTTATCATCAGTATTGAGTCCACACCGAAAAGTCTTTTTCCGCCATAAAGTCACAGCGCATCTAAGTTTTACAAAGTTTATAGTGCTGATTAACAATACTCTGTGCGCCTTCGTGTTCTCTGTGCCTCCGTGGTATTCTTTTTTTTAGGGTTATCGGAGCAGACTCAGTATTTAATCTTCGAAAAATATATATCTGATAATTAGCATATATCAAATATTATATACGTATCTTTACAGCTTGAGAAAACATTCTTGAATTGAATCCAGAAAGTCAGTTCCAAATATGGTAAATGTCCAATTTTTGAATCTTTCGCTTTTTATGCTTGCCTTCATTTTTTAATCACTTCAGCCTCCTTAATTAATCACAAAATAGACGAAAATACAGATTTTTTTTCTTTTGCTTTAAGCATCAACTATTTATTTGGATAGCAGTCTCGAATAATTTTAGCAATATACTCAACAATTTTCACCTCCACCATAAATCTAAAAGCAGCAATTCAGGAAGTTTAATGCGCATACATTGCTAATGAGTTTCACACTAACCATTTATTTGAAAAGCTTATGAAAACACGTAAAAACTATTTCGGAACGCGAGCAGCCATTGCCATTGTTCTATTGACCTGCAACTTGCATTTTGCTTCTATTGAAGCCCAGAATGTAATATCAGCAGGGACAAATGTAACAGTCATTGCAGGAACGGTGGTAACATCAAGCCAGAACCTCTCGGTTCAGAACGGGGCTGGGCTTACCGTTGAAGGTACTTTGATACTGAAGAAAAACTTTGTTAACCTAAACACAACTTCCAACCTCGGCCAGGGAAGTATTGAATTTTCGGGAACAGTACCGCAGGCAATTTCAGGTCAGAATACTATTGGTAGCTTAGTGCTTAACAATGCATTGGGATTGGATATCGGTGGAAACACAACAATAAATACCATGCTTAGCCTCCAAAATGGACATATCAGGCTGGATGGCAACAATCTGACTCTTGGAATTTTAGCAACTATATCAGGCTCTCCTTCGCTAAACTCAATGGTTATAGCAACAGGTGCAGGCGAATTGCGGAAAAGCTTTTCGGGAGCCGGAAGTTTCACTTACCCGGTAGGCGATAATTCAGGAACAGCCGAATATTCGCCGGTTACGCTTACTTTTACTTCAGGCTCGTTCGCATTAGGCAACTATGCAGGTGTTAAGCTGACAAATACGGCATATCCAGGGATAACCGGCAACTACCTGAACCGCTGTTGGACACTCACGCAAAACGGAATTTCTGCACCAGTTTATGATGCTGTTTTTCAATATGTTACTGCCGATATTGTAGGCAATGAACCTGATTTGAGTTGTACACAGGTACTGCCAGCACCTGCAATAACTTATAACGCTGCTAATACAACCCTGCACCAGCTCACAGCCAGTGGTTTGTCCTCATTCGGAACATTTACTGGGGCACAAGCCCTGATCGATAAAATAGTAAACCTTAGTTTTCATCTCGAAGGCCTGTATGCAGGCAATGGGTTGATGAACAAAGCAAGGAATGCTACCGGCAATCAATTCGGCGGAAATATTGCCGATAAGGTACGCGTAGAGTTACATCAAGGAGCAAACTATGCAACTATTTCATATTCGGACAATAATGTCGATCTAACAACTACTGGGATTGCATCATTAACCATCCCATCAATACACAACGGCTCATATTATTTGACTATAAAACACCGAAACAGCGTAACGCTTACCTCGAAGTTCCCTGTTTCCTTTTCGGGAAGTACAATAAATTATAGTTTCGACACTCCTAATAAAGCTTATGGGAACAACCTTAAGCAAATGAGCGATGGGCAGTATGTTGTTTTTGGTGGCGATTCAAACCAGGATGGCGTGGTAAACGTGCTTGACATCAGCGCGATTGGAAACCAGTGTACACTGTTCAGTACCGGTTACATAGCCGAAGATATTAATGGCGATGGCATGCTCGATGCAATGGATCTGATCCTCACAGACAACAACGCATCCGTTTTTGTTTCGGCCAAATTACCGTAATCCATAAAATTTGAATTAACATGGATAAACCTTGTCAAAGGTTGGATTATTGCCATGTAATAAATTCTCTGTTTTTCTGAAAAAACAAATGTTGGAAGAATCCATCAAATAACCCATTCCGCTTTACAAAGTATTTAGCCATGAACAAATTACACTTTCTTATTGGAATGCTATTGCTGAATAGCTGTTTGCTGTTTTCACAGGTAGCTATTAACACCGATGGCTCATTGCCCGATAATTCGGCTATGCTGGATGTGAAATCATCCAGCATGGGGATTTTGCTTCCCCGGCTTTCAAATGCGGATCGGAATGTAATACCTTCACCCGGTAACGGGCTTTTGATTTATAACATTTCCACCAATCTTTTAAATTAT
>CAIRHD010000184.1 GCA_903878265.1 uncultured Bacteroidales bacterium | reverse complement strand
TGTGAAACCAAGTTTTCGGGCATTTTCTCGTGCTTTATTAATCATGGCCTCGGTAAAATCCAAACCTGCCACATACCCCGATTCGCCCACCAGCGCACGCGCAACAAAACAATCGTTACCGGCACCCGAACCTAAATCGAGCACCCTGTCGCCCAACTTTATACCGGCATATTCTGTAGGAAGGCCGCAGCCCAACCCCAAATCAGCATCGGGGTTATAGCCTTTGAGGTTGTCGTAATCCTCGCTGAATATGGTGTAATCCACAATTGATCCGCAAGATGTAGCCCCACAGCATGATGGTGCGTTCTGCTCTTTGGGTTGTTTAGCTATTTCGCTGTACTTTTCTTTTACAATTTGTTTGATGTTTTCCATTGGTTTAATTATTTGTGGTTTTTTTGATAGGTAACTTTCATAGTATTAACTTTTCTGTTTTTAAGGCACTCAAGGCACTTCAGGCACTCAAGGCACTCAAGGCACTCAAGGCACTCAAGGCACTCTAAGTACTTTAGGCACTTCAGCCACTAAGCACTTTTGGCAATAATATTTTCCGCAATCCGCACGGCATCGGCTACATATTTCCTGCAATTGGTATGAAAAAGGTTTTGTACGTTGATAAGCTCAAGGTCTTTATCGTCGCGCATATTTAAGTTGTTCAATAATTCGCGGCAATTGGTTGATCCATTGAGTTTTGTAAATTCGTCGAACAATTCAACAGTAAGATTATAGGTTTGTTGTTTTTTCTCCTCTTCATCATTCTTTCCTTTCCCAAACCGCAGTCCCAAAGCCATTGCGGCTCCGGTTACAGCGCCGCAAGTATGCTGCTGCCGACCCATGCCGCCACCAAAAGCGCATGAAACCCGAAGTGAATCGTCTTCCGAAAGCCCTGACTCATCCGCAAAAGCAGTCAATACTGACTGCGCGCAATTAAATTTATTGTCGAAATACGACAATGCTTTTTCTGCCCTGTCCATATTTATCCTGCTTTTAATTGCTCGTTATAGAGTTTGCTGAAAGCAGTTTTGATTTCGTCGCGTACACGGATAAACTCGCTATTGATAAATTCATCGGTACCAACTGCATGCGATGGATCTTCAAACCCGATATGGATACGGTGTTTCACTTTGCCAAAAAATGCAGGGCAGCTTTCGTTGGCACCTCCACAAACGGTAATTACATAATCCCATTCTTCGTTCAGGTATAAATCAACCGAATCGGAAGTATGGTTACTAATGTCGATGCCAATTTCTTTCATCGCAGCAACGGCTTTTTGGTTGAGTTTGCCAGATGCTTCTGTGCCAGCGGAACAAACAGTAAGAGTTTCATCAAAGGACTGTAAGAAGCCATGCGCCATTTGGCTGCGGCAACTGTTGCCGGTACATAGTATTAATACTTTCATTTTAATTTTTAATTAGAAATTTGGCATTGTTAACAAAGTATAGCTAAGTCGTTATTCCATTTAAACATAAGTAGTTTTATCGAGTGAATTAACATATACTTTGCTTTTGTGTAACATTTGGTTTTCCTTCTCAACCTTGCTAAGAAATGTCGAAAAAGGCTATTGTACCCTTCAACTGTATAGGTTTCCGCCTTGGTTTGCACCAGTTGCGCC
>CAIRHD010000183.1 GCA_903878265.1 uncultured Bacteroidales bacterium | reverse complement strand
GTGCCGCTGAGTATAAAATACTGCAATTGTGGCACGTAGCCGGGCGACATGCTTATGGCAATCTGCCCATCGTGCTTACCGCAGTTTTCGGCGGTGGCTGTTACCGATGCAAAGGCTGGAGCGCTAATGGCTGCCACAAGTATAGGCAAGGAGTAGGCCGAACGGCACACGGCACTCGAATCGCTTACCCAGGCGTAATAGGTGCCGCTTGTAAGTGCGGTAAACCTGCCGTTGCCCCATTGCGAAAGCGTGTCGCTGCCTGTTTTTATAAAATAGCGCAGCATTTTGCCCAGGCCCGAAACGGCGGTTATGGCAAGCGTGCCGTTGGGATTGTTGCAAAAGGCTGGCGTTGCAGCGGCGGTATCAATAAGTATGTTGCCCGCATCGCTAATGGTGTAGGCGGCCACGGTGTTTTTGCAGCCGTAGCCATCGGTAACATTTAGTTCGTAAAGCCCCACGCCGAGATGGTATATATCGAGCGAATCGCTGATGGGCGTGCCGGAAGCTGTCCATTGAAAGGTTAAGGGCGGGTTGCCGATTACCTGCAATCCGGTAATAGCCCCGGTAGTGCCCGAACAGGTGGTGGGTGCAATGTTGAGTGAATCATTATTTAAGGCAATGCCGCTATAATTAAAAACCCTTACACTATCCATGCTCATGCATTCACCCAATTTGCGCACCTGCACCCAATAATTGCCGGGGTTTTTTGCATATAAAGTGGCATTGTGCGAGCCGTTGCTCCACAAGTATTCAATAAACCCATTTCCGGGCGAAAGCAGCACGCTATCGTTTGGGCATTTATAAATACTATCGCCAATTTGTATGCTTGGCCCTGTTGAAATCGTAATCTGCCGGGTTGCTGTTTCAGAAGTCCCATTAGGGAAAACCGCAGTTGCCGACACGGTATATACGCCAGGCGAATAATAAATATGTTTCGGGTTGGCAAGGTAGCTGGTATCGGCACTCCCACTCGACGGATCGCCAAAACTCCATGTAAATGAATTAGGGAAAGGATAAAAATGCGATGTAAAACTAACAGAATCAGCAACGCAGTTACCTGTCCAATCGAAAAGTGCCGCGAAGGAACTTACAAATGTGGGCAAGCCCTCCATGGTGAAATTAGCGAGAGCCAAATAATTTAATTGTAAGTTACATGCCGCGCCAGGGAGATAGGGGTAATTAATTACTCCCAGAAAAGATTGGGGAGAAGCAAGGCTCCCATAAGGTTGAATAAAATAAATTTTCCCATTGTTAGCCAATAACAGATTCCCATAAAAATTATCTAAAGTGTCTTCGACCATTGAATAAGCAGAGTTCTGAAACTGGGTGACATCATTGACCTTCTTGAGATCATATTGACTTATTTTTATGATATATTTAGTAAGCAATAAACTCCAGACATTATTACTCATGTATAGGTATTCTGAATTGGCCGAAAATTCTGCACCCGTATTCATTGTACCTGTGTCGAACAATAAAAGTTGTGATAACTGACCAGTAACATTATCAATTCTATAAAGTTCTACCTTTCCATAATGCCCCGTAACACTATTTCGTGAAGCATATAACAAGTATTTACCATCTGGTGAAATCTTTATTATTTCGGATTGACCGTTACTGGGCATATAAAAATTAAGGAAACAGGGTGAAACTACTGGATTTGGGTTTACCCCTGTCACATCCACCAGAAAAGTATAGAATTTATTTGGCGTCCCATGATTTCTGACAAAAACCCAGTATGCATCTTTGCTACCATGACGGATGGCGCCAATAGTTTCGTAGGCACTATCTGCGGCAAGCAGGGGAATGTTTTTCTGAAATGCTACAATATCCCCCAATCCACCTTCAAGGCTCATGTCGATAATGGAATAATTCAAACAGGGTATCCATTTTGTTGAAGGAGCACCTGCCATCGTAAAAATATAATATTTCCTTAACGATCCGGGCATTCGGAATGCAACGCAGGGGCTTGTCGCATATCCATTTGACAATAAGCCATCACCGTGTGGCATGATAAAGTTGTTTCGGTTGAACAATTCAGTTCCATCAGAATAAAATAGCAGATTGCCTAAACTATCCGACAAAGAAGTTGAGCCATAGTCGGCAACCATATTGCTTCCAGCAACACGAACAGGGTTTCCACTTGCAAAATTAACGGCTTGGCCTAAACCAAAATACCAATTGTTAGCCTCCTTTTGCCCAAACCCATCCTTCCCCACCAAACAAAGCAGCAAGCCCAAAATGCTGTAGATAATGCGGTTTTTATAAAGAGGTAACATGGCGGTTGAAATAAAGTGTAAAGATAGCTAAATAGAAGGGGATGTGGGATGTCGGATGTGGGATGTCGGATGTGGGATGTCGGATGTTGGATGTGGGATGTTTGATGTTTGATGTTTGATGTGGGAGGTTGGATGTGTGGTATAAAAAAAAACGGGCAGCCAGTATTGGGATTTGCCCGGTTTTTTGAGGGTGGGTTACTGGGTAGGGTTATGGTTTTTTGGATACCAGGAATTGGACCTATGTCTCGCGAGATAGCAATCCTTCCCGGTTGTTTTATACATATATAAAGTTAGTTAAAACCATCATTTGTACAAACTCCCCTTCAAATAGGGCTTACCCTTTCAGCATCTTTAAAATATGTTTTGCGAGATTTTCGTTTATTTCACTATGCCGGGGTACGGGCTGCGACTGCCGCGTTTCGGGATTTTGATACCAATCGTGATTAGCCCCATGCCTAATGAACAAGCAGCCCATGCTTTCCAGCCTTCTGATCAAATCCTTCCTCTTCATGATGCCACTTCTAGTTCGCCTTTTTTTCGTATATTAGGTATTGCTCCCGATGTAAGCTCAAGGAAAAGATCTTTTAAATTTAATCGTAGCTCGTCAAAGGAAATCCCCTGGGTATGATAGTCGGGGTATTCTTCCAAATAGCCTATCCAGTAATCTTCATCTTTCCAGTAAATAAATTCTGTTGTCATGGCTTTACTTTTAATAATACTTTACAAAATTACAACAAAATGAGTTTTGATAGGATGTTCAATTGAGGATTTCGGATTGCAGATGTCGGATTTCAATTTCGGAATGACAAAAAACGTAGTACTTTTGAGAAAAACTTTTGGATGCCTAAATCTGTACATCATAGCAGGTTGCAATGGAGCGGGTAAAACCACTGCTTCTTATACAGTATTGCCCGAAATGCTTAATTGCAAGGAGTTTGTGAATGAATTTGCCATAGCTATGAGTGGTAAATGTCAACCTTAATACACAAGCCAATGAATAACGAGAAGATTATTGAATTAAGAGGTAAAATTTTAAAGGGAATAGAGCTTTCCTTTGAAAAATTAGTTCTGGCCAAACAAAAAAACAATGGTCAATTTGTATATTCAAAAGACGATAAAATAATATTTGTCAAGGCTTCCGAATTGGTAAAATAACTTCTTGTTGATTGGTTGGAACTGAGTTTTGGGGGAGCATAATGTTTGATGTTCGATGTTTGATGTTCCAAGTTCCGCAGCCATCTCCCAGTCTCCCCTCTCCCAGTCTCCCCTCTCCCACATCTCCCATCTCCCATCCCACATCGCCCATCGCCCATCCCACATCCCACATCCCACATCCTACCGCACCAGCACCACCATCCCCCTCTTTTCCCTTACCGCACCAGAGGTATTGCTGTATTTTACAAAGTAAACATAAGTGCCCACCGGGGCGGCGGCTCCGTCGATAGTGCCGTCCCAACCTTGGGTAACATCGTTGGTGAAATAAACCTGCTTTCCCCAGCGGTCGTAAATATAGAGGGTGTAGGAACGTATTTTTTCGGGGGTGGTTACGGCTTTGAACACATCGTTCAGTATGTCGCCATTGGGTGTAAAGGCGTTGGGCATGGTAAGGGGAGCAAAGGCAGTAAGCATCAATACCGAATCGGTGGCCGTGCAGCCGCCTATGGTGGTAAGGGTTACTTTGTACCAGCCTTCGGCGGTTACCGTTATGGAATACGTGCTGTCCGTTGTGCTCCAGGTGTAGCGGTAGTAGCCGGGGTTGGCTTCGAGGGTGTAGGTTTGGTCGAAGAGCAGGGTGTCGTTGGTAAAGCCGGAAACTGGGGTTGGGGTTACGCGGACGCTCCATGAGGCGGTGTCGGCACAGTGAATGGTATCGGTAACTACAAGTTTGTAAAGGCCATCGTCGGCAAGCGTGGCAGTTTTAAAAATGGATTGTTGGTTGGTAGGCCCGGTGGGCGTTTGCCATGCGTAAAGAAAAGGGCCGTTGCCTATAACGGGCGGCGATAGCCAAAGCAAGCCCCCTTCGCAAACTTCAGCATCGGGAATAAGCGGTATATCGGGAGGGTTGTTTATCAAAATGGAACCAAAGTAATAATCCACATCCAAGGTATCGCCAACTGTATTTGTAAACACACAGCCAGCCTGTTTGTCCCAAAGCAGCATGGCATTTCCTGCCAATTGCGAACTAAAAACCAATTGGAACATTTCGGAACTGTCGGGCAGCGAAAGCGGTACACTGCCTTGCCAGGAGGCGCGTATGGTGCCTGTAGCCGGGTAAAGTATTACCTGTAAGCCAGCCAGCGAATCCAAAGGCGGGGTGTAACCGGTGCAGGTAACAAAAAGCTTGTCGTAGGTAAGGGTAACGCCAAAGGATTTTACGTTGTTGAAATGGCTCACTATCAGCGGTGCCTTGGCCACTTTGCCTAAGCAGGCAGAACCGTTTCCGGCCACAGCCGAAAGAAGTATGCCCGAATCGTTGCCAACTATTACGGTAAACGTGGTGTCGCAACCCGCGGGGTTGCTAACATATACAGAATAGCTCCCCTGAGCAAGCCCTGTAAAATATCCGTTGTTCGCAGGCAATCCGCCGTTGAGCGAGTAGGTTAGCCCGCTGCCACTACCCACTACGGTAATGGTGCCATCGGAGGCTGTGCCGTTTTCGGGGGTGGTGCTTACCGATGTGATTACAGGCGCGGTAAGTTTATCAACGTTTACCAGCGTGGGGTATATAGAAGTACACCCGCTCGAATCGCTTGCCCAAACGCGGTAGCTTCCGCCTGACAAACTGTTGAAAATGGGGTTGCCCCATTGCGAAACGGTGTCGGTGCCGCTAAGTATAAAATACTGCAATTGTGGCACATAGCCGGGCGACATGCTTATGGCAATCTGCCCATCGTGCT
>CAIRHD010000182.1 GCA_903878265.1 uncultured Bacteroidales bacterium | reverse complement strand
TTCCCTAACCTCGTTTTCACTTATTTCGAGCAAGGTAGCAATTTCATCGCTATTAGGTTCGCGTTCATATTTTTGTTCGAGTTTTGCGTAGGCTTTGTTGATTTTGTTGATTGCCCCAATTTTATTTAAAGGAAGCCTCACAATTCGCGATTGTTCGGCAAGAGCCTGCAAAATAGATTGGCGGATCCACCACACAGCATAAGAAATAAATTTGAACCCACGGGTTTCATCAAATCGTTGAGCAGCTTTGATAAGACCAAGATTACCTTCGTTAATTAAATCGGGAAGGCTAAGGCCTTGATTTTGATATTGTTTTGATACAGAAACAACAAAACGAAGGTTTGATTTGGTGAGTTTTTCCAGTGCAGCATGATCGCCTTGCTTTATTCTTTGTGCAAGCTGAACTTCTTCTTCGGCTGTAATAAGTTCAACTTTTCCAATTTCCTGTAAGTATTTATCAAGCGAAGCTGTTTCGCGATTGGTAACTTGTTTAGTGATTTTGAGTTGCCTCATAGTATAGATTTTGTGTTCGCGTTCTTTAATACGCAATTATTGGGAAACGGGTTTCATAATAGCAAAAAAAAACACCTTCCCTACAAAAGAAATATAGCGGGAAGGTGGATGAAATGTAATAATTACTTTGTCCCCGAGTCGTTTTGGTCAGGGCGTGGCAATAAAACTTTACGGGATAACTTGAGTTTTCCTGTTTTTGGATCTACTTCTATCAATTTAACATCGATTTTATCACCAACTTTTAGCACGCTTTCCACATCTTTCAAACGGCTCCATTCAATTTCGGAGATATGAAGCAATCCATCTTTCCCAGGAAGGATTTCGACGAATGCACCAAATGCTGTTATCGTTTTTACTGTTCCATGATATACGTCACCAACTTCAGGCACTGAAACAATACGTTTAATTTTCTCTTTTACAGCATCAATCGAAGCTTTGTTGTTAGAAACAATATCAATAATTCCAAATTCGCCAACTTCTTCTATTACAATAGTAGCTCCGGTTTCGCGCTGCATTTCCTGGATTATTTTACCTCCTGGTCCAATAACTGCGCCAATAAATTCACGAGGTATGGTTAATTTAACGATGCGGGGAACATGCGGTTTGTAGTCTTCACGAGGTTCGGTAATGGTTTTAGCCATTTCGCTTAAGATGTGTAAGCGGCCACGACGTGCCTGCTCCATGGCTTGTGCCATAATTTCGGTCGAAAGCCCATCTACTTTTATGTCCATCTGGCAAGCGGTTATCCCATCGCGCGTGCCGGTAACTTTAAAGTCCATATCGCCCAAGTGGTCTTCATCGCCCAAAATATCGCTGAGTATTGCATAATTCGAACCTTCCGAAATTAGCCCCATTGCAATTCCTGAAACAGGCTTTTTAAGTCTTACACCAGCATCGAGTAAAGCCAGGGTTCCTGCACAAACAGTAGCCATTGATGATGATCCGTTCGATTCGAGGATATCGCTTACAACCCTTACTGTATAAGGATTAACATCTTTTTCGGGCATCATGGCTTTAAGGGCACGCAATGCAAGGTTGCCATGGCCGATTTCGCGGCGTCCAACTCCCATTATTCTTTTAACTTCACCTGTTGAAAAT
>CAIRHD010000181.1 GCA_903878265.1 uncultured Bacteroidales bacterium | reverse complement strand
GGCACGAAGACCCTGAAGCCGGGTTCAGGCTCTTGAATCATGTGAGGGCCACAAACGAGTTCCTGCCTTTTGTGCTGCAGTCGTCGGATTTAAAATACCAGAAAGCGGCTAACGATCTGGGTGTTGGGTTTATCAATAAGTATTCCAATACTTTGGCAAACGAGCTTCGCACTTTTATGATGGAATATTTCGCTTTTGGCGATTTTGTGTTTATCGATCCTAACACCCATCAGGAACTTATGCGTGCCCCCGACCTGAAAGCTCTTCAAAAACGAATATTCCAGGTTCCAGACTCCTCTTTCGAATACCATATATATAGGAACCACTTATCGAAATGGTTATTTGCAAGGGCACTTTTCCCCTTGGCTGAATTTATAAGGGATGTAAGGCCTGGCGACTTCACCGATCTCGACGATATCAGGCGCTTTCTATTCGAATCCATTGCCAGTTACAGGCTCAACAAGGCAAAAGGGATTATTGCACAGTTCGACCAGGAAACTTTCGACGAATACATCAGCTTTACCCGTATTGGCGAAGGCTCTATTGGTGGCAAAGCGCGCGGTTTGGCTTTCCTGGATGCAATTGTGAAACGGAACAGGCAGTTCGACAAATTTACCAATGTTAGCATCAACATCCCACAAACGGTTGTGCTCTGTACCGATATCTTCGATGAGTTTATGGAAGATAACGATTTATACAAAGTCGGGCTTTCCGACCTCAGCGATGGCGAAATACTCATAAATTTCATAAATGCCCGATTGCCGCTCCGCCTCCACGACGACTTGCTTAAATTTATCCACCTAAGCAAAAAACCCATCGCGGTTCGCTCTTCAAGCCTGCTCGAAGATTCACATTATCAGCCTTTTGCCGGAGTTTATTCAACCTACATGGTGCCGGTAATGCCTGCCATGATCGAAGACGACCGATTCACCCTCGAACTGGTTTGCAATGCAATTAAAAGTGTATATGCCTCCGTGTTTTTCCATGGAAGCAAAGCCTATATGGCGGCTACAAGCAATGTAATAGACCAGGAAAAGATGGCCATTGTGCTTCAGCGGGTTGCCGGGTCGCAATACGACGACAGGTTTTATCCTTCATTTTCTGGTGTGGCACGCTCAATAAATTTCTATCCTATTGCGCCCGAAAAAGCGGAAGACGGTATTGCTAGCATTGCCATTGGCTTAGGAAAACATATTGTTGACGGAGGTGTTTCCATACGGTTTTCACCAAAATATCCTAACAAAATATTGCAGCTTTCTACACCCGAAATGGCACTTCGCGAAACACAGAATCAGTTCTATGCCTTGGATATGAACCCTTACAATTTCAGGCCTGATATTGATGATAGCACGAATTTAAAAAAACTTAAAATTGGAATCGCCGCCGAAGATCCTTCATTCAGGGATATGGTATCAACCTACGATTACGATAACCAGATTATAAGGGAAGGGATTTTATACGATGGTAAACGTGTGGTTACTTTTGCTAATATACTTAGGCACAACACGTTTCCACTTGCCGGCATTCTCTCGCTTTGCCTCGAAATGGGTGCAAAGGAAATTGGCAAACCTATCGAAATCGAATTTGCCGTCGAACTGAACAAAAGCAAGGGCGAACCCGATATTTTCTACTTGTTGCAAATAAGGCCAATTGTAGAAAGCAAGGAAAAAGTAGATGTAAAAATTGAATCTATTCCTTATAATGATACAATCCTTTATTCACGTGCAGCCTTGGGCAACGGTACCGTAAATGATTTGCATGATGTTATTTATGTAAAAACTGCAACATTCGACCCATCAAGAAATTCCGAAACCGTTCTCAAAATTGCAGCGCTCAACGATAAGTTCATAGCCTTGCACAAGCAATATATACTTGTTGGTCCGGGGCGTTGGGGATCGAGCGATCCATGGCTCGGAATTCCTGTAAAATGGCCGCACATTGCAGCAGCAAGGCTTATTGTGGAGTCGGGCCTCGAAAATTATAGGATAGATCCAAGCCAGGGCACACACTTCTTCCAAAATCTTACTTCCTTCCGTGTGGGTTATTTCACAATTCATCCATACATAAAAGATGGTTTTTTCGATGTAGATTACCTCGACAGCCAAGCTGCCGAATATGAAGATGAACTAATTCGACATGTGCATTTCAAAGATCCACTCACCGTAATCATCAACGGTCGCACCAACTCTGGTGTGGTTATGAGGCCAAAGGATAAATGCAAACCAAAATCAAGTAAGATAGAGAAGGAATAGCCTATTTCGGGTTACAACCTGAACCCGAAATCAAAGAATTTTTTCTTAAAAATGATTGGATTCCTCTGATTGGATTCCATTATTTCAGCTTTTTCAACAAAAGTTCATAACTTTTTTTTATTTCTGTTTGCTATAAACAAAATATAGAGTAATTTTGTTACTCAATATAAGTAAGCTAGAAGCCAAGTTTAAATAACTAGTTGAACTGTTGGATTCAAAACTTAGAAGAGAATATTGCGATTTATTCACCCATGCTCGATTCGTTGATCACATCTAAAACCCGTATCAAACTGCTTACCAGGCTTTTCCTGAACAGCAATACCTTCGGGCATTTACGTGGATTGCAAACCGAATTTGGCGAAAGCAGCAATGCAATCCGCATCGAGTTGAACCGATTCGAGAAAGCTGGCCTACTCACTTCGCACACCGAATCGAACCGGAAAGTTTATTCGGCTAACACCGCACACCCACTATTTCCAGAAATCAACAGCCTTCTGCGCAAACATTTAGGCCTCGACCAACTTATCGAAAAAGTAATCGAACGCCTCGGCCTTGTGGAAAAAGTTTATTTAACCGGCGACTTTGCAAGGGGAAAAGAAAGTTCAAATATTGACATGCTCATAATTGGTCGAGATGTTAATACCTGTTTTCTCGATGAGCTGATTTCTAAATCACAATACTTAATTAAAAGGACAATAAAATACACATTAATCAGTGCTGACGATTTCTTGACTATCGCAACCACTTTTACCAAAGAAGGGCTGCTGTTGTTATGGGAACGCAACAAATAAACAGATTCACGTTCAAATTACTGCTAACCAATACCGATTAATAAATATTCAGCCTAATAGAACTAAGTTCCATCAACCAAATTGGGACTGAAAGGGCGAAGCTGTGGGAAAAACTTGCTT
>CAIRHD010000180.1 GCA_903878265.1 uncultured Bacteroidales bacterium | reverse complement strand
TTTATCGGATTGGGAGTACCGATATTTGACTAGGCTAGGTTTTGAAAAGGCGAAAAAACCTGCACGGCGATCATAGATTTTTTCGAAATATGACCAGTGCAGGCTCAACCAAACCAAAAATCAACCAAATTTTCAATTCAAATCATTTCCATTATTTTACAACATCTTCCCATCTGTTGCTAAAACGCAAACCTGCGATTTTACCCCCGAGATTTGGACGCTGGCGGATGTAGATACTTCTGATTCTTTTTAGATCAGCATTCCCTGACACACTGGCTATTGCTGTCTCCCCGGATTCTTTTCCTCCAATTTTCGGGTTGATAAATAAAGAAGCGGATTCAGCGCCTTTAGCTGAAGGGGTTACTTTAACAACCACAAAAATTGTTGTACCAAAAGGCAAATCAGCGGACCATGTAGTGGCTGTTTCTTTCCATCCTAAACCAAGGTTATAAAAGCCTTTGTTTTCAGACGTTTTCACGCAAATGCGGCCACGCTGCTGATTCCCGGTATAATTTCCATCAAACGACAAAAATTGATCCCCGGAATTTGAAGCCTTGGAAATATTGACTAAAGCCCCCAGATAAAATTCTTCATCGGAGTAGTCACTTGATGATGTAAGGCTATAAATGGATGCCCGAACGGCAGTTGTCTCCGGATTAAGGATTATTGCTTTTCCTGCATTATTATCCACATAAGTAGAATAGCTTAATTTGCAGGGTTCTAAAACAGGTGAAACAGTAGGAGCATCTGCAGGATTGATTTTACCGTTACGGTTCCATTGATTTTCCTTAATAGGATTTGTGTCATCCTGAGTAGTATTGGTATACTCCCCTTTTTCCAACGATAACTCTGAGCCAACAGCTCCAACAGTAAAAAAAGTTTTGTAGTCGATTGGTAATTTTTGAGGATACTGTGCACTGGCAATCAAAGTGGCCATGCAAAACATTAGGATTGTTATACTTTTTTTCATCTGTTTATTTTTTAATTTTTTACGGGTCAGATGGAATACGCCATGAGAATAATCATTTTGGTTGGTGAGCAAATTTTCTGCTCATGGCTATTTCATACAATTTTTTTTATGTCCCAAACAAATGGCTGTGGTTTTTTGAAATACGAACAGCTTGCTAAGGCCAGTATTGTTAGTTATTAATGATTTCCTATTGGTTAATCAGTATTTTGAATGATTTAGTAACACCTCCTGCCGTAAACCTGGCTAAATATATCCCGGTTGTTAAACCCGAAACATCAAAGGATTCGGTATGACTTCCTGCCTCATGGCCAATGTTCTGAATCAAAGTATTGACAACTTGACCATTAATATTATAAAGCACAAGGTTCACATTGGAGTTGTCAGTTAAACTATATTCCAGGTTTAAAGTATTGGCTGATGGATTATTAAAGATTTTAACTGTGTTTTTTGCCGTAACCAATTCTGATAAACCCACCTGACTTACTTTCGCAACAGCATTTGCCCAGGAACTTGAAACCCTTGCACCGCTTACATTGAAATTAGCTTTATTATTGCCATTAACCCTGAACCTTATAGAGCTGAGATCCGATTTTAAAGCCGAAGGGTTAGAGATATCATCAATAACATCAGGAATAGGTTCTGTAGTTGATCCTAGAGTTGGATTTATGAAAAGCGATGATGTTTCAGTGGCGAAATCATATTTCAGAACCACAAGAATTACTGCAAGTGTATCAGTAAATTCGGTTGCTCTCCATTTAACATCAGCACCCGTACCACTTCCCCTGGTAGTTCCTAATTTGAAGTTGGCAGTTACTGATCCCTTTCCCACCCAGACCTTTGGCCCTGAGTTTGCACTATCGCCAAGCCCAATGACTTCAGACTGGCTTTGTTTCTGGGCGACTCCTGCTTTAAATAGATAGGTTAAATATACAGTACTGGTAACCGGTGTTGCTGTAAATAATTTATAACAATAGTAACCGGTTGCACCTGATATATAAACATTGTTCATGGTTTTACCTTTATCGGAAAGCACGTAAGTACCATCAGTGGTTATGTATGTCAATGGAGGTGTAACAATGTTTCGCACAGGTACAACGGCAGGAGCGGTTCCTCCGCTTGTCCACCCAGGTGCGAAATCAAGATCTGAAACTGAGTAATCGAAAGTTTCATCCAGTAAAACCTGCCCTTGCGAAATCAGAAAAAATGAGCAAAGAGCAACAATTAGGGTAATTTTTTTATTCATGGCGAATCAGGATTAAGGTGAATTTTTGGTATATCAATACATGGCTGTTCTATAAACAGCCACATAACCGGCCAAAGTTCATTATTTGGTTACAACAAGCTTAATTGTTTGAGAAGAGCTGCCCAATGTAAGCCGTGCAAAATAAGATCCATTTTCAAGAGTCGAAATGTCAATTGATTTCGAATAGTTTCCGGTATTTTGAAATTCGGAAACAATAAGGTTTTTCACAAACTGACCATTGAGATTGTATAGATCCATTTTCACAAGGGTATATGATTGCAGTTTGTATTCCAATTTCAGGAATTGAGAAACAGGATTTGGATAAACATGGAATTCAGCTTTCGGCAAAAGTGGGGAAATTGAAGCACTGGATGTATAATAACGAGTATCCCCAACTGTAAGGCCATCGCTTCCAACAAAGAAACTTCTATTGGTCAAGCCAAAATTCAAGGTTGCAACGTTTGTGTAGATTGGAGCAGTGGTTATTGTGTTTGTTCCTGTTGGGGGAACGGCAAAGCCAAGGTAGCAATAGTCTTTAACCATAGGAGGTGCTGTCAGGTCAGGGTTTACAAAACTTAAGCTTAAGCCAACTTGATCGAAAATACAATTGGTAATGCTCACAAGTCCCGACATCATTCTGAATCTGAAAACTTCATCGGAAGTTAAACTGATGTTATAAAAAGTGCAATGATCGATGGTGGCATTCCTGCCTTTAGCCCATACACCACTTGTTGACTTGTAATGGATTACCGAGTTGGCGTTTCCAACACTATTGACAATATTGGAAAACGTGCAATTTTTCAAGGTAATATCTTTATTGGACACAGTGGTGATTTGGGTTGTTGAATTACCATCCTGAGTGTTAAAAAACAACATTCTACCGCTGCAATTATTAAATGTAGTTTCTTGTATGTCTATGGAGGAACTGGTGGCTTCGAGCCTTATGATTCCATTTCCTGCTACATTGTTGAAATCGTGTATAAAGCAATTTTTTATAGTAACTGAACAATTTAATGCCGTTGTAGTGCTCCTTACCAAAATAGGCTGACTTCCTGTATTGGTATTAAGACCGTTAAATTCGATCCCTTCCAGCTTTAAAACAAAATCTGGAACAAAAATCACAAAAATAGATGCCGTACTGGATGCGCTTGTTCCACTTGCCGAAACAATAGGTTTAGACAGAAGTCCGGCTTTAGCTCGGATGATTGCATTTCTACCAAGGGAATCAATTACGCTGCCTGTTCCTGGTAATACATATTCCCCACCTGATGTCGAAAGTTCGTAAATGTCGAACAGCCCACCTTTAAGGTCTGCCAGCAATTCGGCAACCTGGCTAACAGTATATTCTTTTGAAGTCTGCGCTTCAGAAGAAATGGGGCTAAAAAGCAAAAAGCAAGATAGAAATCCTGTTATTACGATTGCTTTCAATTGGAAATTCAGAAAAGTAGAGTTCTGTTTCATGATTTTTGGATTTAGATTAATTGGGTTAGATGGCTGATTATTTGTTTTGCTTAAAACACCAATGATGTTTGTTAGGTTTACAATATTTTTGGTTTCCTGAAAAATTTCAATGTTTTTCATTGCCGGTTTAAGTGTCCGGCAATGAAAAATGCCAGTTTATTTTATAATTGCAGCCTCAAAGGTCTGTTTTGCTGTCGTAAGCGTGGTAACCCCCTCAGCAACTTGCCGGTCGATATTGGTGGATAAATCTCGTGTTTTTTTTGCAGTGGCAATGGCAGTTGTAAAATCTGCCTTCGCAGCCTCCGAAACCTGGCCTGTGGTAGTCCCTACTGCTGTTGCTGTATTTAATAATTCGCACTGAACAACCAAATCATTCAAAGGCCGGCGGTCCGAAATAAACAAGCTATTATGGAAAGCCTGCCCTGGCACTCCAAACGATTTATATGTATCGGTTATATTCTTCATTGTGATAATCGGCCTTGTTACCAACGACAGAGCTGTATCCAATACTTTGAGGTATGCAGCTTTTTGGCTGGCAAACTTACTTGTGCTTGCAACCATGAAATTGCTTTTATCATACCCAATAACAGTGCTATCGACCAATGCTTTTTCTAAAGTTGCAAATTGGGTCAATTCCTGCCTGTGCTCTTCTATAGTTTTAGGTTGAGCGGCTTCTTCTTCCTTTGTACATGAGCTGCTCCAAACAACCAATGAAACCATCAATGGCAACCATATCATTCGTAAACTGAAATTTATTTTTTTCATAAATTTATCTTTTTTAGATTAATAACCAGGGTTTTGTGGAATAACCATTTCGTTATTGGCGTCTATTTCTGTCTGAGGTATTGGTAACAAAAGTCTTTCCCTGATGAACTGTGTTTCGTCGGGCAGAGGGATTTTATCGTATTGCGAATACAAATTGGTCCAGTCTGTTACGAAAACATGTGTTTTGAGTATGTCAAGAGCTTTGTTCGGATTGCCATACGCATTCGCCATGCGCAATAAATCGAACCATCGCTGATTTTCGAAGGCAAGTTCCAATCGGCGTTCCTTATAAACTGCATCCAGAGCTTCCTCATTAGAACTAAAAGGTTCAAGAGGATCCAGACCTGCCCTGGCCCTTATTTTATTTACTTCAATAGTGGCCTCGCCAATACGCCCGTCCTGTGCCATGATTTCAGCGTTCAGAAGCACCATATCGGCATACCGTATTACTATCCAGTCGTTCTCGCATTGTTTGGGCAGTATCATTGTCGGATCAATATATTTTGAAATATATTGTATTGTATCGGTGGCTGATTTGAGCCATACCCTAAAACTTGGATCCTTCCGTGTGTCCTTAGGGTCTGCTCTGAATAAATGCATGAGTTCGGGTGTTGGATTATTATCTCCATCAGGTGTACCAACTTTGAGAAAAAGATTTGCCGAGTTGTCGGGCGCAAATATTCCCCAGAAAGGTGAGCCTAATCCACTGCTGCCACCAAGATACCTGACAGCAAATATGATTTCCTTATTCATTTCTTTTGTAACGTCGAATATTTGGGCAAAAGCCCCTGTGCCTAACAACAAGCCATGAGGCGAAGTAGTCAAAACGGCTTCAATCAGTGGTTTGGCTTTAGCCAAGTTATCAGTTCCACCCTGCATCATATAAGCTTTAGCCAGCAAACTCATAGCAGCCCATTTCGTAATACGCCCAGCATCGCCTGTGGCATAAGAGGCAGGAGCTTGATCGATGGCTTTAAGCAAGTCGGGGATAATGATGTCGTTATAGATTTCCGATACAGGCGATCGCGGAATCTTCTTTGCTTCTTCGGCACTGATTACAGAGGTAACCTTAAACATATCGCCCCATAAATTAACGAGCGTAAAATAATGATATGCCCTGATAAACAGCAACTCCGCTTCATATTGCGCACGTTGCGATTCAACAGCAACAAAGGCATTGTCAGCTACCGAGGGCAATATGGCATTCACATTCGAGATGTTCTGAAACAGTTTATACCAATACTGCTGCATCATGGGCAAACTGGTGGATGTGCGGAAAAAAGCCAAGTCGCAATAATCGACACGGTCAATGCCTGAAGTACCAGTAGTGGCCACACAAGTGTTGTCGCTCCTGATTTCGGTGTACCTCCATTCATCCTTCAGGGCTGTAGCCATTCCGGCATAACACCCCAAAACCCCCTGATTGATACGTGCTGGAGTGTTATAAAAATTGACTTGTGTCAACACGGAAGCTGGCTTATCTTCCAAAAAATCTTTACAAGCCCCTAACAGGATCAGTGCAGTGAAAGCTATGAGTATATATACTTTATTTTTCATTTCTATATGGTTTTTAATCATTATTCTGTTGATGTTTATTACTGCTATTTTGAAATGATGTCCTAGAATGTAACATCAACTCCGAAGGCAAACGTCCGGTTGATAGGGTAAACGCCTCTTTGGTATCCGTCAATTAATGGGCTTGAATAAGCGCCAGAAGTTTTGCGCGCTTCCGGATTTATGCCATCGAAATCTTTGGACATCAAATACAATAAATTCTGTGCTGAGAAATACACACGTAAGGCTGAAAGTTTTATGGAGCGTACAAACTTTTTTGGAGCGGTGTAACCAAAGGTTAAATCGCGGAGCGCGGTATATGATCCGTTTACAATACCGTAATCGGTAAGCAACAGGAATTTTCCGGCAGTATTGGTACCATAAACCGTTTGGCCATCACCAGGAAACGCCGGACTTACAAACCGGTTGTCGGTATAGGCAGTATTGGTGCGAAGAGTTTCGTTGTAGTTCATGTTCCCATCTATAATTTCTACGCCCTGCACGCCCTGCAAAAGGAAACTCAGGTCGAAGTTCTTATATGTGAACGAATTGTTAAGTCCCCAGGTGAAATCAGGGAAAGGGTCTCCAAGAACCATACGGTCATAGCTGTCTATCTGATAGTCGCCATTCTGGTTCACCACTTTAAGGCCACCAATAACTGGCGTAAAATCGCCCCAGTTAAAAGGCATTCCGGTAACAGGATCTTTCATTGCTTTGGCGGCTGCAACATCCTCAAAGGTCAGATACACACCTGCTGACTGGAATCCATAATACTGAATGGCTTGTTCACCAACGATAGCCCTGTAAACTTCGTTCCTTTCGCCAAAGTTATCTTCGTGATCTTTGTTCCCATAGCCTAAAAGTTCATTTTTATTCGCAGAGAGATTGGCCGTCATATTCCACTTGAAATTTTTCTTATCGATATTTACAGATGAGAGTTCCAGTTCAACACCGTTATTGCTTACCTCACCTATATTATTCCAGTATGTTTGATGACCGGTGATGTACATGGAAGGTGACTGCAGCAACATTGCCTTGGTTGTTGAATTGTAATATTCTACCGTAAGGTTTAAACGGCTCCTAAAAAAACCAAGATCAATTCCAAAGTTGGCCTCCTCGGTTTGCTCCCATGTAATGTCTGGATTACCCAAAGCTGTGTTATTGGAAGCCAAGCCGGGATGAAGGGTGCCTATACCGCTCCCAGTTGGGTAATTGCTGGTATTCAAGTAATTCATGTACGAATATTGGGGAATATTGTTGTTTCCGGTCAATCCGTAACTCGCGCGCAACTTCAAATTCGAGAGCCAGGCAATACCTTTCATAAACTGTTCTTCTGATGCACGCCATCCAACGGAAGCAGCCGGGAAATTTCCCCATTTATGCCCTTCGGCGAATTTAGAACTTCCATCGGCACGGAAACTTGCAGATACCAGATATTTCCCCATATAGGAGTAATTGAGACGGCCCAATACCGAAACCATCGACTCGGTATAATAATAAGAAGTAGTGCCTGGTAAAGCAGGGCTATCAAGAATAAGGGTCGATGCCATATTATATGAAAGAATTTCTTCGTCGGGAAATCCTGTGGCGACCATTGTATTGGATTTGTTATCGATCTTTTGTGCGGTAAATCCCAACAATGCACCAAAATCATGGTTACTGACCTTTTTAGTATAATTAAGAGTGTTTTCACTTAACAAATCAGTCAGGAAGGTTCCAGTCCTGGTAAGCTTATTTGGATCTCCTGCTGCAACAGCTTCTGTTTGAAGTTTTTCATTAAATTCTTTAAATGCAACATAAGCACCATTTGATGTTTTAAACTGAAGTCCGGGAAGGAGATCGATAGTCAGGTACATATTGGATTGTAACCTATAGTCATCAGTTAAGATTTCGGTACGCTCGCGCGTTGATACAGGATTATGCATTGATGATCCGGATGCACTGCCGGAAGTAACGCTCCAAATTTCGTTGTTTAGGCCAATCCCGCTTAAATCAAGTCGTCCATAATGATACGGATGTGCATAAGTGCCGACAGGCTGGCCAGTAATAGCCGAAGTTGCTTCGGTATGAGTTATAGGCATCCAGGTTGGGAAGCGCAGATAGCTGGTAAGATCGACCCCCGGAGTTTCTTTTTTGCTATAACTTGGATTCAGGTTGAACCCTAACGTGATATGTTTTGAAAGCTTAACATCAACTTTTGCACGGAAGGTGTATTTGTCGTACGAACTATTTTTCATAATGCCATCCTCGCTGTTGAAGTTGCCAGAAATATAATAAGTAGTTCCACTATTTCCGCCTGATGCACTTAGCTGATAATTGTTTTTCATTCCATTAGGCCTAAGCGCTTCAGATACCCAATCAGTTTCTTCGCCAATATAGTTTATCAACAAATACCCAAGCTGATCGCCTTCGTTAGTTAAATTGAAAGGCATTGTTGCAGCAGTTCCGTCAACCGAAGGATCCAATTTCCTCTGTTCAGCTTCTCGGGCGTAAAGTTTCATTTGTTCCGATTGGCTGAGTACTCCTGGAAGGGAATAGGCACTAGTAATACCACTGTACATTTTGAAATTATACTTCGGTTTCTTTATATTTCCCGATTTTGTTGTAATCAGGATAACACCGTTTGCTGCACGCGAACCATATAATGCAGAGGATGCTGCATCCTTCAATACTTCAATTGATTCCACATCGCCCATGCTAACCATCGACATTCCATCGGCAACCGGAAATCCATCCACTACAACTAATGGGTCAATGTTGGTGCTGATAGATCCCATTCCACGTACACGGATTTGCGGAGCTTCGCCAGCATAAGGATCAACATTTGCAACCTGCACTCCCGACATTTTTCCCTGCAAAGCCTGATCGAGCCTTGATACCGGAATTTCATCCAGTTTTTCAGCCTTTATGGAAGCGATTGAACCTGTTAAATGTGATTTTTTCTGTTTCCCATAAGCGACTACTACAAATTCATCCAGTTTTTGAGCATTCTGTTTCATGGTAACATTAATAACCGACTGGGCTCCTACTTGTATCTCCTCTGTTACAAAACCAATAAAGGAGAAAACCAATATAGTGCTATCATCAGGTACATCAACAGTATAAGTACCATTGCTATTGGAAACCACACCTGTAGTAGTCCCCTTAATAATAATACTCACACCAGGTAACGGTACTTGCTGTTCATCGGTTACCATACCGGTTACAATTTTCTTAGGTACCATTGTTTCAGATGGCAGCGGAACTGCTCTGGTAAAATTACCTGCCTCAAGGCTTAGATTAATAAGCAGTAAAAACAGTGCCGTTAATGTTCCAATCATTCGAAACTTCAAAGTTTTCATTTTTAGAAAGGATTTGCAATTCGTAACATTTTTTTTCATAGAAAGGTTGGTGTTGATGCCCGAATGTTAAAATTATACAGAAGAGTTTTCTTTGTTTCTAAGTTATCCGGCTTGTTTTTAAAAAAATAGGTCAAAATAAAACTTATCAATCAAGTTGATCGATAATTGTTATGGGTTTTTATCCAAGAAAGGAGAAAATGCGATTTATACATTAACTTGATGCCTTTCCACATGCAATAAGTGCCGAATTCCGAGTTCCTTGTTGCCTGTTAGGCCGAAGCCAGCTAGAAATAGGCACGTAAACAATCCGTGTTTGCCTGCAGCAAACGAGAATATTGAA
>CAIRHD010000179.1 GCA_903878265.1 uncultured Bacteroidales bacterium | reverse complement strand
ATGTAGCTGCAATACTCAAGAAATATACCCCGCAAAAACTTGTTGTTGTGGTTTCGGCCATGGGAAAAACCACCAATTTGCTCGAAAAAGTGCTTAATGCCTGGTACGAAAACGACGAACGGCTGATGGTTTTTGTTCAGGAAGTTATTACGTATCACCAAATAATTATCACGACCTTGTTTCCTGATAAAAAGCATTCCATACATTTTAAAACCGACCTTTTATTTGGTGAACTTGAAGGCAATTTAAGTACGCCCCCTTCGCTTAATTACGATTTTGATTACGACCAAATAGTAAGTTTTGGCGAATTGATAAGTACCGTTATTATCGGCGAATATTTGCTTGATGAAGGCTTGAATTGCAAGTGGTTTGATGTGCGCGAACTGATCAGAACCGATAAAACCTGGCGTGCTGCAAGGGTTGATTGGGAAACTACCGGTTTGAGGATTGAGGAACAGGTTTCCAGTTTCTTCCAAAATCAAGCAACAAAGCCTGCCATTGCGCTAACACAAGGTTTTCTGGGTTCCACTACGGATGGTGCAACCACCACGCTTGGCCGTGAAGGAAGCGATTACACGGCGGCCATTCTTGCTTATGCGCTCCATGCCAATGAAATGGTGATTTGGAAAGATGTGCCTGGGCTGTTGAATGCCGACCCAAAATATTTTAGCGTAACTCAAAAACTGTCGAGCATTTCCTATCAGGAAGCCATTGAATTGGCCTATTATGGAGCTACAGTTATCCATCCGAAAACGATCAAGCCACTTAAAAACAGGGAAATACCTTTGCGCATCAAATCATTTTTGGATCCAGAAAGTGAAGGTTCGCTTATCCATCATAATACTTCGGCCGACAGCCTTATCCCCTCCTTTATTTTTAAGGTCGATCAGGTGCTTATATCTATTTCGCCTCGCGATTTTTCATTTATCGACGAAAGGAACCTGAGCGAGATATTAGCCATTTTTGCATCAAATTCGTTACATATCAGCCTTATGCAAAATTCGGCCATCAGTTTCTCGGTTTGTGTGGATAACAATGCCCGCAGGTTGGGGCAACTTTTCACTGTGTTGGAAGAAAAGTATAAAATCCGGTATAATACCAATCTCGAACTTATAACGATACGGCATTACGACCAAGCAACAATTGACAGGGTGCTGGAGGATGGAAAATCGGTGTTGCTTGAAATGCGGAGCCGCGTTACGGCGCAATTTGTGGTGAAGAACTTATAGCTGCGAATCCCCTTTCTGACCCAATCCACAATTCATAATCCGCAATCTCACCTACATAGCCAGCTCCTACAGGGGCGGCGGCTCCATTAATAGAGTAATCCCTGCCTTGGGTAACATCGTTGGTGAAATGTACCTGCTTTGCCCAGCGGTCGTAAAAATAGAAAGTGTAGAAACTTTTTTTCGGAGAGTTGTTTTGGCTCTGAAAATGGCATTTAAGCAATTATATCCTGATTCCTTCCCTTCTCACGATTTCAAGTAGTTGCGAGATATGATCGGTTTGAAATCTTTTCAATCCAACTGAATAGGGTTCAATGCGGGAGTCGATTTGGGTAGTGTATAACCAGGGTTTAGAAAGTATTATATCATCGGTAGTATCAAAAATTGATGAAACCAGCAACAGGTCAATATCACTCTCCGGGTTAGCTTCATTACGGGCATAACTGCCATATAAGTACGCCATTGCAATAGGTATTCCTGCCTGATCCAATGTTTTCAGGTAGCTTTTTACCAAGGCTATAACTTCTGTTTGAGACATTCTAACAATGCTTTTGTCCTGTTAAGATAATTATTTATAGTTTCGAGGGATGGCGTTTCAGGCTTATAGTCGGGATAACGATTGTGGTATGTGCCGAGTTCCAAGTGCCGCCCTCATCTCCCAGTCTCCCCTCTCCCAGTCTCCCCTCTCCAACATCCAACATCCCACATCCCACATCGCCCATCCCACATCCTACCTCACCAACACCACCATCCCTCTCTTTTCCCTTACCGCACCTGAAGTATTGCTGTATTTTACATAGTAAACATACGTGCCTACCAGGGCGGCGGCTCCGTCTATGGTACCGTCCCAGCCCTGGGTAACATTGTTGGTGAAATATACCTGCTTTCCCCAGCGGTCATAAATATAGAGGGTGTAGGAACGTATTTTTTCGGGGGTGGTTACGGCTTTAAATACGTCGTTCAGTATGTCGCCATTGGGTGTAAAAGCGTTGGGCATGGTAAGGGGCGCAAAGGCGGTGAGCATCAACACCGAATCGGTGGCCGTGCAGCCGCCTATGGTGGTAAGGGTTACTTTGTACCAGCCTTCGGCGGTAACCGTTATGGAATAAGTGCTGTCAGTAGTGCTCCAGGTGTAGCGGTAGTAGCCGGGGGTGGCTTCGAGGGTGTAGGTTTGGTCGAAGAGCAGGGTGTCGTTGGTAAAGCCGGAAACGGGGGTTGGGGTTACGTTTACCTCCATGCTATACTGGTTTTGGCAATGGTTGGTGTCGCTGAGGCTTACGCTGTATTGCCCTGCCGATGCCAGTGTAACGGAAGTTAATGTTATTGAATTGGTATCACTGGCAAACCCTCCCGGGCCCGACCAAAGGTAGCTTATAGTGCCGTTGCCAGTTCCTGTATGGTAGTTGGCTGCAAGTTGCAGGTCGGCACCTTCGCAGGTAGTGAGGGGCTGGGTAACATCCGCTTCGGGTATGCTGTACACCCTTACTT
>CAIRHD010000178.1 GCA_903878265.1 uncultured Bacteroidales bacterium | reverse complement strand
GAGGGTAAGCACAAAAGCCACAACTCTATTTACTTCTGTTAAATCGGAACCACTTGGTGTAAAGAGTGGGTTTAAAACCGTTGAATCGCTCAGGTTTCCTCCACTGCTGTAACCAACGCCAAAAAAATCCCAATCAACCTTTGCACTGTTAAAATAAAAGCCTCCTCCATTTAATTGGTATGTAGGTTGATCACTACAGATATATCCATTGGCACCCGCATTTGAAATGGGAAAAGGGTGAACATCAATATTCAGTATGCCAGGTGTCTGTGTACCACAGGAATTTAAATCGGTATATGTAACTGAGAGTGTTTTCGCTCCGGGCGTGTTCCATTTTACAGAAATAGTATTGGAACCTTGTCCGGAAGAAATAGTACCTCCCGAAGAAATAACCCAATTGTAACCCGACATATTTGTGGCAGTACTATAAATATTTCCGGCTACCGATTCACAAGGCGTTGTTGCACCTGAAATAACAGGTTGGGGAAGTGGATTAACTGTTACGGTATATGCTGCTGAAGTACCCTGACACCCATTCGCATCTTTATAAACTGCTACAATTGTATGAATGCCGGGAGTATTCCATGTAACAGTGGCTGAAGCTGAACTGCCACCCGAAGCAATAACTCCGCCTGGCGTAACAATCCAGTTGTATTCCGATTTATTTGTTTGAGTTGAATAAACATTGCCTGGGGCTGTAGCACAAACTACTGCCGGCCCTGAAACCGTAGGCACTGGCAATGAGTTGATAACTACATTGAATACCGAAGGATTGGCAGCAACACATCCGTTGCCATCAGTGTAAACCACACTTATGGAATGAGCTGAAACGCCATCCCATTTCACCGTTGCTGTATTACTTGATGTAGTTCCTCCTGTTATAATAGTTCCTCCCAAAATGCTCCAGATATAATTCGTCATTCCGGCATCTGTAGTGTAAACATTTCCATCCGAATTGAAGCAAACCGGACTTGGCCCACCCAATGCAGGTATTGGCAAAGGGTTTACCGTAACATTGAAAACACTTGCTGAAGCTGCCGTACAGCCATTGCCATCGGTATATTTTACATTTATAGAATGCACACCCGATCCATCCCATTTTACAGTGGCTGTGTTGGAACTAACAGTTCCTCCAGCGGTTATTGTTCCACCAGTTATACCCCAAATGTAGTTCGACATAAGCGCATCGGAAGCATAAAGATTGCCTGAAGAATTAAAACAAGCAGGTGTTGTTCCACCCAAAGCCGGAATTGGCAACGGATTAACCGTTACATTGAAAGCACTGGGAACTGCAGCTACACATTGGTTGGCATTGGTATAATTTACATTGATCGAATGTGGTCCTGTTCCATCCCATTTCACTGTGGCAGTGCTGCTTGTGGAGGTACCTCCTGTTGAAATCGTTCCGCCAGAAATATTCCAAACATAATTGGTCATGGCAACATCGGTGGAATAAATGTTTCCTGATGAGTTAAAACAGGCAGGTGTTGGTCCGCTTAAAGCAGGAATTGGCAATGGGTTTACCGTTACATTGAAATTGCTTGGCTGGGCGGCAACACAACCATTTTCGTTGGTATAATTTACAGTAATGGCGTGAGGAGCAGTTCCATCCCATTTCACGGTTGCTGTGTTGCTTGTGGATGTGCCTCCCGCAGTTATCGTACCTCCAGTTATTCCCCAAATATAATTGGTCATGGAAGCATTGGTAGTATAAGTGTTACTGGTGGAGTTAAAACAAGCAGGGCTTGTGCCTCCCAAAGCTGGTATTGGCAATGGGTTTACCGTTACCGGGAACGAACTTGGCAAAGCCGCTGTACACCCATCGCCATTGGTATAGTTTACACGTATCGAATATGGCCCGGCACCATCCCATGTAACTGTAGCGGTGTTTGACGTTGCAGTTCCTTCAGAGGTTATTGTTCCACCCAAAACACTCCAGGTATAATTCGACATGTTGACATCGGTAGTGTAAACATTTCCCGAGGAATTGAAACAAACCGGCGAGTTTCCACTTAAAGCGGGTACCGGCAGCGGATTCACGGTTACATTATAAATGCTGGGCGATTCAGATGTACAGCCATCAGTGTTAGTGTAATTCACCAGTATGGAATGTGGACCGGCACCATCCCATTTCACAGTTGCGGTGTTGCTGGTTGTAGTTCCCCCATCTGTTATTGTGCCTCCATTGATGCTCCATAAGTAGTTGGTCATTGTTGCTTCGGTATTATAAATATTACCGGAGGAATTGAAACATACAGGATTTATTCCTCCCAAAGCAGGGATTGGCAAGGAGTTGACGATTACATTGTATGTGCTTGCAACGGCCGCTTTGCATCCATTGTTGTCGGTATAATTTACATCGATGGAATGAGGTCCTGTTCCGTCCCATTTTACGGTCGCGGTGTTGCTGGTTGAAGTTCCACCACCCGAAATCGTTCCGCCTGAAATATTCCAAATGTAACCCGTCATTGCTGAATTTGTGGTGTAAACATTTCCTTCTGAGTTAAAGCAAACCGGATTTGAGCCACCTAAATCGGGGATTGGCAAAGTATTTACGATAACATTATAAGCAGTAGGCAATGCGGCTGTACATCCATCGCTGTTGGTATAGTTTACACTAATGGAATTAGGTCCCACACCATCCCAATGTACGGTTGCTTTGCTGCTGGTCCCAATTCCACCTGAGGTTATAGTACCGCCGGTAACATTCCATATATAGTTGGTCATAGCACCATCGGTAGAGTATTCGTTATCAATGGAATTGAAACAAACCGGCGATGGCCCACCCAAAATTGGTACTGGCAAAGGCTGAACCGTAATATCTGAATAGGTTGGATTTTCCGCCCTGCATCCGCTGGCATTGGCATAATTAACACTTACCATTTGAATACCATCGCCTGACCATAGCACTGTTATGGTGTCGTTCCCAACTCCTGCCGTAATGGTGCCACCGGGCGAAAGGTTCCATTCGTAATCTGTCATGCCAGCCTCGGTAAAATAGATATGGCTGGTATTAAGGCAAACCGATTTATTGCCATGCACATTTGGGTTAGGCAATGGGTTAACCATAACAGGGAATTGGGTTGCCGCCACTGCGGAACATCCATACGAATTGCTATAATTTATTTTTACAAATTGCGGCCCAACCGTGTTCCATGTTACCATGGCCGTATCGCTGGTAGGTGTGCCTCCAGCAGTTATTAAGCCACCCGATGAGGTTTCCCATGAATAACCACTCATTCCGGATTGCGACAAGTAAACTTTGCCTGTTGAATTAAGGCATACCGATGGCGGCCCAAAAGCAGTTGGCACTGGCAAAGGGTTAATGGATAAAACCAAATTATCAATAGCCTGACTGCATGGCGCATTGCTCGAAGCAGTCAGCGTCAGTGTTACAGTTCCGGCAAGGGTATCGGCCGGGGATGGTGTGTAAACAGGTTGCAATGCCAGGTCGTCGCTAAATGTACCCGTTCCCGAACTTGTCCATACAATTGCCGGGCTTTGGGTAGTATCGGATACCGACAAGGTATAAAAACCCGATGCGCAGATAGCATCGGTTGAGGGTCCAGCATTGGCAGTCGGAGGTCGGATTAAATTAACCTGAACATGGTCGGAAATGGCTACGCATGGCGAAGTGGGCACAATATGCAAAGTAAGGTCAACAGTTTTGGCCAAAATATCAGCCATGCTTGGACGATAAACTGCCAGTACCAGGGTTGAATCCACAAAAGTACCGGTACCTGAAGTTGACCAATGCACCGACTGATAATGATCGGCGGTTGCCTCGCTTAAGGTAACATCAGTCCCCACACAATGCAGGAAATCGTCGCCTGCAAAAACGGATGGGGCATGAACAACGGTAAGATGTACTGTGTCCACATCCGAAAACCCGGTACATGGGCCTGAGCCATTGGAGGTAATATAAAGGTCAACACCACCATTCAAAATATCGATAGGTCCTGGTGTGTATAGCGTATTTGGGCTGTTTTGGTTTAAAAAAGTGCCATCGCCGGATTTTGTCCAAACCGTAAGTCCGGAACCAGATGCAGAACCATTTATAGTATAACTGCTGTTTGAGCAAACGCTTCCATCAGCCCCGGCAAGTGCTATAGGGAAGGGTGCAGCTGAAAGTGTCATGGAATTGGTGGCAAATGCGTTACAACCCGGCGCACCTGTAGCCGTTAAAGTTAAAGTAACAGACCCGGCAACAATATCGGGGAGGGATGGATAGTAAATCGGGTTCAGCATATTGGGGTTATCGAAAACTCCACCACTTGTTATAGGTGTCGACCAGACAACAGTACTATAATTGGAAGCGGATCCATTTATTTGGATCCCTGAGCCCTCCATACATCTTAAGATGGGCGGCCCAGCATCGGCTGTTGGCAGTGGTATTACAGTTACAAGAATATTCTTGGTAATAGCACCACCTCCGGCACAGGTTTCCACAACCACGGTGTAAGTTGTGTTTACAGTAGGCGAAACATTAAGTACCGGGCCAAATCCAACAACTGTTCCTCCGGGATAACCGCCAGTGTACCATTTAATACCGCTGGGGACAAATCGGGTACTTTCGTAAGATGCTTCCCAAACAGTTTGGTTTCTGCCTGGAGCTATAAATGATTGATTGCCTAACAAATTCTGTACGCCTTGAGTAGCTACTTCTTCATTAGGTGGATTTCCACATTTGGGTTTGTATTGAATATGGTTGTCAATAACACTGCTTTGCTCATTGAGCACAATCTGGAATGTGCCATATTTTTCAGGATTATTTTTGCACAAGTCATTGAACATGGAACAGTTTTTCCAATAAACTACTAGTTTCCTGTTAGGTGCTGTGCCAGTGGTATAATAGAAAACATTTTGCTCATTAGCAGGTGTGCCATTATCAGGCCACCAATCAAGCCAAGGGGCAAATATGCAATTTTTAGGAGTACTGGCATTCATATTTGGAAGAGGTAGTGCTGAGTAGGCAGTCCATAAAGCATCATAAGTAAACCCAACCCATCCGTTGGAGCCAACATAAAATTCGGTGTAAATTTGATTAAAAAAACAAAAGCTAAAACCAATATTAAATGGGCCAGAAATCTGGTCATCATGGTTTCCGCCAAAGGTTACATGTGTTCCACCTGTAAAAAGTTCAGGTGTATAAGCATAAGTTTCAAAAGTATAACTTGATGTACCATAACTCCCATTTATAAGTTGGGCGTGCAGTATAGCCGGGTTGCCATGGCAAATAGTGGTATCGTTGGTGCCAATTATTTCCTGGGCTTTCAGGCCAACGGCAACAAAAAATATGGGGAGAAGTATCAGTAATTTGTTTTTCATTCGGGCTGTCCTATTTTTAAAGTCTGCTTGGAATTGCATTTCCAAAGCGGGTTTCAAGGTAATATCCGTGGGATGGTACAGGCTGTTAGCTGTAAGTTAGCCATGATACAGTTACTATCACGTTTGCTTGCCGGTTCCTTTGCAAATGGTTATCTATGTATGATGAAATCCCATTAGCTGGAATAAGTTTGTAAAATTAGTAATTAAGTATATAATAGAAAGAAAAATTTATGATTTGTATAAAAAAAGATATGAAATCGCTTCTACAAAAATGATATAGAAATTACCATGGACTGAAAACAGGAGAATCATCAGTAAAATCTAATTGGGAAAAGAATGGAAAAATGGATTTTTGGGATAAAAATTGCTGCGGGTTGAGCCAACTGCTTAGGATATTACACACTTTCAGCCGTGGGCTGCACCCACGGCTGGAGATATTTCGCCCTTTCAAGGCAAGTTTCCCAGCATCTGGCTTTACCACCGATTTCACCAGTGGTTATTGAAATTCCATTCTTTCAGGATTAGCTTTCTGCTTTTCGGAGTGGACTCAATGTTAAAAATGGCTGAATTGATTTGATTATACTCTGCGAACTTAGCAAAGCAATATCACGAATACCTTTGAAAAGAAAATAAATTCATGAGTAAATCTATGGCATGTATTTGTTTTTCAATGCTTTGTAATGGTTGAATAGTTACATGGAATTCAATACAAAATCTTCACTCACATCGGTCTCCCACCTTCGGCCAATCTGGTACTTTAATTTAGTAACCCCATTCATGGTAGAACCATTTATGGAACCACTCGAAAGGAATCGTGTGGTAGCGCCGTGAAATTGAGAGGATGTGAAAATTAACCTTTCGAGTGGTTTTTACCATGTATCGAAGCAGATCCATTGCTAATACCATATAAAATACTTTGGGAATGGTAATCGCGGTTTGCTACTATCATATAAAATACATCCGACCTGGTATGAGAAGTTTATTCCTTTTTTTTTGGGTGACCAGAAAATGTCGCCTCGAAAACAGGAAAAAAGCTTCTTTGGTCGTGATTACTTTTATTGCCAAGGTTTATTAAAACGTGAGACCATCTATGTGTTTTGTTTCCCACTCCCACTTAAAACTACCCCCAACTCCTTTCCATAAAGAACGAATCCTTTAAAGGCTTTGGCTCTTCAATGGCTTTTTTGCAAGATTTTTGCAAAAACTCGAAGTACTTACTTTTAGTTTGGCTATTTACAGGTAAAACAATTAAGAAACTTTTGTACTTTAACGGCGTGGAAGAAAGCCGTTCCATTACAGGTTTTATGTGCCTAAATATTTACTAATTGCTTGAAATAAAAACTATTACATTGGGATGTTGCAGCACAAAATGTGTTCGTTTAATCACTTTTTACCTTTAAAATGATCAGAAATGGAAACCACTGGCACCGAAATACTGTCTTTTACTCTAGACCAACAACGGTTCGCATTGCCTTTGGCATCGGTTGAGCGCGTGCTTAGGGCCTTGGCAGTAACGCATATTCCTGATGCGCCTCCTATTGTTTATGGCGTAATTGATTATTACGGCGAAATTATTGCTGTTATCAATCTGCGCAGCCATCTAAAACTGGCTGAAAAGGGCATCCATGTTAATGATAGGTTCATTATAGTAAAATCATCGAGCAGAAGATTAGCTTTGGTGGTTGATGAAGTGGAAAGTGTTTTGAAACCTTTGGAAAAAGATATCAACGAAGCGGATGGAATTAATTCAGGTTTAAAAATCGCAAAAATAATACGCGATAATGGTGGGATAATTTTCATTTACGATCTGGAAAAATTACTTAACAGCGTGGAAGAGATTCAGTTAGACGAATTGCTGAAGGCAGAACAATTTGTATAAATGTAGGACTATGAGCAAAAACGACTGTTTAAACGAAATTAGTGAAAATGTAGCGCGTTTGCTTGGGCTGCATTTTCCCGAAAACAGGTTGAAAGATATGGAACGCTTGGTGCTATTGGCTGCAAAGGAACTTAATATTGGCGAGGATGTATATTCGGTAAACAATTGGCTAAAAGCACAGTATATTCCAGATTCTCAATTGTTGGTTTTGTCGGAACAACTTAGGGTAGGCGAAACGTATTTCTTTCGTGAAGAAACGGCTTTGAAGCTTTTTAGCGAAGTAATTGTCCCACAAATTATCGGGCAGCGCAATTGCAACGAAAAGCATATCCGAATATGGAGCGCAGGCTGCAGTTCTGGCGAGGAGGCATATACAATTGCCATGCTTTTACACGAAACCATTCCTGATATCAGCAATTGGAAAATCTCGATCCTGGCAACAGATATAAGTTTGGTTGCTTTAAATAAAGCTATACAAGGCAAATACACTTCATGGTCGTTTCGCCAAATCGAACAAGCGATTAAGGATAAGTACTTCACCAACAATGGAAAAGAGTGGGAAGTGATTCCTCAAATCAAAAAAATGGTAAGCTTCGAGCGGCTGAACTTGGCAGAGGAAATGTACGATTCGGCTGCTTCTGGCACCAATAACATGGATGCGATTTTTTGCCGCAATGTTTTGATGTATTTTACCCCTGAGAAAGCCCGCTCTGTTGGTCTCAGATTTTTCCATTCATTGTTTGAGAACGCTTGGCTCATCACCAGTCAGGTTGAGTTGAGCGAGGATTATTTTTCAAGGTTTCGGCGGGTAAATTTCAGCAATGGCATTTTTTATCAAAAATCCCCGAAATTGCCGTTAATCAATCCATCCTATTTTTTCGATACAAAAATTGAAAAAGAAGAACCGAAAATTTCAAAGATAGCACATTATGTAAATGCTTCAAAACCAAAGTACCATATTCAGTTACTAAAAGAAAAACATGATGAACCAAAACATGACGAACCACTACTTTTAGCAGACGCTGAAGTGCTTTTTTATAAAGGTTTATATTTGCAATGTGTGGAAAAGTGCCTAAAAGCAATTCAAAAAACACCTGACGAAAGTAAAAATATATTACTTTTGGTAAAGTGTTACGCAAACATGGGTCAACTGGAAAATGCCAAACTCTGGTGTGGGAAATTACTCGTAACAAACAATCTTACTGCTGAATCGTACCATTTTATTGCAACGGTTTTTTTAGAGTCGAGCGATTTAAACTCTGCCGAATCCGCGCTCAGAAAAGCTTTGTATCTGGATCATTCCAACGTATCGGCTCTAATCACAATGGGCAATGTGTTGAAACGACAGGGTAAAAAACAAGGATGTTTGCGAAGTTTCGCTAATGCTCAGGAAATTTTGGAAAAGATGGATCACGATGTTTTGGTTCCAGGTTTCGATGGGCTTACGGCGGGAAGGATAAAAGAATTGGTAGAAATGTCAATTATTGCTTAACTAGGACAGAATATAAATTAAAAGGAAAAAGACAAATGACATAAACACAGCGAACCTTTCCTGAATTGAAATAAAAACAAAGAAAAGAGCCTAACTTATGGAGAATGAACAAGCTATATTGAAAAAACGGGCTACAGTCATTGTCGGTCATAAGTCTGACCAACAGAAAGAAACGAGGGAAACACTTTCTGTGGTTGAGTTTCTGCTGATTCCTGAACGCTATGCTGTGGCCGGAAATTTTGTTCAGGAAGTGTTGCCTCTGACCGAAATTACTCCAATTCCTGGTGCTCCGGCATTTATTATAGGAGTAATAAACATGCGGGGCAAAATTGTTTCGCTCATAAACTTAAAAATCAAGTTTAGCCTAAAAGAAAAAGGCTTGACCGATTTCAACAAAGTAATTATATTGCACAACGAACTTATGGAATTTGGAATTGTTGCCGATGCTATTGCTGGAACCCGTTTAATGCCATTGGATAGTATAAGCCCGCCACCACTTACACTTGATAAAATTGCCGCAGAATTGGTGATAGGAATTTCAGCCGATGGCATGATCCTGCTTGATGCCGATAAGATGCTGAAAAGCAGTCATTTAATTGTAAATCAGAAATTAAAGCAATAACTAATCTTAACAAAATTTAACGATGAATTTATTATCCAAACTCAGCCCAACAGCAAAAATGATGTTAGGTTTCGGCTCGATCATATTGTCGATTATTCTGTTGGTGTTTTTTTCGTATCGGGATATGAACCATATTCATAACTCGCAAAATAGCCTTGATGATTTATATGGAGTAACCAGAGGCATAACACAACTTCGTGGACACGAAAACCGCTTGAGGGCTTATAACCTGGAATTAATCCTTACAAAAGACAAATCATATCGGGATACGACAAAAAAACAAATGCTTGCAAGGATTTCCGAAACAAAAATCCTTATCGATTCAATGGAAATCCTACTGGAAAAAGACCCCGAATTTTTAGGATTATTTAAAGAAATTAAAACTCTGTTGATTGCTTACAACGAAACCCGTAACCATTTATTGACACTCATTGATCAAGGCAAAAATGATGAAGCTTATCAATATACGATAAATATCCAAAATCCTCAATATGAACCTATTTGGCTTAAAATCAGAATTCTTGAAAAAAAATTATTAAAACATATTACATTAACTTTGACCGAAAACGACGACATTCTACAGTCAGACTTGTTTGGGCTTATTCTGTTAGGTTCAATAGTCGTCCTAATTTCAGTAATACTGGCGGTTTGGATGGTTAAAATGTTGCATAAAATCACTTTCGAGATTAAAAATGGGGTTACAATTTTGGGCAGTTCGGCAGCAGAAATACTAAGTACGGTTTCCGAAATATCGACAGGTGCCACCGAAACCGCCACTGCAATTTCCGAAACTACCACCACGGTTGAGGAGGTGAGGCAAACCGCTATGGTAGCCAACCAAAAAGCCCGTGCGCTGATGGAAAGCTCGCAAAAGGCCACCGAATCGGCAGATAAAGGTATGGAATCGGTTCAGCAAGTTATAGATTCGATGAAAAAGATTGATAAGCAAATGAATATCATTGCCGAAACGGTTGTTAAACTTTCGGAACAAAACCGCTCCATCGGTGAAATAACTTCCACCGTTACCGATATTGCCGATCAATCCAACCTTTTGGCAGTAAACGCAGCCATCGAAGCTGCCAAGGCCGGTGAACAAGGCCGTGGGTTTGCTGTGGTTGCCCAGGAAATACGGAGTTTGGCCGACCAGTCGAAAAAAGCCACCATCCAAATTAAGGAAATATTGAACGAAATTCAGAAATCGGTAAACCTCTCTGTTGATGTTACCGAAAAAGGTTCAAGCACCGTAGCCGAAGGAATACAGCTTGTAACCAAAAGCGGAAATGTGATTGGTGTTTTAGCCGAACATGTGGAGGCTGCGGTTCAAATTTCGGTGCAAATATCGTCGTCGAGCCAACAGCAAATGGTAGGAATGGAACAAGTAGTGCCTGCAATGGAAAATATTAAACAGGCCAGTGAGCAAAATGTGGCAGGCATCAGGCAGGCGCAAGGTGCGGCAACAGACCTTAACTTGCTGGGACAAAAAATTCAAGGAATAATTGAGAAATATAACCTCTAAATTGCCATGAACAAAGATCAGGAAGCATTTTTGCTTGAACTGCTTGGCGATTTCAAAATTGAAGCGGTCGAACATCACCAAGCTATTGTTGGTGGGTTGTTGGGATTGGAAAAAAATCCCGATACTGCAAACCTCAAAAAGGAAGTTGAGATAATTTTCAGAGAAATACACAGCCTCAAAGGTGCCGCCCGTGCCGTAAACCAACTTGATATTGAACGCCTTTGCATGGGTATGGAAAGTGTTTTTCATGAAATGAAAAAGGAAAACCTCGTCCTATCGCCACCTGCTTTCGACGTTCTTTATAAAGCTTCGGACACACTGGAAGTAATGCTCGGCGATATCGATTCTAAGCAAAAGAAAGTACAACCTGCCGATTTGGCCCAATTGGTCAAAAAACTTGAAGCTATTTCGCGAAATGCAAAACCTATTGCAAAATTTTCATTTAACCCAGTACCATCATTTGCAAAAGCGGCTTCCACTGTAACTTCTCAAAGCGAGCAACTTTCCGGTACAATTGAATCTGAAATAGCAAAAGCGATCGATAAAAAAGAAGCAGGGTTTGAACCGGACATTCATAAGGAAGAAATAGCCTTGCCCCAAACAATTATTCCAGATATAAAACTAGATTTTACAACAGAAATGCCAGAAGAAAAGGCTGTTGAAAAGCAAGCATTAAAGATGGCTGAAAAACCTGCTGAAAAGTCCTCAGATAAGGAAACTGTTCGTGTTGCTACTGCAAAGTTGTATAATCTGTTGCGGCAAGCCGAAGAAATGATTGCTGTAAAATCAACCTTGGCTCATTATGTAGTTGAATTGCAGTATTATGCAAATCAATATTCATCCTGGAGCCGCAAAATTTCAAATCACAATCCAATTTTATCAGGAATCAATAAAAACGATTTGAGCGATGATGTACTTGAATTTTTGGAAAAAGATAAAGATTTTAGGAAAAAGCACGAAGAAGATCTATATGGTTTTGAGAAGAACCTTGCACGGTTCCAACGGGTTACTGCACGGATGATCGACGACTTATTGATTGACATAAAGACTACTTTGCTTTATCCGTTTTCATCGTTGTTGGCAATTGTCCCCAAAATAGTGAGGGATTTAAGCAAAGAATATGGCAAAGAAATAAATCTTCAAATAGAAGGCAGTGAAATAGAAATTGACCGCCGTATCCTCGAAGAAATTAAAGATCCGCTGATCCACTTAATTAGGAATTGTATCGACCATGGGATCGAATTGCCACAAAACCGCATCAATGTCGGAAAACAACCTCACGGCATCCTAAAAATAGAGATCAAACAAGATGCCGACCGTAATATTTCGTTGCAAATAAGCGACAACGGCAGAGGTATCCAAAGGGAAAAAGTTATCAGTTCAGCCATAAAAGCTGGGCATTTGAAACTTGAAGAAGCACTTTCCATGTCTGATAAGGAAGTTGCCATGCTGATTTTTAGTTCCGGTGTTTCCACAAGCCCTTTTATTACCGATATTTCCGGTCGTGGCCTTGGAATGGCAATTGTGGCCGAAAAAGTAGTTAAGCTTGGAGGGAATATCAACATCGAAAGCATTGCTGGCGAAGGCAGCACCTTTACGATCACACTACCTCAAACTCTTGCCATTTTCAAAGGGATTTTGATAAAAGCCTCAGAGCAGTTTTTTATCATACCAACCACAACTGTTGTCAAAGCGATTCGTATTGACCCTGCTGATATTAAGACCGTTGAATCAAAAAAAACAATAATATTCAACAACGAAACTTTAGCATTGGTGAGTCTTGCTGATGTGTTGAATTTGCCGGTAAGGCGATTAAGAAAAGGCAAAGAAGCACTTTTGCGCGTACTTGTAATTTCATCGGCACAAAAAAAACTTGCCTTCGTGGTTGACGATGTTTTAGGCGAACATGAAGGAATGATAAAGGATTTAGGCCCTCAATTGCTGCATGTTACCAATATTGCCGGAGCTACTTTGTTAGGTGATGGCCGCATAGTTACTATCTTACACATTCCCGAACTTATCGATTCGGCTTCCCGTTCTTCCATTTCCATGGATTTTGTTGCTGAGCCTTTGCAGGACACCGCAAATGAGGAAGTTCGGCAAAAATATATACTTGTTGCCGAAGATTCCATAACAATACGATCCATGCTGCGCAACTTTCTGGAAACAGCAGGTTACACGATAAAAACAGCAGTTGACGGACAAGAAGCGTATGGTTTCCTACAGGAAGAGAAATTCGATTTGGTGGTTTCGGATATTGAAATGCCCCACATGACAGGTTTTGAGCTAACTGCCAAAATTCGTGAAGATAAAAACCTTGCTGATATGCCTGTAGTTTTGGTAACCGCATTAGAATCGACCGACGACAGGCAACGCGGCATGGATTTGGGTGCTAATGCATACATAGTAAAGAGCAGTTTTGAGCAGAGTAATCTCGTTGAAACAATCCGCAGATTAATTTGAGAATTAGAATCACTTCTACTTTTTAGGTATCTTTACAAATTAATAGAAAAGACATTTTCCTGATTTGGGTGTCCTCCTTTATTAAATTCAGCATTTGACTTGTCAAAAATGCAGTTCTCGGTTATATTACCTTGTAGGCAACAATTAACATTTTTTTCTTATAATTATGACAGATGGTGTAATTAAAGTTCTGATAGTAGAGGATAGCCTGGTGAACCAGAATTTGCTAAAAGGTTTGATATTAGGCGATAGTCGTTTTAAATTAGTGGGTATTGCCAACAATGGCATGCAGGCAATCGAATACGTATCCCTTTTTAAACCCGATGTGGTTAGTATGGACATTCACATGCCGATAATGGACGGCGTAGAAGCAACCATGAATATCATGCAAAAAACGCCTGTACCCATTGTGATTGTGAGCAGCTTTTATCAAACCTCGGAGGTTGAAATGGCGATAAAAGTCCTTGATGCTGGAGCCGTAACTATATTGCCAAAACCTTTTGGACCGGGGCATCCAAAATTTGTCCAATCTGCACGTCAATATTTGAATATGCTCAAGGCAATGTCCGAGGTTAAAGTGGTGAGGCGTAAGAACACTGATGGTGCAAGACCTGTACAAGATACAGTTTCAGGATTTCCTACCCCGAAATTTACACAAGGGGCGAGGGAATTTAAAGTTTTGGCAATTGGCGCATCTGCTGGTGGTCCCGAAGGAATAAGGACAATACTTACTGGCCTTCCTTCTGATTTTCCATTGCCGGTGTTAATCGTTCAGCATATTGATGCCAATTTTGCAGAGGGTTTCTGTTCGTGGTTAAATACATTTTCGAAATTGCCTGTACACATTGCCATAAACGGTGAACCATTCATACCTGGAAATGTATATTTGCCGCCTGGCGACAAGCATCTTTCAGTTAAATCAGAAGGAGTAATCGGTGTTTCGAACGAAGGACCTGTCAAAGGGCTTAGACCTGCGGTAGCCATTCTTTTCCAGAGTGTTGCATCCATATATGGTAATAATACACTTGCAGTACTTTTATCTGGGATGGGCAAAGATGGTGCTTCCGAATTGAAAACCCTCCATGATATTGGAGCGCATACCTTGGTACAAAGTGAGCAAAGCTGCTTGGTTTTTGGCATGCCAGGCGAAGCAGTAAAACTGGGTGCTGCAAGCAAAATAATGTCACCATCCGATATGATAAAAGAAATTACTGACTTAGTAAAATAAAAATCTATGCAATCATCCATCCACCTCAATTTGGGCGAGCAATATATTTTAGCTGCCGAAGATTCACCTGTTCAGGCCAAAAGGCTGAAACGTTTCCTTGATACTAACAACATAAACTGCGAAATTTGCAGTAACGGGGATGACGCTTATGAGGTAGCTTTGGCGCGAAAACCTATCATGATAATCAGTGATATTATTATGCCTGGAATGGATGGTTACGAATTTTGTTCCAAAATTAAAGCTGACCCAAACCTAAAAGACATTCCAGTGATTTTGCTTACCTCGTTGAGCGATCCACTCGATATTATCAAAGGCTTGCAGGCAGGTGCCGATAACTTTATCACCAAGCCGTATGATGAACAATATCTGCTTTCGCGGATTTATTACTTGTTAGCAAACAACGAGATGCGCCGGATTGGAACTGGCGATATGGTCATCGAAATCATGTTCCAGGGGCTGAAATATCAAATAAATTCGGATAAAAAACAGATCCTCGACCTATTGCTTTCTGTTTATGAAGCGGCAATACACCGCAACGAAGATTTAATCGAAGCACAGTTGCAACTTCAACACTCCAACGAAAACTTAGTTTCTGCAAATCAGGAACTCGAAGCTTTTGCCCGTACAGTTTCCCACGATTTAAGGTCGCCTTTGAGTGGGGTTGTTGGCTTTGCCACCCTGCTGTTATCCGATGGGAAAAACATGGATGATGTTGCGAAAAACTATCTTCAATGGATACTGGATTCCGGCTATAAAATGGCACAGTTAATTGACGATCTTCTGCAATATTCAAAATCAGGCCTGGCAGAAATAAGCCCCGAAAGCATTGATTTAAGTCAAATGGTATTAGAAATAGTGTCTGATTTGCGGATGCGCAGCCCTGAACGCAACGTTACGGTTCATGTGCAAGAAGGAATTGTGGTGAACGCTGACCAAAATTTGATTCAGGTCGTGCTGAACAATCTTTTGGGCAATGCATGGAAGTACAGCGGAAAAGTTGAAAATGCAGAGATTTCTTTCGGAAAAGTCGAATCAGAAGAGAATACTACATTCTTTATAGCCGATAATGGTGCAGGTTTTAACATGGAAAAAGCGGAAAAACTGTTCAGCCCTTTTATACGCCTACATACTAACAACGAGTTTCAGGGAACCGGCGTTGGTTTGAGCACCGTTAAACGTATTATCGAAAAACACAATGGCAGCATCTGGGCCGAATCGGAGCAGGGCAAAGGTGCAATATTCTATTTTACAATTGGGGTCTAATCCACTTGAGATGATGCTTTTTCATGGTGAAAATGGACCAAATGCTGAAAAATGGAAGAGTTTACAAAGAAGACAGAAAGCTTTATTTCATTTAATATTAGAATTTTAAATAATATGGACTTGTAAGTTGTTGATATTCTTGGCTATAAGTATCTTGATGACTATTTATACAAATTGCGTTTTCGACAACTTCGTTTTTTCTCTCTTTTGTGAATGACACCATTGCCCGGTGAGGAAAATGTGCTGGTGAACTTTTCACCAATGTAATTGCTGATGGAAACAACAAAAATTTCTCAGCTTCGGTTTTCCATTTTTCGAGCGAATCGTAAGGGAAGATAAATATTGCTTTTCCATGGCTTGTTAGCAGTTTTGCTACACCAGCCAATAACTCATTTATTGGTAAACTGTCGTTATGGCGGGCAAGGTTTCTCGCTTCACTATTGGCTTTCAACGATTTAGTGAAAAACGGAGGATTGCAGATAATTAAACTGTATCGCGCTTGGGTATTAATTACGAATTCTTGAAATGAAATTTGATAGATGTTTATTCTTTCTCTCCAAGGGCTTAACATCACATTTTGCTTTGCCAATAATGCAGCTTCAGTGTTTATTTCCAAAGCATCAATCTCAATTTTATCATTTCGCTGCGCCAACATTAGAGATAAAATGCCTGTTCCGGTGCCAATATCAAGAATCCGTGTTTCGTTTTCGCAAAACGCCCATGCACCTAACAAAACAGCATCTGTACCAACCTTCATGGCAGCCGCCGAATCTTCGATACTGAACTTTTTGAAATGAAACACTTAACAGGCCCTGATTGAATCTATACAAAACTAATTAAAAATACCCCAAGCCTTCTGCTTTCAACTTATTTTTTCCAATTCTCTTCTTTTCTCTATTTTCTCCCCTTCACAAATAAAGCTCGATCAATCCTTCGGGTGCTTCCATATAGATTGTTTTTGTTTTATGGTCGATACTCTTTACTATCTCATCTACTATTGGCACAAGGATTTCCTTACCGTTAAATTCGATTGCCAGCAAAAACTGCTGTGGCATTTCAATAATTTTGCTAACAATACCGGTATTTCCCCGATTCGCATCCCTAACCGAATAGCCTGCTATGTCCTGGGAATATAATTTTGTTCCTTTTTGTTTTGGCAGTATTGCATGCGGAATGTATATTTCGCAGCCTGCTAACGGGGAAGCATCTTCAGAAGTATCGATATCCATTAACTTGACCAAGGCCTGATTTTTAGGCCTGGGTTGGATAAGTTCAATAAAAAATGGAATCAGGTTCTCGTTTATTTTGAGGAACACTGATTCCAGTTTTATTATTCGCGAAAGTATTTCAGTATCAACTTGAAACACTAATTCGCCTTTTGATCCGAAAGTCCTGACGATCTTTCCCAACAGGAAAAGTTCATCTTGTTTCATGATGTGATTTGCTTATTCTTCGGTCGAAGGGGTTTCCTCGGCAGTTTCTTCGGTTTCTGCAGCTTCTTCCGAAATTCCTGCTGCTTTTTTTGCCTCAGCAGCTAATTTCTTAGCTAAAGCATCTGCTTTTGCCTGATTCACTTTAACTTCAGCTTCCAGACGTTTTTTGTCTTCTTTTTTTGCTTTCAGACCAATGTCGTTTTTAGCACTTTCAATTTTTGCAACTTTAACGGTCTTCCATTCTTCGAATTTCGCTTGTGCCTGTTCTTCGTTCATTGCACCTTTATCAACGCCTTTCAGCAGGTGGTGCATGTAAGCTACTCCAGTATATTTAAGAATAGCTTCAACAGTTTCTGTTGGTTCGGCACCGGTTTTTACCCAATAAAGTGCGCGGTCGAAATCAAGTTGGATGTCGGCAGGTTTCGAAATAGGGTTGTAAGTGCCAATTTTTTCAATAAAACGTCCGTCACGTGGTGCACGACCATCTGCAATCACGATATGGAAATAGGCCTGGCCTTTTTTACCAAATCGCTGTAATCTCATCTTTGTTGCCATGTAATTTGATTTTTTTTAATTGTTAATTTTATAAAACCTTAAAAAATAACCACTTAGGCTAATTCTCCGGTTTTTGTTTCAAGGCTGCAAATATAAAGGTATTTTTTGATTTTCAAAGCCTTGCAAATCAGTTTTATTGAAATTTTACCATAGCCTTATTTTTGTACAATTGTATGGTGGCGCGTCTGCCTTTGAACCTTATAATATCGCCTTACCCGGGGTATTAGCGTTACAATTAAAATCAGTACACCATAAAGGCCAATAATGCTTTGCATATTTGATGCCGAACCTATAATCAAGAATTGTATATCAGTCCAGATAATCAACATTATTGCTGTATAAAGCGTGTATGTCCAAGCCCAATAATAACCAGAATAGACATTTAAAACATCCATTAGAGGCCATTTCGGTTTAAAGAGCAAAGGATAAACCAGTATAAACGGCATTAGGCCAAGCAATAAAAACAGAATCAATCCAGGAATGATATAACTATTGAAAACACTGCCTTGCAAGAGTTTCATTTCAAATTGTAAGCTGCTGCCTGAAGGGTCGGTTATCATGCTTATCCCACCATAAAGGGCTGCAACCGATTCTATAGCGACTAAAAGCACTAAAAAATAAATTTCCGGTTTTTTACTTCTTGATATCATGTGTGTCGTTATTTTTAACTTAGTTATACAAGTTTTCAGTTAGGCCCTAAAAGATTGCCTTTTCACTAATTTTACTAGGTAACCTATTTTAAAAGAATAATCCTAAATTGAACACAATTTTGTGTTTATGCAAAGCTATAATTATCAGGTTAATAGCAGCGGTTGGTTTTTGGTTTTTATTATTCTTTGCCTTGTAATCTAAGAATCGAAAGATGTAATTTCTTTTGTTAACTTTGATTAGTTTGTGAAATTGAAATTTTTAAATAAAACAGCGATGTAACAAAATTGTTGCTATCCTGTTTTCTTTTTTTTTGCAAAAGTACAAATTTCGGATTATGTATGATCTGAATCTGTTGTTTTTTCTGCTTATTTCAGCTTTCCCTTCTTGCTTTTAAATCTTTAAGGACTGCTTTATTTTTGAGATTTCATTTGCCTTTTTTTGGTTGCCTAAATTGAATTTTCGTAAGTCCCAGTTTTGGCTGACTTTATTATTCATACAATTTTAAACGGGCTCATGAATTTTTCTGTAGATGCTTGATTGTTCAATACTTCTGCTCTTGGCCTTTGAATTACCATTTTTTATCAACACACTACCAATGGCTGATTAATATCAGGTAACTTAGCCGATTCTAAAATATTTTGTAAAAATCTGATAATCAAGCATTGCATGCCGAAATTTAGTCATCTTCACGTTCATTCCCAATATTCGTTGCTCGATGGGGCTGCCGACATCCCGTCTATGTTCAGCAAAGCCGTTTCCGATGGCATGCCCGGAATTGCCCTTACTGACCATGGAAATATGTTTGGTGCTTTCCAGTTTATTGCCGAAGCCGAAAAAATTAATGCCAAACATGCAACTCCTATAATAAAACCAATACTTGGCTGCGAATTTTATCTTGTGGAGGATCGCCATCGCAAGAAATTTGGTGGTGGGGAAAAGGATGTTAGATACCATCAATTATTGCTTGCCAAAAATGCTTTAGGGTATCGGAATCTTGTCAAATTGGCTTCGTTAGGTTTTATTCAGGGCGCTTATGGTAAATATCCACGTATTGACAAAGAATTGCTGCTCCAATATCACGAAGGCCTCATTGCAACAACCTGCTGCCTTGGTGCTGAGGTTCCGCGCACCATCCTGCGCAGAGGCGAAGCCGAAGGTGAAAAAATATTCAAATGGTGGCTCGATATTTTTGGCGAAGATTATTATGTGGAACTTCAACGCCATAGCATTCCCGAGCAGGATGAAGTAAACCTAGTGCTTCAGCGTTTTGCGGCAAAGCATAATGTGAAAATTATAGCCAGCAACGACTCGCACTATGTTGAACAAACCGATTTTAATGCGCACGATATTCTACTTTGCGTAAACACAGGCCAAAAACAAAATACTCCAACTTTTCGGGAATATGGCGATGATGATGCCGTTGTAAAAGGTACACGCTTCTCGTTCTATAACGACCAGTTCTTTTTTAAAAGTACAGAGCAGATGAGCCGGCTATTCGCCGATATTCCAGAATCCATCGACAATACCAACGAAATTGTTGGGAAAGTAGAAATCATCAAGCTCACAAGGGATATTTTGTTGCCCAACTTTCCTGTGCCAACCGAATTCATTATCCATAAAACCTCCATTTTTGTCGATCGCAAAGATTTGGTTGGACAAAAAAAAGAGATTACTGCCGATGTACGCAACCAATGGGAGTTTCTTAAACACCTTACCTATATAGGCGCAAATCTCCGTTATGGCGAAATAACCCCTCAACTTCGCGAAAGGATTGATTTTGAACTTTATACGATTCATGATATGGGCTTTGCCGGTTATTTCCTAATTGTGAGCGACTTTATAAAAGCTGGCCGCGACATGGGCGTATATATCGGTGCCGGACGTGGCTCTGCGGCTGGAAGCGTGGTAGCTTATTGCATAGCAATTACCAATATCGATCCAATTAAGTACGATTTGCTGTTTGAGCGTTTCCTGAACCCCGAACGTATAAGCATGCCCGATATTGATACTGATTTCGATGATCAGGGGCGACAAAAAGTGATTGATTATGTGGTAAATAAATATGGTCAAAACCAAGTAGCTCAGATTATTACCTATGGTACAATGGCTGCCAAAAGCAGTATAAAGGATGTGGCACGTGTACTTGATTTGGATCTGAGCATCAGTAATTACCTTACCAAATTGGTTCCTGATAAACCAGGAATCAAACTTAAGCGAGTCCTAACAGCACCTTTAACGGCTAAAGATGGCAAGCAATCACTCGAAGAAAAGGAAGATCTTCGTTCGGAAGATATGGATAATATCCGTAAAATCAGGGAGATATATAACTTTACCGGAAGCGATATTTCTACACTTTTACAAAAGAAAGTTCTCCAGGAAGCCGAAAAACTTGAAGGTTCGGTACGTGGTACCGGGATTCATGCCGCTGGGATTATTATTGCGCCAAAAGATCTAACCGACCTAATCCCTGTATGTACTGCCAAAGATTCGCCATTGTGGGTAACACAATTTGAAGGCAATGTAATAGAATCGGCAGGTGTTATCAAAATGGACTTTCTTGGATTGAAGAACCTTACCATTTTGAAAGATGCACTTCAAATGATTGAAGAGAATCACTATGTTAAAGTCGATTTGGATACCATCCCACTTGATGACAAAGAAACTTTTGAACTATACCAACGTGGCGATACAGATGGTACATTCCAGTTTGAAAGTATTGGGATGAAGCAGCATCTGCGAAACCTTAAACCCGATAAGTTCGAGGATTTGATTGCTATGAATGCGCTTTTCCGCCCAGGGCCTATCAAATATATCCCAAACTATATTGCACGTAAACATGGCAGGGAAACCGTTTCGTACGATTTGCCGATAATGGAAGAAATCTTGCGCGAAACTTATGGTATCACGGTTTATCAGGAACAGGTGATGTTGCTTTCGCAGAAACTGGCAGGGTTCAGCAAAGGAAAAGCCGATGAACTGCGTAAAATCATGGGAAAAAAAATTCGTGAAAAACTCGATAAAATGAAACCCGAATTTATCGCCGGTGGAGCTGCAAATGGCCATCCAGAAGATAAACTCAATAAAATTTGGACAGACTGGGAGGATTTTGCATCCTACGCCTTTAATAAATCGCATAGCACTTGTTACGCTTATATCGCGTATCAAACAGCTTACCTCAAAGTCCATTACCAGTCGGAATACATGGCAGCATTGCTGACGGCCAATTTAGGGACGGTTGAAAACCTTACTGCCTACCTCGACGAATGTAGAAGGATGGGTTTAAGAGTATTAGGACCTGATGTGAACGAATCGGGTTTGAACTTTTCGGTAAACAAGAAAAAGGAAATACGCTTTGGGCTTAAAGCATTAAAAGGCATGGGAGAAGCTGCCGCCGATTCCTTGCTGGTTGAGCGTCGTGAACATGGGCCTTATTCCAATATTTTTGATTTCATTAAAAGGGTGAACCTCCGCACAGTAAACAAAAGTTCAATGGAAGCCTTGGCACAAGGTGGTGCTTTCGATAGTTTTGAAGGGATGCACAGGGCACAATTTTTTGCCAAAGAAACATCAGAAGACACTATTTTCCTCGAAAAGCTTATTCGGTTTGGCAGCACGTTTCAAGCAATGCAGATGTCATCTCAGCAATCTTTGTTTGGCGACCTTGGGCCAGTGGAAGTCCCTGACCTTAAACTCCCCGATTGCCAGCCCTGGTCGAACATCGAGAAACTGAAACGCGAAAAATCAATTGCCAGTTTCTTTATTTCAGGCCATCCGCTTGATGAATACCGCTTCGATATCGATACATTTTGTAATACATCCATCAAAAAAATTAAGGCCAATCTCGCTGCTGCCGCGGGGCACGATGTGTTTATCTCTGGCATTATTTCGAAAGTGAGGCATGAGGTTGCAAAAAATGGCAATCCTTATGGGCGATTCATGCTTGAGGATTTTGATGAATCCATTGAATTGTCGTTGTTTAAAGAAGATTACCTCAAGTTTAAGCACATATTGATAGATGATACCATTGTTTTTATACGTCTTCGCACGGCCTTGCGGTATGGCACCGACGACCAGTTCGAGCCACGGATCCAGCGGATTTCGTTGCTTGGCGATGTTATGGACGAACAGGCACGATCGCTCACCGTTCAAATATCGGTTGACAACTTAACCGAAACTGTTACCAATCAACTTGTTACTTCGGTCAAAACAAATAGAGGAAATTGTAAATTGCGTGTTGAGCTTCTTGATTTTACAAATAATTACAGGATCGAATTGATTTCGACCCAACATAAAGTACAGTGCAGCAATGCAATAAAGCATTTAAAGCTATTGCCGGGTGTAAATTTAAAAGTAAAATCTTAATAATAATCATTCAAATTCTTTGATTTAACAGAGCGAAATAACTTAATTTTGCAGAAAATGGAAACGATTGGGATTTACGAATTACGAATTGGGATTTACGAATAACCATTAAAATTCGACATCGCTTGGTGTCTACCAATAACCAATAACTGAATAACCAATAACTTATAACGAATAACACTTAACAAATTAAATCATGGCACTTAATTTCACAGATGCAAATTTTGAAGAATTAGCTGAAAAATCAGACAAACCGGTAATTGTTGACCTGTGGGCCGAATGGTGTGGCCCTTGCCGTATGGTTGGTCCAATTGTTGAAGAATTGGCCAAAGAATACGAAGGAAAAGCCGTTATTGGTAAATTAGATGTTGATAGCAACCCTTTGACTACCAATAAATTTGGAATCCGCAACATCCCTACTATTTTGTTTATGAAAAATGGCGAAATAGTTGATAAACAGGTTGGTGCAGTTCCTAAAAGCGTTCTTGTTGGAAAATTAGAAAAACTGTTAGGGTAGGGGATAGGCTCAAGCTGACAAATTCACTTTTGGCATTTTTCGGATTAAATCTCGATAAAATGTAATTAGTCAAAAGGCAAAGGCAAAAGGCAAAGTGCTAAGCAAAGGATTTCGTTCTATCTTCTTCAATTCTGATTTTACCTTGACTTTTGCCTTTTAACCTTCCTGCTTTGCCTTATTTTTGTTCCTGCATACGATGTCCGGGATTTTTCCAGAAATTTTTGAGTAGCACCAACTCCTTTCCAATCCAATTTAGTCTTTGCATAATTACCGCATACCAACATTAACAGGTATCACATTAGCACATTAGTACATTAACTGTATAATAATGCCATATCAAATCGACCAAAGCCGTATTCCACAGTATGCCAACCTCGAGTTTTTGGCACGTACTGTTGTTGAGGGTTTTATAGTAGGTTTGCACAAAAGCCCTTTTCATGGGTTTTCGGTCGAGTTTTCGGAACACCGCCTTTATAATCCTGGTGAGGCAACACGCCATATCGACTGGAAGCTATATGGCCGCACCGACCGCATGTATGTGAAGCGATATGAGGAAGAGACCAATCTCCGATGCCAGATTGTAATCGACAATTCATCTTCCATGTTTTTTCCTGTTAATGAGAAACTGGATATTGACCATCCAAATAAAATCACTTTTTCGGTCTATGCCGCAGCCTGCATAATGCAACTGCTTAGACGGCAACGGGACGCACTTGGGTTAAGCCTTTTCAGCGATAAGGTAAACCTTCACACGCAGGCAAAATCAAATTCTGTCCACCATAAATTCCTGCTTGGGAAACTGGAAGAATTGCTTACGCCAATTGCCACCGAAGAATACCGCATATCGCTAGTAACAGATTCCCTGCATTTTATAGCTGAAAATATACACCGCCGTTCGTTGATAGTGCTTTTCAGCGATATGTTCGATGCCGGTTCCAATAATGCCGCATTATTTGATGCACTGCAACATCTACGGTACAATAAGCATGAGGTAATTCTATTTCATGTAGTAGACAAAGACAAGGAACTTGATTTTGATTACGAAAATCGTCCTTACCGCTTTGTGGATATGGAATCGGGTGCCGAAATAAAACTACAGCCTGCCGAAGTTCGAAAAACCTATTCCGAAGCCATCGGAAATTTCCATCAGGAATTGAAACTGAAATGCGCCCAATATAAAATTGACTTTATCGAAGCCGACATAAAAAAAGGTTTTGAACAGGTATTATTACCGTATCTATTGAAGAGGGAGAGGATGGGGTAAAACAGTCAACGTATTTCTGCCTCTGACATATTTTGAACCTTAAAACAAAAAACCATGAAACGAAAACTACTTTTCTCATTAATTGGAGCAATTGTCATTTTTGCCTGGCAGTTCCTATCATTTGCCATACCAAATTTCCACAAGTCAGCAGCAGCGTATTCTCCAACCCAGGATAGCATTTTAAACATGTGTCAAAAACAAGGGCTTCGTGAGGGAATGTACTTCCTGGGGCAGCCAGACCCATCCTTAAGCCAGGCTGAGCAAGAGGTTTGGATGGAAAAGTTGGAAGGCAAGCCATGGGCCGTAATCAATTATCATGAAACCAATTCCATGAGTATGGCCATGAACATGACCAGAGGATTCTTGGTTTGTTTCGTGATTTCCTTTCTTTTGTATTGGCTTTTCATGCAACAAAAGGATCAAACCCTGTCTAACAGGTTGCTACTCTCTTTGGCTGTTGGAATGATTGGTTTTTTCTTCGTTCCTTATACAAACTTCATCTGGTATAAAACACCGGATATATTTGCTCATTTTGCCGATGGGATTGTTCCTTGGCTTATACTGGGATTTATCGGACACAAAATGGCACAATTACAAACTAAACAGCCATAAACCAAGCTAAAAAAAATCTTGACATGGCAGCAAAGGATAACCTGTTTAAAACACTTATTGAATCGACAAAACCAATGAAATCAACAGAAAACGCATCATAAGCAGAAATTGAAAAGGTAGCTGTTGATAAAGCTATACAAGAATTGAAAAAAGAAGAATAAATTATTTCACAAAAAAATTGTCATTATTCAGCCAAATAGGTGATTTCAGCAAGCTGCTGGTTTACAATAATAGAGTAATATTCTTTTCAGGATATTGCTCTTTTTCGTTTAGAGTCACAAAAAGCATGATTTTTGGGTTGAAGGGAATACCCTTTGGTGAGCCATATTTTTTGGTTTTACTATGAATTTTATGGAATTAGGCTATTTGTGGCTATAAGTCAGAAAGTCGAATATCCCGTGAAATTGATATTTCATTCTACTGATGGGAAACAAGTAAGAAAAAGTAAATTGAGATTCAATCTTCTAGGTGTTAGTTAAGGGGAGTTCTATAGTTTAATTCATTGTCAATCAAATAAATATCACTATATTTGTAGTGAAATTATATAAGCAATGAAACAACAGATATACAAATCGACCGATAAAAAAGCCCTTCCTTTAGGTAGCGCAATCTTTTATGGTGCATGAATTAACGGATCTGGGGTGGGCTGCGCCTGATGCCGGCAATCCCCTCTATGCGCGACGCTGCTTCATTGCTACTCATCGAGGGCTCTATGTCAAAAGAGTCCAGGATGCTGAATGAATGGATGGCCAAGTCGCTTTTGTTTGGTGCCATAGTTAAAGCGGTAAAGAGCTTCTATTCCAAAGCGTTCGTACAGGTTGACCCATATGCTAACAGAATCCCTGTTTAAGTCAGCTAATTCTCCAACATCCTTGTTGGAAAAACCATGTGTTGCTTTAAAATATACCGCATGTAACCTTTTTTGCACAATTAGACAGGAGTAATGGTATCTTTCATGATTTAGCTGTTCTAAGTCAACTTTACCAATGTTTTTTAGAAGCATATCGATACGTTTTTAGGACGAGCTAATTTGATGTGCTTCTTCTTTCGTTTTACATGGATACCCAAAAAGTCATGAACACATGCCTGTTAGTAAATGTGGAAATCGATGCCGTTCTAAGTATAATATTATACCAAAAAATATACGAATTTTATAGATAAGAAACCCGTTCTCCTACCTCATATCGTTCACCTCTACCCCTGGGTGTTCGGTTTTGTTGAAAGAAAACACGTTATCGGCCAAGGGTTGATCGGAAACAAATTTGTCAACAATATAAGAAAAAGTACTTCCGTTTCGGTCGTAAATCATAAACTTGTTGATCTGCTTTTTTGCTTTGTCGATAGTAAGGCGCACTTTGGTAAATGTTTTGCCTTTTTTCAACGGATACAACTCTATAACTTGGTCGTTGCCTTTTTCTTCGATAAATTTCGATTTAAAGTCCTTGTTATAGCCGCTCAAAAGCTTGGTTGGCGTAAAAGAATCGTCGTCACCACCTTGATTGTTTATCTGCACCTCATTGGCATCTTTCAGGTAAGTCCACACTGTTTTTCCATCACTGATTACATCCTGACCGGCAGCAGTGAGCTTGTATTTATCGCCTTTTGATAGCAGCGAACCTTTAAATTTATCATGGATTTTATCTTTTTCGTTATCCATGGCATAAGTAAAGTCTATTTTTATTGTTTTGAACGATTTGGTTTTTACTGAAACTTCATCGAGGATGGCCGATGCTTTTTTATCGTTCTGCGCAAAGCTGACTATAGCCAGGGCTACGAATGCAGCAATCAGGAAAATGTTCTTGGTCATAATTGAATTGAGTTAAAATTAGTATTCTTCATGTTTTCTGTTGCTGTTAAGATCTTTCAAAAATTGTTCCAAAGCAAACTCAGTGGCTACTTTTACTTCGCGTGCCTTGCTGCCTTCAAATGGACCGACAATACCAGCGGCTTCAAGCTGGTCGATAATACGGCCCGCTCGGTTGTATCCGAGCTTTAATTTACGCTGCAAAAGCGATGTAGAACCTTGTTGAGAAGCCACAATCATATAGGCGGCATCTTCAAAAAGCTCGTCGCGCTCACCTGGGTCCAATTCTTGTTGAACTTCCGATTCTTCCTCGTTAAATTCGGGCAAAGCGAATGCGGTAGGGTAGCCGCGTTGCGAACCAATAAACTCGGTTACGCGCTCCACTTCGTGCGTATCAATAAAAGCACATTGCAAACGGATCATATCGCCACCTTGCGACATCAGTAAGTCGCCACGGCCAATCAACTGGTCAGCGCCACCGGTATCAAGGATGGTGCGCGAATCGATTTTTGAAATAACCCTGAAGGCAATACGCGCTGGGAAATTGGCCTTAATAGTACCTGTAATAATGTTCACGCTTGGGCGCTGTGTGGCAATTACCAAATGTATTCCAATGGCGCGGGCAAGCTGTGCAAGGCGGGTAATTGGGTGTTCAACTTCTTTGCCTGCCGTGAGAATGAGGTCTGCGAACTCATCAATAACCACAACAATGTACGGCATAAATTTATGGCCTTGCAGCGGGTTGAGCTTGCGGGCAATAAATTTGGTATTGTATTCCTTGATGTTACGGACCTGGGCATCTTTCAACAAGTCGTAGCGGTTGTCCATCTCAATATTCAACGAATTGAGTGTGCGCACCACTTTACGGGTATCGGTAATTATCGCTTCGTCCGAATCGGGAAGTTTTGCAAGGTAATGCCGTTCGATTTTAGAGAACAGGGTAAGTTCAACTTTTTTAGGGTCCACCATCACAAACTTGAGTTCGGATGGATGTTTTTTATACAGCAACGAAGTGATAATTGCATTTAAACCGACAGATTTCCCTTGTCCGGTAGCACCAGCCATCAGAATATGTGGCATTTTGGTAAGGTCGGCAACAAATTCCTCGTTCGAAATGGTTCGGCCAATAGCAAATGGAAGATCGTAATGGTTGTTCCTGAATTTTTCGGAAGTAATGATGGTCTTCATCCCAACAATGGCAGGATTTTGGTTTGGAACCTCGATGCCGATTGTGCCTTTTCCAGGAATGGGGGCAATAATACGGATTCCAAGTGCCGAAAGGCTTAATGCAATATCGTCTTCTAGATTTTTGATTTTCGAGATGCGGACACCAGGAGCAGGGATAATTTCGTAAAGTGTAACCGTTGGTCCAATGGTAGCTTTTATCTTGTCGATCTGTATCCCGTAATTTCCCAAGGTGGAAACAATGCGGTTTTTATTGGCTTCTAATTCGTCTTTTGTAACACTTATTGTGCCTGTTCCATATTCGTCGAGCAATTCGAAACTTGGGAAAACAAAAGTTGCCAGATCGAGCCTTGGGTCGTAAGCTGTTTCCATAGTATTATGCACCACATCTTCGGATTCTGTATTTGAAACGGTTTTCCTTATTGGAGGTTTCGGGGCAATTACCAGTGGCGGCACAATAGTAAACTCAGTATCTGAAACAGGTGTTGTGGGTTCGTTTGTTTCAACTGTAAATTCCACTTGCGTATTGGCTTGTGGCTTTACTTTTGGCATGCTAACAGCTTCGAATTGTGTGTTGGTAGCCTGTTCGTTGCCAGTATTCTGTTGTGGCTGGGCAACAGGTTTTGTATTTGGTTCAATCTTTTCGAAATCGTTTACTGCAAACTCAACGGTATTGTACTTATCGACAGGTATATCCTGAAACGAATTCCGGGTATTTATCACAAATTCCGAATCCTGGTTGAGGATGCTTCCTTCAGTTTCATTTTTGTTGTCAGCATTCCGATTTTTCAGCCAAGGCCTTATTTTGTGCAGCGAAAAATTGTAGGCAATCACCAAAAAAGCAACAAAAATAAAAACCAATAGCAACATCAGGCCAATTTTTCCCATTAAGCCTTCGAGATATAGTGATGATTCGTAACCTGTTATGCCACCAAGTATCGAAAGTGCCGATTCGCGGAACATAAAACCAAGTGTAACAGCAAGCCATGCCATGGCTAACATAACAAACCCAAGGCTCGAACCGAGGTCGATAATTTTGTGCTTTAAAGTGAGCCTTACACCAAAAACAAACAACCAAATTGGGATAAAAAGTGCCCCAACCCCAAAACCTTGTTTAACAAGCAAAATAGATGCAGCAGCACCTAGCCGTCCACCCATATTGTTGGCTTCCAATGTCATATCCGAAATAATACGGCCAAATTCAACACCATAAAAAATATCATCGGCATCGCCAGAAAACCAATTGATAAGAAAAGAAATTATTGCAATAAACAGAAAGAATGAAGTCAGCAGCGAGAAAATGCCCACAATTTGTGAAAGCTTTTCCATCCGAGGTGTGTCAGTGTTTAGGTTTTCTTCTATTTTCGGCTTTTGAGGCTTTGGTTTTTTCTTCTCCTTTGGCTCATTCGGAACGTTGACAGGTTCGTCCTGAAGCGTGTTTTTGGGAAGCGAATTTGTAGTATATCGGGGCATTGAATTAAATAAGATAGAATCGTGAAATGCTTGTTGGTTCAGATAAGCTTACTTCAGTTTACACAATCTGCAAAAATATAAAATTTTCGGTAGTGCCGATAGGGATTAGCCTGTAAAAAAAACAGACCTTTTCCAACCTGTGAAAAAGATCTGTTTGTTGGGGAAACCTCAGCAGCTATTTTTTCGTCGGCCTTGCCATTTCATGCAATTTGGCCTCGGTAGTTTCGGTGTATCCAGCTGGAATCTCGAACAATTTATTCGAAATACGACCGGGTTCAACCGAAATAGCAGTTAATTGAACTGGGATTCCCATAATGTTGTATTCAAATTCGAGCATTATCCCAGGAACTGACCTTACACTAGTATTGAAATAAATGTTGTTGTTTCCCAATTCTTCTGAATAGAAAATTTTCGACTTGGTTGTTTTTCCGCTGCTAACCATGTTAACTTCTGAAGATTTGCAATTTTGGCCAGCAATTTTCTTGGCTTCCTTTAGCGGCATAATCATTGGGGTTACATTTCCTTTGTTAAAATCTTCCTTAGTCCGCTTAACAAAATACTTTCCCGTTTCCATTTCAACCAGCCTGTAAATGGTCAATTCGTCTCCATTCATGATAAAAGTGTTTTTTCCGAAAGGTAAGGCCATCTCAATACGTGCTTTATTGGCCGAAACTTGCATATCGAGCGTTGTTGGCAAGGTAGCTACAATAGGATTGACGGCATTTGCAGGATACGTTATCTTGTAAGTGATGGTTCCTGTAAATTTTTTGGCATTTGTTTGCGCAAAAAGGAAAGAGATTGGTACACAAATCAGAATCAATGCAATGATGATGTTACGTTTCATGGGTATGTTTTGAGTTTTTGGATAAATTTTTGAAAAAAGATAAAACGCTAATTTGAATTTTAAATTGTGGGCAAAAGCAATTGTTAAGATTTTTTAACTCTTAGCGAATCGTTCTGAATAATTTTCCCCACCTGATTTTTCCATCAAACAATGATTTATTGTTATCAAGCGAAAGCCAAACAAATACTGCTTTCCCAACAATATGGTCGGCAGGTACAAATCCCCAGAACCTACTATCGGCTGAATTGTGGCGGTTGTCGCCCATCATCCAGTAATAATCTAATTTAAAGGTGTAAGAGCTCGATTCTTTACCATTTATAAATATTTTTCCTTCTTTTACTTCAAGTGAATTAAGTTCATAAGCTGTAATAATCCTCTGGTACAAAGTCAGGTTTGTCAGTGTTAATTGCGCGGTTGCACCGGCTTTTGGAATATATAAAGGGCCAAAATTATCAACATTCCAATTGTAAGTAGAATCGAAAGGAAAGATATATGGCTGCCAAAAACCTTTTGGCTGAATAATCTTTTCGACAGATAGCACATTGGGCAATTGTTTCAGTTTGGCAGCCGATTCGGTAGTCAAGGTCAGGATCTGATCGCCATTTTCGGTCATCTGTACATCTTCGGTGATATCGAGTTTGCCAATCAAGCGCTTGTTGATTGGATTTCCATCAGTTTTTACGCGATACATGAATTGCGACAATTCAGGAAAATCCAAAGCTTTACCATTAATATGGACAACCTCATCAATAATTTGAATGGTGTCGCCTGGTAAAGCGATGCAACGTTTGATGTAGTTTTCGCGCTTGTCAACTGGGCGGGACACAATATCGCCGAAGTTAAATTTATCGTTCCAAACCCTTTCGCGGCCATATTGCCGAATCAAGCTGTTATAACCTTGGGTCTGCATTTTTAACGCAACTGTGTCGCCATCAGGATAATTAAAAACCACCACATCGCCATGTTTTATGGTTGTTAAACCAGGAAAACGGTAAAAAGGCCATTTAATCCATTCTACATACGATTTGGTGTATTGTGTCAATGGTAAAGTATGGTGAACAAATGGAAATGCCAATGGTGTATTTGGAAGTTTTGGACCGTAACTTAATTTGCTGACAAACAGGAAATCGCCAACCAATAAGGATTTTTCCATTGATGAAGTTGGGATAGTGTAAGCCTCGATCATAAAAATGCGGATGATGGAAGCAGCAACTACAGCAAAAATGATAGCATCTGTCCATTCACGAAGTTGTGATTTTACTACTTTAACCCTGTTTTCGGGTCGTGTATATTTTTCTTTTTCAGAAATCCCCAAGTACGGGATATATACTATAGGAATCAAAACCGCCAAAGCTTGTTCGTGCAGTTTGTTCTTTCCATAGCTCAATGCCGTTTGCACCAGCATAAGCATTACCATAAAGAAATTGATAAACGGAACCAGCATCAACAATAGCCACCACCATGGTTTCCCGATAATTTTCAACCAAACATAGTAATTGTAAAATGGAATCAATGCTTTGTAGCTTTCCTCTCCGGCATCTTTGAATATCCAGTAATTCAACATCGGGAAAAGGAAAAGGATAAGCAGTAAAATTGTCATCAGATCCATGATTTGTAGTTTTAGTTTTTATTATAAATTCGGTTAAGTATTTGCAAATGCACCTTTTATGAACAATTTTTTTAATTTTCGATTTTTTTGTCATTTGCAACAAAACTAAGGCGCAAATATCAACCAAAAGTTACAAGGCATATTGGCATGGTTAGTTAAAATCTGTTAAAACGCTGATTAATAAGAAAATCAAGTGTAACTATTCGGCAAGTCCCTAAAAAATAAGGCCATACACTATATGTGATGAAGGCTGTTAGGTTGTAAGCATTTAGGCTGTTAGACTTTTAGGCTTTTAGGCTGTTAGACTTTTAGGCTGTTTGTAAATTACTTACTTAAATAGAGTTTATTGTAACGCAAACCCTGAAAAGCCAAATCCTAACCACTCATTGTTGCGTTCAAAAGTGTTGTTTTTACAGATTTAACATATCCTTCATTGAGAAAACACCTTTTCGCCCTTGCAACCACTCAGCAGCCATTACCGCCCCAAGCGCAAAACCTTTTCTATGGAAAGCCTCGTGCGTTATTGTTATTTTATCAATTTCGGAAATCCAAGTTACTGTGTGTTCACCAGTTACATTACCTATGCGGATTGATTGAACAGGAATTTCGCCAATGGTAGCGGCATTTTCCGAATAACCGGTAAAATTGGAATTGGAAGCTATAATACCATTTGCCAATGTGATTGCAGTTCCGCTGGGCGAATCCAGTTTTTGAGTGTGATGGGTTTCCACCATTGAGGGCAAATACATTGGATATACTTCGAGCAACGATGCCAACTTTTGGTTTATTGCGAAAAAAATATTTACACCAATGCTGTAATTGGAAGCATAGAACAAGCTGCCATTGTGGAGGTTGCAAAATTCTGTAATCTGTCCGAGTTGCCCAAACCAGCCTGTTGTTCCTACAACTATTGGCACATTGGATTCGATGCACCGGTATATGTTTTTAGCCGCAATTGCTGGAGCCGAAAACTCGATTGCAATATCACATTTAGCAAGCAAATCAAGTTTATTTAACCAATCATCCTCATTATCAATTACTAACGAAATTACATGGCCATTCTCAATAGCTACCTTTTCGACCTCATGACCCATTTTCCCATAACCAAGAAGAGCAATTTTCATAAAAATCAATTATGTTTGGTTCAATTCGATTTAAAAACGCAAACTCAGGTTTAGCCCACCCGAAAATCCTAAAGCTTCGTTTGAACCCATGTTTGGTAACCATGGGTTTACTTTAAGCGTCAAATTATCATTTATGTCGTAATCGAAAAAATGGGCATCCACCACGGCATCCATTACGGTTAATATGTACCAAACGCCTGCGAAAATATAATTTACTTCGAGGTTGCGCCTATACCCGTCCCTGCCTTGCAGCAACTGATTTTCGGTATATTTAATGGCATAGTCATTTGGCGGAGGAGGAATTGGATGGAACAAATTTGGCCATGTAGGAGGGTAAACAGTTTTTGAGGTTACCGATACATAATTATAAGCATCATTTACATCCCTGTAAAGCTTGGTATTGGAACGAATAAAATAAATCAGTGTTCCAAAACCGGCATAAACAATAGGCATTTTCCAGTATTTGCGGTTGTACGCTTGTCCCATCCCTGGAAAAACCAATGCATAAATGGTGGCTTTTCGAGGCGAATGGATTTCTTTCTGTTTTGTAGGTATTGAATCAGGAACCACAGTATTGATTTTCTGTGCCATAACATTTTTTCCACCAAAACTGACCAATAGCTGCAAAATAACCAAAACAAAACAAAGGTTGCTGACCATCTGTGAGAAAGAATTTGGCAACCTTTGTTTTAACTTGGTATAAATGTATTTAGCCTTGCTTATCACTTATATTAATCAATTCCTAATTTGGAAATAACGGCTTGTAAATCATCGTCCGAAGCAAATGGTATTGTAATGCTCCCTTTCCCTTTTTGCGAACGGCTTATTTCGACTTTTCGGTTAAACCTTACCTGGATCGAATCTTTTAACAGTTCGTATTTTAGCGGTAGAGCTAGCTTTCCAGCCTTGGTGGCAGAGCTAAAGGTGTTGTTCAGTTTTTTTGCGATTTTTTCCACATCGCGAACCGAAAGGCCTTCTGCAATAATTTTTCGGGTAATCACCAATTGTTTTTCTTCATCGTCAACATTAACAATTGACCGGGCATGAGCCATGCTTATTGAACCATCGCGCAAAGCAGCCTGAACTTCGGCCGGAAGTTTGAGCAAGCGCATATAATTGGTCACCGTAGATCTGTTTTTGCCAACACGTTTACTAAGTTCGTCCTGTGTAAGGCTGCATTCTTCAATCAGTCTGTTATAACTAATTGCAATTTCAATAGCGTTGAGGTTTTCGCGTTGAATATTTTCAATCAGTGCCCATTCGAGCATTTGCTCATCATTTGCAACGCGAATAAAGCAGGGAATTGATTCCACGCCAGCAATTTTTGCTGCCCTAAACCTTCTCTCGCCCGAAATAAGCTGATACTTGTCGTATCCCATTTTTCGGACCGTAAGAGGCTGAATGATACCTTGTTCGAGTATTGATTGTGCAAGTTCCGAAAGCGATGCCTGATCAAAATCGACCCGAGGCTGAAACGGGTTGGTTTCTATTTTACCAAGAGGCAGTTCCGCAATTGCACCTGCAACATAGTTACCTGAAATGTCTTTTGAAGTAATATCGGTTTCGGGGCTTTCGAGTATCGCACTCAATCCCCGTCCTAATCCTGTCCTTTTTTGAATTGCCATTATTCTTAGACCTTTATTTCTTTTTGATCTTGGGTGAGTGTGGTCATTTTATTTTTTTGTAACACTTCGCGAGCCAGATTAAGGTAATTAAGCGATCCTGTGCTGCCGGCATCGTGCATCAGCACGGTTTGCCCATAACTTGGAGCTTCGGCCAACCTTGTGTTGCGTGCAATAATCGTGTTAAAAACCATGTCCTGAAAATGGGTCTTCACTTCTTCTACAACTTGATTGGAGAGGCGGAGGCGGCCATCATACATGGTGAGTAAAATCCCTTCAAAATCGAGTTTTGGGTTCAACCGCGATTGTACTATTTTAATGGTATTCAAGAGTTTGCCTAAGCCTTCGAGTGCAAAATATTCGCATTGCACAGGTATAATAACCGAATCGGAAGCTACCAACGAATTTATTGTTACTAATCCGAGGGAAGGTGAGCAATCAATGAGGATGAAATCATAATCATCGCGGAGTTTGTCAACAACCCTACGCATCATTATCTCCCGGTCGGGGAGGTTGATCATTTCTATTTCGGCACCAACCAAATCAATGTGAGCTGGTAATAGGAATAAATTTGGGGTCTCGGTGCTGAGAATAATATTTTTGGCCTCAACTTCCTGTATTATACATTCGTAAATAGATGTTTTTATTGTTTTTGGATCGAAACCAACGCCCGAGGTGGCATTTGCCTGGGGATCAGCATCAATAATTAATGTTTTAAACTCCAATACGGCCAAAGCTGCACCTAAGTTAATGGCTGTTGTGGTTTTACCGACTCCGCCTTTTTGGTTAGCGATGGAAATTATTTTACCCATTTGTAGGTGTGTTGTTTAATATTTATTGTATTAAAAATCAATTACTTAATGTTAAGTCTTGACTTTAAAATCCATGTGGTGCATGGAAACTAAAAGTGTGCAAAGGTACAAAAAAGCTCCTCCCATCTTTAAACTGTGTTGATAAGTTTTAAAGATGAACGTCAATATAGGTAGAATTGATTGAAGCTAAGCAGATAATGCAGTAAACCAAGAACAGGTTTACTGGCAGATAAGAAGGAAAGTAAAATTACTCGATTAAGATTGGATTAAGAGGGAGAATCCTGTTCTTGCGAATCGGTATCAATATCCGAAAGCCTTCTAACCTCTTTGTAAACCCGTTTGGGTGGCACTTTACCTGTTTCAACAAAAGAAAAAGCATCTTGAAGGCCGTGCATGAATTTTTCAAAATCCTCCTGATAAAGAAATATTTTATGCTTGTCGTAAACAAATTTAGCCAAAGCATTGTCGAAACGCTTTTTGCTTTCGGTAACAGTAATGTATAACTCGCTGTCCCGTGTACATTTAACATCAAAAAAATAGGTGCGTACCCCTGCTTTTACCGCTCTTGAGAATACATCCTCCCGTGTGTCCCTGTTATCAAAATCTTCCATCTTTATGAAAAGTTGCTAATTAAATTTAAACTTAATGTTCATCGCAAATGTAGAAATAATATTTCATTCTACAATGTACAGACTTTTTGAGGCAAATTATTTCCTAATCCCAATATTGCTGCTTATTCGTTTGCTGCATCCTGCTGCCTTTTTAAACTTGTATTCGCAGCAATACGTGGTTGGTTTTGTTATAGCTAACTGGATAGAAAATTTAAAGAACTGAAGATATGATATTCATAATACAATAAATTTTTTTTCAACAAGCTGAAAATCAAATTGCTGCAATATATTAATTGACTAATATTTTGAATATCAATAGCTTACTCCCAATATTTTTTTCCAATAACTATTCCCTACATTTGCCGGCCCAAAATAAGCCTTCCTGAACTTGGTAAAGCTATGAAGGCTGAAAATTATTTGTGCAATTTTACAATACCTCATGCGACGTGCCCTCATTATCATTAGTGCAATGCTATTCGGATTATTTGAAGCATCTGCCCAGCAAGCAATTCCAACAATTTCTGACAAGCCAGTACTTATCTGGTCAGGTTTTGTAAAAGCGGAAGCCATGTACGACACACGGCAAATAGTCGAAGCAAGGGAAGGCTACCTATTGCTTTATCCCAAAAAAGCGATTTTGGATAAAAATGGTGGAGACATCAATGCGCATGGCAGTTTCAACCAATATGCCATGATGGCCAGGTTGACTGCAAAAATTTCTGGACCTGATGTGCTTGGTGCGAAAGCATCGGCATTGATAGAAGGTGATTTTACAGGTGCATCAAATTCCGAAAACAACAGTTTCCGCCTTCGTCATGCTTACTTAAAGTTAAAATGGACTCATACAAGCATTACTGCCGGGCAATACTGGCATCCGCTTAATGTTCCCGAGATGTTGCCAAACGTGCTTTCGCTTAATACGGGTGCACCTTTTCATCCTTTCAGCCGTCAGCCGCAAATCCGTTTGGATGCTTCGAAAGGAAAAATTAATGCAGTTCTCGCGATGACGGCACAGCGCGATTATGTGAATACTGGACCTGCCGGTGCTTCAACTGTATATATGCGCAGCGCCTTGATTCCCAACTTACATGGGCAAGTTCAATTTGTGGGGGAAAAGTTATTTACTGGCATTGGAGTTGATTATAAACGCTTAATGCCAAGATTGGTCACAGATAGTGGGTTTAAAACCAATGCTTCGGTAAATTGCCTTTCTTATACTGCTTTTATGATGATGAAAACAAAACCTTTGATTGTTAAGATGCAATGGCTTTATGGACAAGGACTTAACGACCATCTTTTGCTTGGCGGTTATGGGATAACAACTATTGATCCATTGACCAACCAGCATGAATATTCGCCGCTCAACTATCTCTCAGGTTGGGTTTCAATACAGACTACAGGAACAAAATGGCAGGGTTCCTTGTTTGTAGGTTACACAAAAGGCTTTGGTTCAAATGATGAAATTATTGGTGCTATTGATACTATTCCTATCTCAATATTCGCTCGCGATGCCGATATAGCTTATGTTTACAGGCTTTCGAATATGTTGAGTTACACAAGTGGCAAACTTACAGTGGCAGCAGAAGTGGAAGTTACCGCTGCTGCTTATGGCAAGCCGGACACATACTATAAAATTACTGATGTTTCATTGGTTTACAATACCAGGCTAATTTTCTCAGTAGGTTACTTTTTTTAAGAAATTTGCCATATATATATTTAAACTACCATGTCAATATCTGTATTCACAAGCAGCAAATTCAGGTTTTGGTCTTTTGTATCAATGGTTTTGCTTGTTTTTGTTCATGGGTACAATCTGGACAACAGGTACATGCAACCCTGGACGCTTCCAGGTGAGCCAATGGATCTCACAGCATTTACTGAGTATTTTTTAGCCAATGGCATTTTCAGGTTTCGGATTCCCATGTTGTTTATCATATCCGGTTTCCTGTATGCCCTCCACGACCAAAAACCTTACAAGCAAAGGACTAACAAGCGTCTGCGGACATTATTGGCCCCATATCTGATCTGGAGTGCTTTTGGATTGGTATTCACTTATTTACTAGAGTTATTCCCAGTAGGGCAGGGGTTAGTTGCTGGTTCACATATCGTTCAAATTGACAATACCAGACAATTGCTCCACGATTATCATTGGTATGAACTAATTGGGCGTTGGATTATCATGCCTGTTCCTTATCAACTTTGGTTTATTCGAGTGCTGCTGATTTACAATATTGCATATCCTGCAATCCGATGGTGTGTAACCAACAGCAAGGCGCGTTGGGCTTTTTTCGCAGTTGTATCACTGATGTGGCTTGGCACAATGGGTTTTGTGTTTTTTGAAGGGGAAGGACTGCTATTTTTCTCCTTGGGTGTCTGGATGCAGAAAGCAGAATTTGATATTGAATTGCCGCGTAATTGGTCAAATCCATTATGGTGGGGGATAGCGTTTGTATCTTTGGCAGCAATCAAATCAATTCTGGCATTTCATGGTGAAATATATTTGGGAAATGCAATTTTCCCGGTTCTAATAATACTTCACAAGATTGTGATTGTAAGTGGTTTGTTTTCTTGTTGGTTTGGCCTTAACCGAATAGTGCGATGGTGTATGGGCAAAAGGTTTTTTGTGTGGATAAGCGCATTTTCGTTTATAATTTATGCCATTCATGCTCCATTGGTTGCGTATCTCATCAATCCTTCGTTGGTATTGCTTGATCATTTGCCTGCCACTCGAATGCTGGCATTTTTTCTTTTGCCAGTTTCAATTATTTTTATTGCTGTAGGAATAGGGTCTTTTCTTCGTAGATTTTCCCCTAAGATGTACAGCCTGTTGACAGGTGGGCGAGGGTTTTGACTTTTTTGGAACAAATCCTTTTTGTGCATATTCTGAATCATAATTGCAAGTCTATGATTTAATAATATTTGACTTTTTTTTATTTCAAATCATTGTTGTCCGGTAAAGCACTTGATCTGGACTAAAATGAGGGTAACTAATTGATTATTAATCGCATTTTTTTCTTTTTCAAAAGTAAGCCCCCTGCTTATCTGGGAACAGTGAGTTTTGATAATTCAATTTATTTTCCT
>CAIRHD010000177.1 GCA_903878265.1 uncultured Bacteroidales bacterium | reverse complement strand
TTAATCGCTTCTTAGAGTATATGTCGATTCACCTGCAACATTTGTTTGCTTATAGTCAAAAAAGGGCAATCCAATACTACTTACCACCAAAAGTTATATATTTGCCTTCAAATATTGTGTTTAAATGAAATTTAGCAAACTCCTTAATCTTTGTGGTAAGTTGGTTTTCGCATTCCTCATGTTTTTGAACCTCATTTCCTGCACTACGCCCGATGAACCGGATTATTATGAACTGGTTAAAATGGATCCCAAAACCAGCCATCTGATTGATTCGCTCGAAAAGACGATGTGGCATTATTTTGCCGAAAATCCCGATTCGGCCGAAATCGTACTTTTCCAAACCATCCGGCTGCTCGACTCGCTCGATATTCCACAAAAGAAACTCTATGCCTACATGCACCTCAACGAGCTGTACCAGTACCAGAAACCCGATTACGTTAAAGCTGTGACGAACCTGGGGAATGCTGTGCGGATTTTCATCCGATATCCCGGCCCCTATATGCTGAACCCGTATTTGTTTGTCGACATTGGCAACAATTTTTTTAACCTGGGATATTACGCGCAAGCCGTTACATTTTATAAAATATCCTACGATATCGCAAAGCATAACCACGAAAACTACTGCCAGCCGCTGGCACTTCAAAATATCGCCCTTTCGTTTAAAAGCCGTTATCTCTACGATTCGGCTTACTATTATCTGCATCTGGCCGACAGCCATATTATGGATCGAACCAACATGATTCTGGCTCAGAATAATAACCACCTGGCTGATTTAATGCTGGTTACAGGCAACCTTGGAAGTGTGGAAAAAACTGCGCTCAGCAGCCTTAAAATTCTCGACAATTATAAAAAGCACCATGCAGAGATGGCCGCCGGAAACAAGGATCGGAACTACATAAACTGGAACGAAATGGCCGCAAGGAGCCACCTTGCTTTGAGTAAATTATATTTTATAAAAGGGAAGGTCGGGCTTTGGGAACAACATCTGAATTCAGCCATCGAATATGCCAACGAAACGGGCTCCGAAAAATTGAAAGCCGATTTGTATTTTGTACTAACCCTGCAAAAAGGCATGCAATCGAAACCGAAAAACCTGATAAACGATGTCAACGAAGCGAACACATACATCCTGAAAGCCAATGATTTGGCCATGCAAAAAGCCTTTGCCGATTCGATGGCCGTTTTATTTGGCAAACGTAACCTTCCGGAATTTCAAAAGAAATACGCTGCCATTTCGCTGCGGGTTGGCGATAGCCTGATAAAGCAGAAAGCATCAACCGAAATCGAGCAGAACATCATGCTCATAACTTCGGTGGCTGCCGAACAGGTGGTGCAAAAACTGCAACTAAAGCAATTGAGCAAAAACAAAACCATTGCCAGGCAAAAATGGACGATACTGGCCGTTGCCCTGTTTGCTGTTTTAATGCTTACCACATTGATTATTATCTTTTTACTCCATAACAGGCTGCAACAAACCTACCGCGTACTGGTAAAACAGATTCAAGATTCGCTTAAACCCGATGTTGAAATCAAGGACAGGAAATCGCCGGAATCGGGGATTTACGAACAACTCGCCCTGCAACTTGAAGCCTTGATGGAAAACCAAAAGCCTTTTCTGAATAAAACACTTACATTGAACGATTTAGCAGCATTGCTTCATACAAATCAAACCTATATATCAAATTTGTTTAATCAGAATTACAAAATCAATTTTCACGATTATATCAATCAACGCAGGGTTCAGGAAGCTTGCAGGTTGATTTCCATGGCTGAAAACAAAAATCTGAGCATCGATCATTTATCTGACTTTTCGGGCTTTAATTCCAAATCAACATTTTACACGGCTTTTAAAAAATTTACCGGGATGAGTCCCGTGGTTTTTATTAAAAATTCCACTAAAATTCCACTAAATTGAACTATAGAAATTTCTTCTTCTAAAACATATTGATTATAAGCACTTTAAAAAATTCCGAATTCTTATAATTATTGAATTCCGGAAGACTTTTCCCTTGCTTTTCCCTCAAAGCCCC
>CAIRHD010000176.1 GCA_903878265.1 uncultured Bacteroidales bacterium | reverse complement strand
TTGAGGCTGGAAAAGTGTGGAACCATAGGATTCTAGAGTGGATATTACTTGAAATTGAGTTCTGCCAAATGCGAATGCGTTGTAAGATTGTGAATTTGCATACACCTTATTAATAGGTATAACAGTTTTCGTGGAAACTTAGGTTTTCCAAATCCTAAATCCCACATTTTATTGACTGTGGAAACAGGAAAATACAATACCTATTTCTCCCGCTTATTTTCCTTTAATCCTGTTAAGCCCGGCCAAGGCTTTGTTTTGGATGCTGAACTCATATTCGTCGAAATCCATTTCCTGGACTTTTAAATAATAAATCCGGGCTTGGGCAAAATCATTTCGCTTTTCGTAAATCAGCCCAAGTTGAAGAGCAGAATTGGCAGCGTAAAAATAAGGTAGATTTTTACCTGTTTTTATCGTTTTTTTATAATTGGCAATGGCTTCATCTGTTTTTCCCCAATTGTGGCATATACGGCCAAGTCGATATGTGTATTCCACTTCCAATTTTTTATCATCAGTTTTAAATCCATCAAGTTCGTGAACCGCCTTTTCATAGTAACCGCCATCAAAAAGCAACCTCGCTTTTAACAATGGGAGATCAGGTTTTATGTTCTTTTTTGCAAACGACAAAGCTTCGCGGTCGTTGTCAACCTGATCGTTGCCCCTGATTTTGATTCGTTGCAAATAGGTTTCATACTTCCCAGGTTCATTCTGGATCAGGTAACACCAGGCTAAGTGCATGTATGCCGAACGGATATAATTTTTCCCTTTAAAAGTGCCCAAAAAACTCAATAATGGAAAGCAGGCATCCTGATCGAGGCGGGCAAGTTTTGCCACCCCAAGCATATAATCGAGGTAATGAAACGGATATCGGTCAAAAGTGCGTGGACAATCGGTCAGCAATTTGATTGCCTTGTCGTTTTCGCCCGCCCGGGAATAGGTATTTGCACAGGCAAAAACCAACACAGGGCTTTCCTTGAGGTATCGATCCAAAGGTGCTTTCTGGAATTTTTCGACCAAATCGAGTGCGGCTGGTAAATCGACAGTAAGGTTTAGAGTAACAAAAGTAAGGAGGAAGGCGGTTTCGGGCAATATAAAACCCAGTTGGGGATCGGCCACAATTTGGCGGTAAGCTTCTTTTAATTCGGAATTGCCTTCGGGTATGGTCCCTTCAAAATTCAGCGAATAAACTGCCCAGCGGTATTTTTCGGGAATGGTTCCAATTATTGAATGTAATATGCCAAGTACAGCTTTATTTAATGCGAAGGAGGGGAATTTGCGCTGGTTTTCGGTCAATAGCCGGTAAGCACGGTTTATATCGAGGGCGGCATTAACATATTCGCCAAACTTGATCCTTGCAGCCCCCAACTGCATATAAACCATTGATTGGCTGTACAAAAACCATGGCGAATCAGCACCTTGTGCCGAAAGTTTTTGTAAGCGTATTTCTTTATTCTCTTTTAAAATGATAAAATCCTTTTCTTCCTCACCAATTATAACTTTCAGGAAATCTATATAATTTTCGATAATGTATGGCACCTGGTTATTGGGGTTTACTTTTTTTTCCGCCTGCATACGGCTTCTTGCCATGCCAAACCGCAAACACAAAACATCGGTGTAAGCCTGCTTGCAATTATCGTTGAAAGTAAATGCAGCTTCGGTACTTACCGATACCAAAATAAAAATCAATAAGATTGCCAAGTGCTTCATAGAATCCGGTTAATTTCAAACAGTTGATTTGCAAAGATAAGATTCCGAATAATACATTTTAAACATCTTTCCATCCAAGCTGCATGAGAATTGTAAATTTTCAGGAATGTGAAAATAATATGCAGTCAAAATTCTGAAATGCTAACTTGTGGAACCTTTCCTTTGTATAAAAAAAGGCCGGCAATAAATTGTCGGCCCTAAATGTTTTCTGGAGTTTATATTAGCTCAACGAATCGGCCAATTCTTTGTCAACCAAAATGCGGCCACAGAATTCGCAAACAATTATTTTCTTGTGCAATTTAATGTCGAGTTGGCGCTGTGGCGGAATGTAGCTAAAACATCCACCGCAAGCATCGCGTTCCACCGAAACCACAGCCAGGCCATTACGGGCATTTTTACGGATACGCTTGTAGGCAACCAAAAGACGGTCTTCGATCATTTTTTGCTGTTGCTCCGATTTGTGGTTCAGTTCCCTTTCTTCGAGTTCGGTTTCGGCAACAATATCAGTAAGTTCATTGCGCTTGGCTTCCAAATCGTTACGGCGGTCGCTGAGGTCGTGCTGGGCATTTTCAATTTCCTCTTTGCTCATGGTAAGCTGAGCATTGAATTCGCGGATGCGTTTTTCGGATAATTGGATTTCCAGGCTTTGGAATTCGATTTCTTTGGTCAACGCATCATATTCTCGATTGTTCCTAACGTTGTTCTGTTGTTCTTCGTACCTTTTTATAAGAACTTGGCTTTCTTTAATTGACTGATGTTTATCGGAAACCTGCTTTTCGAGCACATTTATTTCCGTAATGTAATTGTCGATGCGCGTTTCCAAACCCGCAACATCATCTTCAAGATCTTCGACTTCGAGTGGCAATTCGCCCCGCACGATTTTTATACGGTCAATTTTTGAATCGTTTTGTTGAAGGGTGAACAATGCGACAAGTTTCCTTTCGATTGAAATTTCAGTTTCTTCTTTTCCGTGGTCAACAGGAGTTGGAATCGGGGCTACCTCAACCGTTTCAACAGCTATCGAAGCCGTTGGTGTGTCCTCAATGATTTTTTTAGCTGGTTTAGCAACACTTTTTGCCATACAAATTATGATGTTTTATGTTGATTTACAAATAATTAACCGGATTGGTGTTGATGCCGGAATTAAAGAGTGCAAAAGTAGTAAATTTTTTCTTTAATAAGGTATAAATCAGTTCTTTTGTAAATTGTTCACTTTCATAATGCCCAATATCGGCCAATATCATTTTATCGCCGGGTATAAAAAAGTCGTGATACTTGATATCTCCAGTCATGTATATATCAGCTTTACAACGTATTGCATCATTTATCAGAAAACTTCCGGAGCCACCACAAAGGGCAATACGCTGCACTAATTTTTTTTGGAAACCTGTATGGCGTATGCTTCCAATCTGAAGTATTTGTTTTACCTGAAGCAAAAAATCCTCTGCCGCAATTGCTTGTGGAAGGATGCCTATCATGCCTGCACCTACTTGACGGTTTATGTTTTTTAACAAATAAATATCGTAAGCAACTTCCTGGTATGGATGGGCTTGTATAAGTGCTGAAATAATTCTATTTTCCAAAAAGTCAGGAAAAATTGTCTCAATCCGCAATTCAGGTTCTACATGCAACTTGCCTATTTCGCCAACAAAAGGCTCAGCTCCGTCCTGCGCCCTGAAAGTCCCTTCGCCTTTGCTGCTGAAACTGCAATAATCGTAGTTGCCTATATGCCCGGCACCTACAGCGAAAAGTGCATCCCGAACTTTGTCGGCATACATTGTCGGACAAAATGTTACAAGTTTCCGAAGCTTGTCGGCAACAGGTTTTAGTATTTCAACATCCAGAATGCCAAGTTTTTCGCATAGGAAATGGTTTACGCCTTTATGGTGGTTGTCGAGGTTGGTGTGAAGAGCGAAAACCGCTACATTTGCCCTTACCGCCCTAATTACAAGGCGTTCGGTTTCATCGCGGCCTGTGATGCTCTTTAACCCGGAAAAAATCAAAGGATGATGCGATATGATTAGGTTGCAATTTTTTTCGGCGGCTTCATCAAAAACCTCTGCAGTTATATCGAGGCACACCAGAATACCGGTAATATCCATATCGGAATCACCAATAAGCAGACCGCAATTATCATAGCTTTCCTGTAATGTGGGTGCAATTTCATTGTTTAGATAAGATGTGATTTCGGATAATACCATTGCAAATTTTATTGGGTTAGGATTTGTAAAAGCAAGAAAAAGAGTAGGATACTAATTCAAATGTTGAATTAGAAAAGGCGCATGTACATAGAATTTGGCATGCCCAAACCTCAGTTTTCAAGTGGCAGCGTAAACTCAAATGTACAGCCTTCGTTCAACCCACTAATAACCTGTATTGTGCCGTTGTTTTTTTCAACAAAATCTTTGCAAAGTATAAGTCCCAGGCCTGTTCCCGATTCGCCGGCGGTTCCTTTGCTCAAAAAATGCTGATCGTAGCGGAAAATTTTTGTCTGGTTCTCCTGCGAAAGGCCAATGCCAGTATCGATTACAGAAATTTCGGCCTTTCCATCCAACTCCTTGATTTTAATTAGAATTTCGGCGCCATGGTGCGAGAATTTTATCGAATTGTTTATCAGGTTGTGCATCACCGAAAGTATCATGTTTTCGTCGGCAAAAACCGAAATTTCGGGTTTATCCTCACATACTATTTGTATCTCTTTTTGTTTGGCCACAACCTGAAGTGTTTTTGCCGATTTCCTGCACAACTCATCGATTACAAATTTCTTTGGACGGTATGTTATCATTCCGCTTTGCGACATCGACCAAGTGAGTAGCGTATTTATAATTTCGTAAAGGTTGTCGGACAGGGTATGTATGTCCTTAACAAACACTTTCATTTCCGTTTCGGTTAATTTATCATAGTCGGAAAGCAGCAATTCGCTTATCCCAAAAATGGAACTCAGCGGATTTTTAATGTCGTGCGCAAGTATCGAAAGGAACTTGTCCTTAGATGCATTTAGCTTTATAAGTTCGTTTTTTTGGGAGTTGATAAAATTGTTCTGCTTTTCCAGTTTCTCGTTTGCGACTCGTTTTATCCGGTTCTTGTTCACCAAGAAAATAACTTGTATCAAAATAAGGATAAGTATTCCTGCCAAAATATATAGGAAAAGGTTTTTCTTCGAAAGCTCCAATTCTTTACTGAGGTTTTGTTTTACCAAATGCTCGTTTTCGACTTCCCTTTTTGCAATTTCATATTGATATTGTATCTGGTTGACCTTTTCGGCAGTTTCCGCGTTAAGAATGCTATCGCTTAAAACCTTTGATTTGTTGAGGTACGAATACGCTACCTCAAAGTTTTTTCTGGCAGCGTTATAGTCGGACAAATACTCATAAGCCTTAGCTTCCAGATCTTTTGAACCAAGGCTTATTGCAAGTTTTTCGGCCTGAAAAAGATGCAAACCAGCTTCCTGTATTTTTTTTAGATCGAGCATAAGTTCACCCATATTCAGGTGATAATAGCAGATGTGATATTGGTCGTCCTGTTGTTTCCAAATGGCCAGCGCTTTATCGTGGAATTCGATGGCAAGTTGGTAATCGCCCATTTTTTTATATGTCAAACCAAGGTTAAGATAGGCAGCGGCAAGGTACGAACTGTTTCCTGTTTTTTCATAAATTTTTACTGCTCCCAACAAATTTTGACAAGCTTTTTCAAATTTATTTTGTTTGGTGAGTACAATGGCAATGTTCAGTTCGCAGTCGGCTATGCCTTTGTCGTTTTTTGTGCGCTTGAAATATTTCAACGCTTTGTCGTAATATGAAAGTGCCATCGACCTATTTTCCATCAAATCGTGAACAATCCCAACATTCATAAGGGTTGTGGCTTGAAAGGACGAATCGCCGGCTTGACCGAAATAGTGCTGAGCCTGCATCAAATTATCGAGTGCTTTATCATACCACGACTTCTGCATGTATATCAGCCCAACAAGCCTGAAACTTTTTGCCGAATCGGCAATTGTGCCATGCTTGCCAACGACCTCAAGCAACTTTTTGCCCGTAGCCAATGCAGTGTCAAGGTTTGATTCGCTATAATAGGCCTTGCTCAAAGCCAAAAGTGTTTTTATTTTATTCTGGTCAGATTGGCTTTTGGAAAGTTCTATCTTTAGGCTATCAATCGTGGTTTGTTCAGGCAACGACAAAGCGTAGGCATGGCAATTGCTTATGCAACAAAATATTAGAAAAGAAACAACCAAGAATATCCCCTTGTTAATCTGAAAAACTGATAGCAATACGTTCGCTTGCTGTTTCAAGAATGGTAAATTCATTGCCGTTGGAGTTTTAGGGTTATAATTGTGGAAACTGTCAAATCATACTAATTTATTGTTGTAAAAAAAGCACACACACAGCCGTATATAATTGACAATGTATTTGTTAGGAAACATACATGGGGATTATTCACTTCATCGAAGATAGTGATAGTTTGTGATACAGCAAAAATATTTATCGGCAACAATTGCACAGGTTTTCTTTTAACCCACCCAATTATTTATATCCCTGGTTGTGTACATTTTTCACTGCTCGGCCGGATGGGTCGTTCAGGTTTTGGAACGATGCGTCCCACGCCAATGCTTCTGGCGTGCTACAAGCCACCGATGGAACCGAAGGCACACATTGCGCTGCTGCATCGGATGGGAAATGATCTGCAAAAACGGAACGGTAAAAATATTCCTCCTTCGACATGGGCGGGTTTACCGGGAAGCGGTATTTGGCGTTTGCCAATTGTTCGTCGGTAACTTTTGAAAAAGTCAGTTCTTTCAATGTATCGATCCAGGTGTAGCCAACACCATCCGAAAACTGCTCTTTCTGCCGCCATACAATGCTTTCGGGCAAATAATCCTCAAAAGCTTTGCGCAAAATCCATTTCTCCATTTTGCCATCTTTTGCCATTTTATCAGCTGGGTTCAAGCGCATGGCCACATCCATAAATTCCTTGTCGAGGAAAGGCACACGCCCTTCAACGCCCCAAGCTGCCAAGGATTTGTTCGCCCGTAGGCAGTCGTAAAGATGCAGTTTCGACAATTTTCTCACCGTTTCCTCATGAAAAGCTTGGTCATCGGGTGCTTTATGAAAATAGAGGTATCCGCCAAAAATTTCATCCGCGCCTTCGCCCGAAAGCACCATTTTTATCCCCATCGATTTTATCACCCTTGCCATCAAGTACATGGGCGTTGAGGCGCGAATGGTGGTAACATCATAGGTTTCGAGGTGGTAAATCACATCGCGCAAAGCATCCAAGCCTTCCTGTATGGTAAATTCTATTTCGTGATGAACCGAGCCGATATGGCTGGCCACAATCCGCGAAGCTGCAAGGTCGGGAGAACCTTTTAACCCAACAGCAAACGAATGGAGCTGTGGCCACCACGCTTCCTGCAAGTCGTGCGACTCTATCCTTCGTGCGGCATATTTTTTGGCAATAGCCGAAATAACCGATGAATCCAGGCCACCCGAAAGCAAAACGCCATACGGCACATCCGACATCAATTGCCTGTGGACGGCTTCTTCCAATGCTATGCGCAAATCGTGGATACTGGAGTGATTGTCTTTAACTGCATCATAATCTGACCATTCGCGCGTGTACCATTTGCGCATTTCGCCCACTTTGCTGTAAAGATAATGCCCGGGCAAAAATTCCTGAATTTTGTTGCAAGTGCCTTCGAGTGCTTTCAATTCCGAGGCTACATAAAAATTCCCAAACATATCCCAACCCATATAAAGCGGTATAACGCCAATATGGTCGCGGGCAATGAGGTAACAATCATTTTCGGAATCGTACAATGCAAAAGCGAAAATCCCGCTCAGGTCTTCCAGGAAATTTATGCCTTTTTCGCGGTATAGCGCAAGGATTACCTCACAATCGGAATGTGTAAGGAATTCGTAGCTTTTGGCTAAACTTTTTCTGATTTCGGTATGGTTATAAATTTCGCCGTTTACCGAAAGTATCAGTTTCCCATCCTTGCTCTTGAGGGGTTGGCCGCCTGATTGTGGGTCAACAATGGAAAGCCTTTCGTGAGCCAAAATGGCCTTTTCGCCACAATAAATCCCCGACCAATCGGGGCCACGGTGGCGCAGTTTTTTCGACATATCGAGCACTTGCAGCCTCAAATCCTCCGAAGCCGACTTCAATTCAAAAACACCTACAATTCCACACATACTTTTACGATTTTAAGTTGAAAATAAGAAACGCGAAAACACCTAAAACAAAAAGGCTTCCCGAACCGGAAAGCCTACCTTATGATTTTTCAAACACAAAACAGCTTTCCTAATCCGGAAACGGATTATTATTGTTGAAAACGGTATTGAAGTTTTGTGCCATTCGATGTAATTGCCTTAGTTGCGAACTTTAGGGCAAAGATAGGATAAAATAATCAGGTCGATAGTTGTTTGTTAAAAAAAACATGAATAAAATAGAAATCGTCTGATTCCCTTCATAAATCAAAAATGATCACTTTTTTATGAATACTATTTATACCTTTATGCCCTTTATTTTTCAAGTTAACCCCTTTCGTTATGAAACAAATATCATTGCTTTTCCTGCTTGTTTTATTGTCGGCTTCGCTTGCTTTTGCCGGGCCTTACGGCGATTTGATCAAAAAAGCGGGCGAGAAAAAGGATTTTCCCGGTTCAAATGTGCTCCTTGTTTTCGACAGCACCCATGTTGTGATGATGGAAACAGGCCTCAGCCACTCCTATATTCACCGCCTGTACAAAGTGCTTACTCCTGATGGTGCAAAAAGTTTGTCGGTAATAAAATACGATTACGACCCGCTTTCGGCATGGTCCGAAATACGGAGCGTTACCATATACCGTGCCGATGGATCGCAAGTTGTATTGGACACAACTAAAGTGCTCGATTATCCGCAACCGGCACGGGCAATTTATTGGGGCGCACGCGAAAAAATGATAGAGGTTGGCCGTCTGGAACCCGGCGATGCCGTTGAAGTTCAGCTTTACCGCAAAGGCTTCACGTACGCATTGTTAGGAAGTACGGATGATGATGAAAGATATATCCCGCCAATGAAAGGGCATTTTTACGACATTGTGCCTTTTTACAGCAACGACCCTATACTTACAAAAGTTTATCGTGTTGATGTTCCTGCTACCAAAGTGTTGCAGTACGAAGTGTATATCGGGGAAGTAACGTCCAAAATGTGGCGCAGCGGTGACAGGTTTGTTTACACATTTTCAAAAAAGGATATTCTGCCTTTTAAATCCGAGCCACGTTCAGTTGATGCTTCCGATATTGCCCCAAAATTACTCCTTAGCACCAGCCCCGACTGGAAATCGAAAAGCACCTGGTTTTATGGTGTTAACGAAGATTATAAAAGCTTTGAAGCCAACGACGAAATCAGGAAGAAAGTTAACGAATTGCTCCGGAACGCCCGTACCGAAATGGATTCAGTTTCCATACTCACCCATTGGGCCGGCGACGAAATCCGGTATCTTGGCGTAAGCATGGGCAAAGGCGAGGGATATACCCTTCACAGTGGAGCCATGAATTTTACCGATCGCTGCGGCGTGTGCAAAGATAAAGCCGGAATGTTGATTACAATGCTTCGGGCAGCAGGTTTCGAGGCTTACCCGGCAATGACTATGGCTGGTTCCCGGATTGACTATATACCCGCCGACCAGTTTAACCATTGCGTAACCGTGGTGAAAAGCCGTGCCGATGGAAGGTATCATTTACTTGACCCAACATGGGTGCCATTTGTCCGCGAACTTTGGTCGAGTGCCGAGCAACAACAAAATTATCTTATGGGTGTCCCCGAAGGTGCCGACCTGGGAGAAACGCCAGTTTCAAATCCTTCGAACCATTATCTGCGTATGACCGGAATTACTTCCATTTCATCCGATGGCACACTTGAAGGTGAGTACGATGTAATGGCCGAAGGTCAAACTGATGCTGCCATACGTGGAATGTTTACACGCGCTTATGTGGCTGACTGGACATCCAATGTCGAAAAAGAAGTTTTGCGCATTTCACCGCTGGCACAATTGGTTAAAGTGTCTTACGACGAACCATACAATTATCTAGCAGGTCCTATTCAAATCCATTTCAGGATCCGGATTCCGGAATATGCTATCGTGGCGGGCAACGAACTTATTTTTACACCATTTCTGGCAACAGGTTTTATGAAAAGGGCAATGCCTCATTTGGGTTTCGACACAGGCCTGGAAGATCGTAAATTCCCTTTCCGCGACCGCACTTCGCACAATGTTGAGATAACCGAAAAAATTACTTTGCCAGCTATTAAGGAATTGGTTTATGTGCCTGCACCCCAGTCAGGCGATGGAAGCGGTGCCCAGTTTTACGGAAATATAAAAAGGGAAAACGATGCGCTCAAATTCTCGTTCAACGCCGCATACCCTAAACGCATTTACCAACCCGAAGATTGGTCCTCATTCAAAAAAGCCGTAGCTTACCAGAACAAACTTAGTACGGATCAGGTAATTGTTAAAGTGAAAAGTGAATAGTTAATGGGGAATAGTTAATAGAAAATAGTTAATAGAAAATGGTTGATAGAGAAATAGTTAATGGAGAATAGTTAGTAGAAAATGGTTAATGTAAAATAATAAATGGTTTCAACATCTCACATCTAACCTCACACATCCAACATTCGACTTCCCACTTCCCACATCCCACATCGCCCATCGCCCATCCCACATCAAAAAAACAAACCATGATAAACAAGTTATTACTCATATCATTCAGTGTTATAATCTGCTTTGCAGCCAGGGCTCAGGAAGCCAAATCCGATGCAGTTTATAAGGAACAAACCAAGGAATTTACATTGAACAGCGATGGCAGCATAAGCTATCATTACAGTCATAAACTGTTGATAAATACATATTTTGCTTTTCACAACCTGTATGGCGAGGATTTTATAGTATATGATCCCGCTTTTCAGAAGTTGAAAATAAACCGTTCGGTAACCACCATGGCCGACGGCAAGCAGGTCGCTTCGCCCGAAAATGCGTACAATGAGCTACTTCCGGGTTTTGCTACCAACGTGCCGGTCTGGAACCGCTTGCGCGAAATGGTTGTAACCCACACCGGCCTTGAACGTGGCGCACTGATTGATTTCGACTATACGCTCACAAGCCAGAAAGGATATTTGCAAGCCCTGATGGCCAACGAACAGCTTTTGATGAATTCGCCTGTTGCGAAACTTACTGTTATCGTCAATGTGCCTTCGGGTGCTGTGTTTAATTACGAGCAGTTCAACATTGCGGCAAAACCAAAAATTGTAAAAAGCGGAAGCAAAACAACGTACACCTGGGAAATGCTTGACATGCCCGCTGCTTTGCGCGAAGATTTCAGGCCACAGGAACAACCCGCGAGGCCCAGGCTTGTGTTTGCCGGAAGTTTAAAACAACTGGATGCGGTTGCGGTTTTTGTTTCCCAGCCAGCCTTTAAATACGAAACACCAGCCGGAATGGCCGAAATGGCAAAAAGTGCGGTTGCAGGTATCGAAAAACCTTTGTTGAAAGTACTGAAACTTCAGGAAAAAGTTACCGGCGAGCTAAACACCTGGCAAGTTCCTTTGCAATATTCAGGTTTTAAAGTGAGGGATGCTGCCTCAATCTGGCAAAGCAATGGCGGCACCGAAGCCGAAAAAGCAATACTTCTCGTTGCATTGCTAAAGTCGCAAAATATTCAGGCCGAAGCGGTAGCTGTTGTCGCTGATAGGTTTTATACAAAAAAGACAGTAAGCCCTTCCCTGTTTGAGCGTTTTCTGGTAAAAGTAAGCCTGCAAGGGATGGACCCCATTTTCCTTTCCCCAACCCAAACCGACCAGCAGGATTTGCGGTATACACTCAGCGGTAAAAGGATTATTTCATTAGTTCCTGGCAAAGTGCAGCCCATGGAAGTTATAAGTGAACCGAAAAACCTTGTGGAACTCAGCGGCAACCTCGAACTGGAGAATGAGTTAAGCCTGAAAGGCAAGCTAAACCTTGAACTGGGCGGCCGTTTAAATCCCTGGCTAAAGAATCAAAAGGACAGCACCTACTCCAACACCATGCTTTCAAATGTTTTTGGAAATGGAAAAATTACCGACATGGTAAAAGGTAAAACGGATATTGACCTTTCTTCGTTTAGTTTTCAAGCTTCATCCGCCACTTTTGCAAGCGAAAAAGCAGGGCTTGTTTTCCTGAAACTACCAAGCCTTGGCAGCGCTTCCGATAGCTGGCATTGCACAGAGTTGGTAAGCAAACGCACCGAGCCCCTCGAAATCCCTTTCCCGGTTTCCGAATCCTACGATATTTTCATTTCCATTCCCGAAGGCATGTCGCTGGTTTCGCCTGCCGTAACCCTCACCATGAACAACGAATTTGGAAACATCGAAGTTTCAATCACAGCCGAAGGACAAAAACTGCATATCATCCGCAAAATCAATATTGTAAAAACCCTTGTTGCCGCCGACAAATACGA
>CAIRHD010000175.1 GCA_903878265.1 uncultured Bacteroidales bacterium | reverse complement strand
GGGCTTTTTCGAGTGTATCGAGGATTATAAGGCTGCCGAAATCCTTTTCGAAACCTGCAAGGCATGGTTGGTGCAACGTGGGATGGAGGCTATGGACGGCCCAATCAATTTCGGCGAAAACGACAATTTCTGGGGTTTGCTTGTCGAAGGTTTCATTCCACAATCCTTTGGAATGAACTACAACCCGCCATATTATAAAACCTTCTTCGAAAAGTACGGCTTTACCCTGTATTTTGAACAGGTTACCAATTTGTTGGATCTAACAAAGCCCTTCCCCGAAAGGTTTTGGAAAATAGCCGATTGGGTGAGGCAAAAACCTGAATTTAACTTCAAGCACTTTTCTTACAACGAATCGGAAAAATTTATTGCCGATTTTATCGAGGTCTATAACAATGCCTGGCAGTTTCACGAAAATTTTACGCCCACCGAACCCGAGGCCATCCGCAGGATGTTGGCCGAAATGAAACCCCTTTTGCAGCCTGAGTTTATTTGGTTTGCATACCATGGCAACGAGCCAATCGCTTTTGAGGTTATGTTGCCAGATATCAACCAACTCTTCAGGTATTTTAATGGCAAGATAAACCTGTGGGGGAAAATAAAAGTTGGTATTATAGGTAAAAGGCGCATTTTTACCCGCGCTAGGATTACTATCATGGGAGTGAAGCCACATTACCAAAAATCAGGTATCGAATCGGCACTTTTTTGGCACATGAACACTGTAATGAAGAAAAACCCGCAATACACGGAGGTGGAACTCTCGTGGGTCGGCGATTTTAACCCCAAAATGAGGATGATACACGAGGCTGTTGGTGGCGTTTTCTCCAAAAGACACCTTACTTACCGCAAATACTTTAACCAAACACCCGAAACAGGCAGGTCAACAATTATTCCTGTTGATACAAAAGAAAAAGCAGCCTATTAGGGCTTAGGGGTTTGGTTTTAGGGGTTGGAGCCTAACAGTCCTCAGCCTAACAGCCTGTTTCAAATAGGTGGTACAACCTTCTTTTTAGCACAAATTGCAAATAGTCTAATAGTTTTTTCTTAAAAAAAAAGCATTTTCTTCTAATATGTTTGTTAAAGCAGTATATTTGCAACCTAATAAACCATCAAGTAACACGATTGCAATTAAATAAACCAAAATCAATAATGTTAAACTAAATCAAAAAAAAATGAAAACACCACTACTCTTTGTTATTGCGCTTTTCTTAGGCTTTTCAGTCTATGCCCAGCAAGCTGCAAAGTTCACTCCGCTGAACAAAAAAGCTCAGTTAATAACCGAATCTAACAGAATTGAACCTGCTTATGGCAATTCAGTTCTTCCTGCCTATGTGCCTCACACCACAAAAGGCACTAATGCTGTTGCCAAAGTTTTTATGGGCACATCGCGCAATGCTTTTACCTTGCTTGTTCAGGAACAAAACGGTATGGATTACAATAAAGATTTAGATGCCATTATGGGAACTTTCCGTGGCAACAGCAAGGCAGTAGGTGCACTTCCATTATTTGGAACAGGCGATGATGTAGTTACTTCATGGTCAACTGATATGGGTGCTACTTTTACAAACAAAATGGGCTTGGTAGGCACCACCGTCCAACGTAACCGCTATCCTTCAGGTGTTATTTACAATGTAACTGGAAACACCGACCTTGCTCAAGCTTATTCGCTGGTTGCAGGTCCTGTTACCAATGGTGCTGGTTGGACAAATACTTACCACGCTTCAATCCAGTACAATGGCAACAACTTAGATAAAGATTATACCCTTGTTAGCGATTTTGGTGAACTGGTTCGTCAGGGTCTATCAGCAACAACTGATGGTAAAGCTTATATCTGTACAATGAAACAGAAAAATGATGGTGCCAATTATACCGACCTGAAGAGCCATGTGCAAACAGCTACTTTTAACAACAATACTTTTGGGTATGATTGGACAATGCAAGATATTAATGTCCCTTACTTTATGAATGGTGGTTTCCCTGAAGGAAACGGAAACTATGCCAACATGGCTTGGAGCAAAGATGGCAGCGTTGGCTACCTGATGCATATTGGTGTTGATAACCGCGCCGGTACAACCAAAGGTTACTTTCCAATTCTTTTCAAATCGGTTGATCAGGGAGCTTCCTGGCAATTGATGGATTACTTCGATTTCAGCACTTTCTCCGATGTGTTTGATCATATATGGTCAACATTGGCAAATCCAGATGTAGCAGTTCCTTTTTTCTCTGAAGCTGATATGGTAGTTGATGGTGCCAATAACCTTCATATCATGGCACTTTGCAAAGGCCAATACTCACAGCATCTTGATTCGTTAGGTTATACCTATTCTTACGAAAACGGTTCACTATTCGAATTCTCGAACGAACAAGGTGGAAATTGGTTCTGCCATTATATCGATCATCCAAAAACCCGCGAAGTTGCTGGTGAAGATTCACCTTATGCTACTGTTCCTCCTCCAAACGTAGGTTGGGATATGAGGCTGCAAGCTTCACGCACCGACGATGGAAGCAAAGTATTCGCAGTTTGGACCGATACCGACTGGCAATTCTGGGGTATGGCCGATTCACTCAACCTTTATCCTGATGTAATGACTTGGGGTCGTGATGTTAACACTAACCACAACACTTTGACCAAAAACATCACTTATTTGGAAGAAGGAATGGGCGAATCACATTTTATGTTTGTTTCCCCAATTACAATGGATCATGCGGGAGTTTACGAAACCCCTGTAAGGATTTCCGATATCAATACCAGCGCACTTAATGCCGATGAGCCAGTAGCACATTATTACCTGCAAGGCGTTTCGTTTGTTGAAGCTGATTTCACAGAAGTTGGTGGCAAAGAAGCCCCAAAAGCCAACAACATGGCAGTTGCCAACTATCCTAACCCATTTACCGGAACCACAAGCATCAATGTTAACTTAAGCAAATCGGCTCAGGTAAGCCTTGTTGTTAATTCCCTTACCGGCCAAGTAGTTAGCAACGTAAATTATGGTGTTATGGGCGCAGGATCACAAACACTTACTTTCGATGCCAGTAACCTAACCAGTGGTATTTATTTCTACACCGTAACCATTGGCGATCAGAAAGCTACAAGCAAAATGATTATCAAATAATCAGGTTTGTTTTCACTATTTTTGAAGGGCTGCTCCTAATTGGGCAGCCCTTCTTGATATTAGTAATAGCCAGGGTATGTATTAAAGCCGAGTTCCGACTTAATCACAATTGGATATTCAGAAACAATATTCTGCGTTCCTATCCAATTTGGTTCAAAAATATTTTTGCTTCTATTCTAATCTATGGTTTATTTATATGCTATATTTGCATTAACAAATCATAAAAGGTTTTCGTTTTTATTTTCCGATCACAATCAATCAAATACATTAATGTTCAATTAAAACAAAACAACTATGAAAAAATCATTACTCTTTGCCAGTGCTTTGTTGATCAGCTTTTCGGTTATGGCGCAAAAAGCTGCTAAGTTCACCCCGTTGAACAAAAAAGCACAAATTATCAATGAATTAAACAGGGTGGAACCTGCCTATTCCAGTAATACTGAGGTTTTGCCTGCTTATGTACCCCACACCACCAAAGGCACAAATGCCACAGTTAAAAAAGTTTTGATGGGGACTTCACGCAATGCGTTCACCCTGCTTGTACAGGAACAGAACTGCATGCACTACGATAAAGATGTAAATGCAATTATGGGCACATTCCGTGGCAACAACAAAGCAGTGGGAGCACTTCCTATGCTTGCTACCGGTAATGATATTTGTACCTATTGGTCTGGCGATGGTGGCGAAACTTTTACCGGTAAAATCTCGGCATCGGTTGGAGGAAGTTTGTTCCGCTATCCTTCAGGCGTTATTTTCAACCCTGCCGGCAATACTGCTATAACAAGTGCCTACTCCTCGGTTGGGGGGCCACGTACAGCTACAGCCTGGGATTACACCTACCTTGCCAGCCAAAAGTACGATGGGACCAATACCGATGTACAACAGTTTGCTACTTCTACCTACAAAGAACTTATTCGTCAGGGAATGAGCTCATGTACCGATGGCACAGTCCATATTGCTGGCCAGAAATATGCAACAGATTATAAAACAGCTATTGGTAATGTGTTTAATGGCAATTTCAACAACAATACACTTGCTTTCGAATGGACCAACGTTGATGTTCAAATCCCTTTCAATGCTGCCCCTGATGGCACTTTTGATGCTGCTTTCGGATATGCCAATATGGCCTGGAGCAAGGATGGAAGCGTTGGATACCTGATGTACAGAGGAGTTGATTCGCGTGCAACCACCAACAAAGGTTTCTACCCAATCCTTTTCAAATCGGTTGATAAAGGTGCAAGCTGGCAAATAATGGATTACTTTGATTTCAGCACTTTCTCCACGGTTTTTGATCATATTTGGTCAACCTTGGCTAATCCTGATGTAGCAGTTCCATTTTTCTCGGAAGCCGATTTAGTTGTTGATGGTGCTGGAAACCCTCATATTATGGCACTTTGCCAGGGGCAATACTCGCAACATCCTGATTCGTTGGGTTATACATACAGCTACGAAAATGGTTCAGTTTTCGAATTCTCCTTTGAGCAAGGCGGACAATGGTTCTGTCATTATATAGCGCATCCACAAACCCGGGATGTTTCTGCTGCCAACTCTCCATTCGTAGCCGCATCGGGAAATATTGGTTGGGATATGAGGCTACAAGCTTCGCGCACCGATGATGGAAGCAAAGTATTTGCCGTTTGGACCGATACCGATTGGCAATTCTGGGGCATGGCCGATTCGCTCAACCTATATCCTGATGTGATGGTCTGGGGACGCGATGTTAACACCAACCATAGTTCCGATATTAAAAACGTTACTTACCTCGAAGAAGGAATGGGCGAGTCGCACTTTATGTTTGTTTCGCCAGTTGCCATGGATAATGCCGGAGTAGTAACTATCCCACTCAGCATCTCCGACATTAATACAAGTGCATTGAATGCTGATGAGCCAATTGCACATTACTATCTACAAGGTGCCGAAATGGTTGATTATCCGAATGTAGGCGTACAGGAGGCAGCGAAACCATCAAAAATGGCAATAATCAACTATCCTAACCCATTTACCGGCACAACCAGCATCAATGTTAATTTGAACAATTCCGCTCAGGTAAGCCTTGTAGTCAATTCCCTTACCGGACAAGTAGTTAGCACTGTAAATTATGGTGTTATGGGCACAGGCGCACAAACCCTAACTTTCGATGCCAGCAACCTAACAAGTGGTATTTATTTCTACACCCTAACTATCGGCGATCAAAAAGCTACAAACAAAATGATTATCAAATAATCAGCTTTGTTTCCAATAATTTTGAAGGGCTGCTCCAAACCGGGCAGCCCTTTGTATTTTACATATTTTGTCCAACCTTGGAAAGGTCGCATATTTATAAAAAGATCAGATGGATAAATTCGATTGCTGGGTTCGGGTTTTGGCTTGCAGCTTCAAAATAGTGGCGTTCGTAAAACCATTAGCCAATAACCATTAACAAATAACAATTAACAAATAACCTTTAACCATTAACAAACAACCATTAACCAATAACCATTAACCAATCCCCCTATTTAATACCGTAATGCGGCGCGAGGATTTGCATAAACCATTTAGCGGGCAAAATATTTTTGAGCACAACAGCCAACTTTTGTTCTGCAGTAGCAATAACATAGCGTGGGCAAGGGTTTTTAAGTTCGATGATCTT
>CAIRHD010000174.1 GCA_903878265.1 uncultured Bacteroidales bacterium | reverse complement strand
TTGGGAAACAGAAGCGACAAGAATCAAAAAGTGAAATCTCAATCCTTCTGGCCGTTTTGATTTCTCAGTTCGGCAGCATACTTTTGGTTGCAAAACATTACCATAGCAACCATTACCTTTTTCCGGCACTAAGCCTTACGGGATTTGCGCTGGTTTTTATTTACTTATCGATAAACAAGAGTTTGGCAGAAAAATGGAAAAAAACGTTTAGGTTTACCTTACCGTTAATGGTTGCAGTGGTAATTGGTTTTTCTTTGCTTAATGTGCCTTATTTAACATTGGCCTATCAGGGTTATCGTGCATCGAATCAGAGCACCGACGAAACCATGATACGGCTTGATCGCGATTATGCAGGTTATGTTAAAGTATATTATTATCCCATTTCGTTTAACGAATGTTCATCATTGCGTTGGGGAAATGTGTATTCGAGATTGTACAGCAGCGATAAACTCCTTGAATTGTTCCCTGAAGGTTTGTTTTTCAATGTTCAGGAAAAAAGTTTCCAGTTGTGGGAAACCAATATTCCGGCAGTAGAACTTGTTAAAAAATATGGAGACAAAATTTTGCTTGTTGGTGGACCGCGCACCGATTACGAACTTAAAGCGGTTGAGGATTGTGGATTGAAACTGAAAAGGCTTTTCGACAGCCGAGTTCAGGCTGTTTTTGAAATAGATAAAGAGAATTCTGAATTGTTTACAGGAACAGTTCACAGCACCCCGCCGGTTTATACCTTGCAGAACGATTTTGAAACCATCAGCCCTGACGGGCAATGGATTCTTTCAGGAAATGGTGATAGATTCTGTAAAAACGAAAATCTGTCTGCCACCAAATCCCGTTCAGGAAAACAGGCTTTTATCCTTTCATATACTGATAGTTATGCCATGCCCTACGAACTAAATAATATTAAACCTAGCGACTTGTTTGAAATCAGTATCTGGAAAACCGCCAGCAGCAAGGACGCATTTTTGGTGGCTACCACTGTAACATCAGAGCCTTTCTATCAGCAAAGCAGCGGATATGTGGAAACTGACGACAGAGGATGGGAGAAAGCAAAACTTGACATAAAAATCCCTGAAGGATTTAAAGGAAACAAATTAAAAGTTTACCTTTGGAACCATGGTTCAGGGGCGGTTTGGTGTGACGATTTTGAAATAAAGAAATATTAATCAGCACCGCAATATACTGTTTTACAATAAGTAAGAAGAAAAACAAAAGAGAATATGATCAACGGAAAAAAAATTGTGGTGGTGCTTCCTGCGTACAATGCTGGGCAGACTCTTGAAAAAACATATAAGGAAATCCCTTTCGATATAGTGGATGAGGTAGTTTTGGTTGACGACCGCAGCCGCGACAATACAGTGGATGTTGCACACCAAATTGGAATAAAGCATGTGATCAGGCACGAGCAAAACAAGGGCTATGGCGGAAACCAAAAAACCTGTTACGATACCGCTTTAAAACTTGGTGGCGACATAGTAATTATGCTACACCCTGATTACCAATATACTCCACAACTTATCCAGAGTATGGCGTACTTGATTGCAAATGAAGTTTTTCCGGTTGTTTTCGGCTCACGGATTTTGGGAAACGGTGCACGCAAAGGAGGTATGCCGCTTATCAAGTACATTTCGAACCGCGGGCTAACGCTGATACAGAATATTTTAATTAACCAGAAACTCTCCGAATACCACACGGGCTACCGTGCATTTTCGCGCGAAGTGCTGCTTTCCATTGATTATCATGTAAATAGCGATGATTTTGTGTTCGACAACCAGATGATTTCTCAAATTATCTATATGGGTTTCCCTGTGGGGGAAATCACCTGCCCTACCAAATATTTCAAGGAAGCTTCATCCATCAATCTTTCGCGCAGTACGGTATATGCTTTTGGTGTATTAAAAACATCCATTTCGCATTTTATGAATAAATTGGGATTATTGCATTCCAAACGATATCAAAAGCCTAAAGCGTAATTAGTCAAAAATATCAACTATAAGATTATCAATAAATACGGACGTTTTACCCTGTAACCAGAAATAGATTTTCACCGTATCATCTTTCGACCGCACCTCTGGGGTGAGGTACTCCATACGCATTTTGTTCCATTGGCCTGGTTTCATTGCATAAGAAGAAAGTGAAATACTTGCCGCCCTGTAATTGTAAGCCTCACCTTTATGCTGGAAAGTTATAACGAGGCTGGCCATGTTTTCTTTCACTTCCGTTACCGGAAAAACCTGTACTTCGGCACGTAACCATGCATGGTCTTTGTTGGTGATTTCGCTGAAAGGCATTTCGAAAGCCGGTGAAAAAGGGTGGTTTTCATCCAATCGCAAAGCGTATTTCCCTTCAAAAACGGTATCCTTGTTTATTATAATGCCTTGATCCTGATTGTTTTCAAAATCAAAAATTGCCGCCGTCCGCTGTTTGTAATCCGATTCGTTTTTCAATTCTTCAACGGCATCAGCAGGACGGTCAACCAATAGCAGCTTACGGTCGGCATCGGAACAACTTGTTTTTCCAAACACAGCAAAGTAATATTCCCTGGTCATGCGTGTGCGGTCAATTATTCCGGTTGCCCATTGCCATGTCTGGAAAAGGTTGAGGAGAAGAAGCAAACCAATCAACGACAAAACCAAAATCCGGATTGCTTTTTTTTGTTCCAGGATTCCCCGAATAAAATAGCCCAACGGAAAGGCAAGCAAAACATACGACGACAGCAAAGCCCTTTGGCTATAGCTTCCGCCGGCGTACCACCAGCAGGTCCAACTGGAAACTATGTAAAGATTGACCGCGAAATAGAAGAATATGCCCCAGAACAATGCGATGTTTTTCCTGTAGAGGCACACAAAACCAGCAAGTGCAAAAATCATTACGGGCGTATAAACTAACCAACCTTTGCGGAAACTGAAAAGTACTTCTTTCAGATAAGGCTGTGTAAAATCAAAACCTTCGCCGGCATTGTTATAACTATAAAATAGCCAGTGCCCGGAACTATATTTCCAGTAAAGCAATTGCGGCAAACCTGCTAAAATTGCAGAACCAATAATCAATGAAATTTGTCCAAAATTCGATTTTATAAGATTGATTTTGTGCGTGAAACCTTTAGCAGAACCTATTCCCCACAATATTGGAACCAGAATACAAACCAATTCCGAAGGCCGGGCCAGCACTGCAAGCCCCATGCTTAACCCGAGACCTAAAGCTAATTGCCACTTTTGTTGCTGGTGCCATCGGATTGTAAACCAAACTATTAGTGTATAAAGCGTAAAAAGATAGTTATGCGAAAGGTAACCATCAAAAGCGGTAAGCTGAAAATAATTGGTGCCTAAAACAATCAGTAAAAGCAAGAATCCAGTAATTTTATCATCGAAAAACTGGAGCAAAACCTTCCTCAGCATTACAATCCCGATGGCGGTATAAACCAAGCCGCTGATTGCCCACGCATATTGATACGGAAGCGAAAACCCATCGGCTTTAAACCCGCTTACAAGACTGAAAATATGCGCAATAAAAAAGGCTGGGGAATTCAGTACCGCCATGCCCATTGAATATTTCATCACCCAACCGCCTGATGGCAAAGCCGTTGCCTGATATAAAGTTGAAGTTGTTTGATATTGATCTATAAGTTGATTTAACCATGAAATATCGGTTAGGCGGAGGTCGTGGTAAATAAAAGTTGCCGGAAGGTACAGATAATAACCAAACACATCCCACGATAAAATATTCACCGGCGGATACTCAAACCTGAAAAACACTATTCCTGCAAAAAGCAAAAAGCTAATGGTTGCAGATATGGTATTGGAGTATTTCAGGTGGATTTTCATCAAGGGCAACTTTCATTTTTGAGTACAAGAAGGATGTATTTTATTATTTTTCACTCTCATCGGTCTGATTTTAACTTACTAATAAAGAATTATTTACAAAAGTCGTTTTTCATTTATCTTACTTAAAGGTAGTTCCGAGTGGCACTTTTTTGATCAAGTAGCTTTTCATTTCCAAAACCTCACCCCCATCCCCTCTCCTTGAAAAAATGAGAGGGGTGCCTACACCCTGCAAATTATCGCAAGCAAATGAATCAACACTTTGTTTTTTAATACCGAACCTTTCCATCTTCAAGTAACTAAATTTCTGATAAAGATGCTGTTTTAGGGGCGGTATCAATTACTTTTACACCAAGTTAGTTCCAAGTATCGTTTAGGCCTATTCACCATCAAACATCAACCATTCACCATCAACCATAAATCATTAACCATCAGCAATCAGCCATTAACCAATAACCAATAACCATTAACTATTAACGCCTTCATTCCCCCACTTTCATATATTCCAGTTTCAAATCGTCAACATAAATTTTGCCTTTGCCGGTGTACCACACATACACTTTGTAATTTCCATCAACGGGAATGTTGCGGTCAACCATGTCGGTGAGCGAAATCTGGAACCATTCGCCCGGCTTCGATTTCACATCTGTGTCCTTTGCTGCAATGTATTTATACACTTTATGTTGCTGATCGTCAATGCTCAATGCAAGGATAATCTGTCCTTTTTCGGAAGTTGACGGGTTCAGTATGCTAACACTGGCCCGGAACGAAACATTGCTCATGCCGGGGAGGTTTTGCAATTTGCCTTCCATGGCCGGACTGTAGATGTTTTCGGGGCTTAGCAGAATGGAATTTTTACCGCTATGGCTAAATTTATTGGAAATGTTTTTCAATTGGTCTTGTGGCAAACTGCCCTCGAAATCATTGGAATACAATGACTTGTAAACTGCTTGGGCTGTATCCTTTGGTTCTTTGATAAAAAGGGCAATCTTGTATTTTTCGCCACCTATAATGGTAAAACCCTCCATAGGTGTAAACATATTGAGCAGCCGGAGGTTTGGGTTTTTCATCAGCGAATCGAATGGCAGATGGCCCTCGTATCCGGCAAACTGGGCATCCCAAACCATCAGTTCGCCATGTTTTAGCAAGCTGGCAGGATCAGTGTTTTGGTAATCATAAACCTTAAAACACTGGTTCTGGTCGAAAGGATCCATATCCATATAAAACGGGAACATCGGATCGGAATACATGGCCTTATGTTTGCTGTAAGGCGAAGATTTTAGCCATCCGGCAAGTTGTTCCATTACCGCGAAATTGATACCCGTTTTCATGGGTATTTGATTGTAAGTAAATGGTTTATAAACCACCAAAGCTAGTATAAACGTACCCAAAACATAATAAATTGCCTTGTTAGCCTTGGCTTTTTCCATCACCCATTCAAAGCCTGTTGCGGCCACAATGGCACTCAGCGGAAGCACACAAGCTATAAACCTTGTCGAGCCCAATACGCCCATAATGCCTTGCCACCACAAAAAACTTTGCGCAAGTATAAACCCGAAAAACGCAGGTAGTATCAGAAAATAGAGAGTGACAAATTTTATATCCCGCAGGTTATTGAAACCTTTTCTAAGGCTTAATATTATAAAGATAAGTCCTGTCAGTGACAGAATGATTAACGGGTAGTTGAGAATGTAATCCAACTGCCCGAAATAATAAAAAAAGGAACCACTTCCATATAATTCGGAGCCGCTACTGCTGTACGGCATTTTGGTGAAGAACCAAAAAAAGTCGTGGTACAAGGGATATCCGGCCAAGCTGAAAATCACAAAACCGGTGAGCAGGAAAGGAAGGGCTTTATATTGTTTCATCCACATCAATACAATAAGGAAGAGCACAATAAACATCATCCCTTCGGTGCGGCCAAAAGGGATAAATGAAATGAGTATTGCCGCCCATATAAACCGCTGGCTGATAAAAAGATAAATCGCGGAAACAAGTACCAGGCTGAAAAGTATTTCGGTGAGGCTACTGTAAATTATAAATAAATAAACCGGGGTGAAAACGGTAAAAATTATGGCAACCCATGCATGTTTATATCCCAGTTTCTTTGAAATCAAATAAGCAACCCAGGCACTTAGCAACCCACAAATAATATTGAAAGCTACCGCACCCACATATCCAAACTGTGCAAAAGGCGAAGCCAGAATGGTAAAAAGTGGTTTCCCCCAATGGTTCAGGAAATATTCGGGGTACTTAAAAGCATAACGGGCAATCTGGTAATGCGTAATGGAATCGGTTTCACCGGTTACGCCTGTCGAAAGCCATTGGCCTACAATAACTACTATTGCGGTGAGTAGTAAAACAATGGGAGCAATTGCTTTTGGGGGGTATTTCATGCTAAGGGAAAAGGGTAAATTTGGGTTGTTGTTCCTTAAATTTAGGATTTACAAAACTATTAATTCGATAGCAGATTACCAAAGTTGAAATTACATCTTCGTTTAACCAAGTTGTTGCTTTAATAATTCCAATAGCCTTTACTACTGACATTCTGGAATTGGTGAAAATGAAAGTGGGATAGTTGGGAATCAGGCGGAAATTTATTTGAGTTAATCTGATACTCATAAACATATCCCCACAGAAATTCACGACAGGTTTTTGTATCCATCCAAACTTTCCGCCAATTTTTGCCTACAAAAATCATTATCTTTGTCAAAAAAATAAAATCGAGTATCATGGACAGCCCGAATTTGGATCTCAACAAACGTTACTCTTACGCCGATTACCATACCTGGATGGACGATGTGAGGCGCGAACTCCACGATGGTTTGATAAAACTGATGACACCGGCACCTTCGAGGCAGCATCAAAGGGTATTGTCAAATCTTAATGGTTTGTTCTGGTTTTTTTTACGAAAAAAGAAATGTGAAGTTTATCAGGCCCCTTCCGATGTGCGTTTTCCAAAGGATAGAAAAAGCTTGGAGGACAAGCAAGTTTACACCGTTCTGCAACCCGATTTATATGTTGTTTGCGACTTAACCAAACTTGACGATCGCGGTTGCCTTGGCGCACCTGATTTGGTGATAGAAATTGTTTCGCCCAAAAACTCGAAGCGGGACGTGAAAGATAAATTCGATATTTACCAGCAACATGGCGTGCGCGAATACTGGATAGTGAACCCAAGTGATGAAAACGTAACCGTGTTTGTTTTGGACGATAACAGCAAATTCCAGTTCGTTGGCATGTATGCCGGCAACGATAAAATCCCTGTGAATATTTTTAATGGCGACCTAAAGATTGACCTCACGGAAGTGTTTGTTTAACAACAAGATTCAACCACGAATTGCTACAAGTCAATCAAAGAACTTCGGCCTACCCTTTCATCATCTCTTCAATTTCGTCAGGTTCTATGGGGATTTCCGCCATAAGGTTTATGGGTTCTTCTGCCACCATTATATCATTTTCGAGGCGGATTCCAATCCCTTCTTCGGGGATATAAATAGCAGGTTCGCATGTCATTACCATTCCTGATTCAAATACAACCTGCCGCGTACCAACGTCGTGTACATCCAATCCAAGGAAATGGCCTGTTCCATGCATATAATATTTGAAAAATGCCGGCGAATCTTCGGTTTGGTTTTTTATTTCTTCCTCGCTTATCAAGCCTAAGCCAATAAGTTCCTTTTCCATCAGTTTACAGGATTCGGCATGCCATTTATCAATGCTGGTGCCGGGTTTTAACATGGCGGTAGCGGCTTTCAGCACACGCAGCACAGCATCGTAAACCTGGCGTTGGCGGGGTGCAAATTTGCCGTTTACCGGAATGGTGCGGGTCATATCGGCGGCATAGTTGCCATACTCCGCGCCAACATCCATCAGCAACAGATCGCCATCATTGCAGGTATTGAAATTGGTGTTATAATGAAGGATGCAAGCATTTGCCCCCGAGGCAATAATGGGCGGATACGCATGCCCATGGCTGCCTTTGCGGATAAATTCGTGGGAGAACTCGGCTTCCACTTCGTATTCTTTGAACCCAGGTTTTACAAATGCCAATACGCGCCTAAAGCCTTCGTTGGTTAGATCGCAGGCTTTTTGTATCTGTACAATCTCTTCAGGTTCTTTTACCAAACGCAAGCCGGTAATGATTGGCGCAAGCCGCTCAAACGAATG
>CAIRHD010000173.1 GCA_903878265.1 uncultured Bacteroidales bacterium | reverse complement strand
CGACTTCCGCTATTATAAAGGCACCCACACCAATGTGTTGACCGATTTATACGGCGGCAACTTCTTTATAGATGCCACTTCGGTTCGGCCGCTCCTAAGCGACCCAAGTTGGAAAACAAGAAAATTGGGTGTAGGCGATATCGTTTATCGCGATTATGATGGTTTCGTTTTCAGCCAGGGTGTATTTGCACAGGCTGAATACAATAAGGATGCTTTAAGCGCTTTTGTTTCCTTATCAGGATCAAACACTTCGCAATGGCGTTACGACCGTTTTTACTACGATTCGCAATATGCCAAATCGGAAACTTTCAACGCATTGGGATATTGTGCCAAAGGCGGTGCAAACTACAATTTGAACGATAACCATAACGTGTTTGCCAACGTAGGGATTATTTCCCGCGCACCTTATTTCTCGGGCGGTGCTTTCCTGCAATCAACAACCAGTAACGCGATCAACCCTAACGCTATTAACGAAAAAGCATTTTCGACCGAACTTGGTTACGGTTTCCGTTCGCAATATTTTACTGCAAATGTGAACCTCTATAACACAAAATGGATGAACAAAACCATTGTCCGTAGCTCAATCAGCCAGCCAGATCCTGCTGTTGCAGCCAAAACCTTAACTGTAAATATGGAAGGTGTTGATGCTCTTCACCAAGGAGTTGAAATAGATTTGATTGCCAAACCAATAAAAGATTTGGAGATTAAAGGAATGGTTTCACTTGGCAATTGGAACTGGGCAAGCAATGCAACAGGATATTTATATACCGATAATGGTCAACCTGCCGATGCAAATGGCAATGAGGTTGCTTTTGGTTCGCCACAGCATGTAAAAATGAACGTAAACCTGAAAGATATCCATGTTGGGAACTCCGCCCAAACCACTGTTGCATTAGGCGCAAGGTACGAAATATTAAAAGGTTTCAACGTTGGCCTTGATGGCAACTATTATGGTCGCAACTATTCGTACTTCAGCATTAGCCCAGCTTCTACGGGTTATAGCGACCTGAACTTCGACCAACCATGGCAAATACCTGATGCGTATGTTTTTGATTTCAACACAAGCTATCGCTTCAAAATTGGCACATTAGACGCTACTTTGGTTGGAAATATCCAAAACCTTTTCGATGCCGAGTACATTACCGATGCAACCACCGGTGCACAGAATGACTGGGAAACATCCCAAGTATTTTATGGTTTCGGAAGGACTTTCTCCACTTCATTAAAAATCAAATTCTAAAAATCCAAAAACATGAAAAAGACTTTCTATTCCCTCATATCCGGTTTGGCATTCGTTCTGCTTTTAAGTAGCTGCTCCAAGTTCAACGATCAATTCGATGGTCTCGATGCAAAGACTGCCATAACCAATTTAGCAGCTTATACGTATACTTTGGTAGATGCCGATTATACAACCATAGCAACTGCTGTTAACAAAGTTGCAAACGATTCGATTACGCTTTTGAATAACCAATTAAAAACTGCCAGTTCGGCCGATTCTATTGTTATAAAAGCAAATATCGCCCGTATTAAAGCCGATTCCACCTACATCAACGCAAACTATGTTGGAGCAAACAAATTTTTTAACTCCAAGTTAGAGGCCAAAAATTATGTAACTTATTTGCTGAATATGAACTATATTTACGCAGATAAAGCATCGACAATGAACGCAATATATAATGTTGTTGACAAAGGCGATACATTATCAGTGCCTGCAACCAGCAAGTTTAACTTAACTGCTGATGATTACAATTTGATGGGACAAGGAGCCAACCAACCTGGCCAGTATGATAATATGTCGAATATTATGCCTGTGCTGAAATATCTGGATACTTTCCTGAAACTAAAATGCCCTTATGCCGTTGCCGGCGATGTTAAAATGGTAACTTATTTATTCTACGACTCAAATAAAGCCACCAAAAAACAATATAGGTTATTGACTTTTAACGGAACAATCTGGTCGGCAGTTGCTGAACAATACAACTTTATTGGCACCGAATGGATGTACGACCCAACCGTTAAAATGACCATGGTAAAGTCCGATTATCAGATTATGGTCGATTATGTGTTGGCAACCCCCGAAATAGCCATATTTGCCCACCCTTTCTACAAAAACGAAGAATATTACTGGGGATTTGCCAGCAGGTATTCAAATGTAAGTTTCCGCCTGAGCTACCGTAACCCTTATTTTACGGGCACTTATGTACAACCAGTAACCATAGACCCTGAGTTGAATGCCCTTACCACAACCGAAGCTAAAGTTGCCTTAATGTGGAGCAGATTAAAAGGCGGGATGGAAAAATTTGCCCAACTCCGTTATCCTGATGCAGTGCCACAAGTGAGCGGAATAGATGTTTACTACAAACTAACCACTTTGGTTTATTATGTAGGCGGCACCGGCGGCGGAAACGAAAACCACGAATATGTGTTCCAGTGTACTGCTCCAGCAAGTGGTGGAAACCCTCCAACCTTCAAATACATTTCGGATAAAAAGGTGAATTAGGCATAAACTTTCACAAACCATAATTATAAAGAGGTTGACTTACTTAAATTAAGTCAACCTCTTTTTTATTTGGCTATTGAAAGGGATTTGGAGATGAGCTGATGGGGTAATGCGATAATGGGGTAATTTGAAAATACGATAATGTGGTAATACAATAATGTGGAGATTTGAAGATTTGGGAAAGTGAGAATATAACTGATTTCGTCGAAGTTGATGTTGATTTCGCCAAAGTTGATGTTGATTTCGTCGAAGTTGTAGTTGATTTCGCCAAAGTTGGAGTTGATTTTGCCTCGTTGGCGCACATCTTCTTTTCAGACGCGTGCCGGTAAAATTCAGTTTATTCTTTTGTTATTTGTTGGCTTTCAAATAATTTCCCCTTCTACTGCGCTATTCCCTTTGACTGATGCTGCAAATACGGAACAGAGTATTATAGAAATAAAAAAAATCCTGCTACAGTGTGGCGGGGATTTTTCTTATAAACTGAGTTATATTTAGGGTAATCTTATCAGGATGTACCTGAATGGAGAAAGGGAATATTGCATTATTCCATTGCAGGATTTATCCAACCAAAGGTTTAATGTTTTTAAACCGCAAGCTCATCACGCCAAGAAACGCTTCCTTGAATATTTTTGAACTCATTTTTGAGGTGCCTTCGGTACGGTCGGTAAATATGATGGGTACTTCGGTAATCTTAAAGCCTAACCGCCAGGCTGTATATTTCATCTCAATCTGGAAGGCGTAACCCATAAACTCAACGGCATCTAAATTTATGGTGCTTAATACATTTGCTTTATAGCATTTAAAACCTGCGGTAGTATCGGCAACAGGCATGCCCAATATAAACCGAACATACATGGAAGCTCCATACGACATGAGCACCCGCCCCATGGGCCAGTTTACCACGTTTACACCTTTTATGTAGCGGGAACCAATTGCCATATCGGCACCTTCCACAGCACAAGCCCTATATAGTTTCACCAAGTCGTCGGGGTTATGGGAAAAATCGCAATCCATCTCGAAAATATAGCTATATCCATGCGAAAGTGCCCATTTAAAACCGTCAATATAAGCCGTGCCAAGCCCAAGTTTGCCTGCGCGTTCGAGTATAAAAAGCTTGCCTTCATATTCGGGCATCAGGCTTTTAATAATAGCAGCGGTGCCATCGGGCGAATTATCCTCAACAATAAGCAGATGGAAATCTTTGGTCAAGGAGAAAACCTTGCGGATCATCTTAGCGATGTTTTCCTTTTCGTTGTAAGTGGGAATTATTACCAAGCTATCGGACACAGAGTATATTTTTAACCTGACGAAATTAATATAAAAAATCGAACTGATATATTTTTTTAAGAACTGTTAAGAAGTATGCTGTTAAAAACCGCCTAAACTGTTGAAGTCCATAACTCATAAGTGGAAGCCATCAGATCCTGTAAAACCAAGCGCATTTTTATAAAGTTCATTATCAAGGAAATACGTGTATCTGACAAACCATTTCATTTTTCGCTAACCAAAGTTAATAACTTATTCATCAATAACTTAAAAATTACTTGTACGTTTGTATCCCGATTTTTTTTTGTAAATCATCAAATATCAAATCTGCTAAGGCCGCCAACGATTGTAATTTGTAGCTCAAATCAGATTTTCGGGTATTGGAACCTCCAAAGCTCACATAATCAACAAATACCATAAAACGAAAAAAGCAAATTCATGAAAAAAATCTTTACCCTCGCGCTTTTCCTTATTGGGATTACCGCAATAACAAATGCACAAAACACTATTTTAGAGGCCCGTGGAATGGGAGTTGGAACCGTTGTAACAGTTAAAGGCATTGTTTCCCACAGTAATGAATTCGGGCCTATCCGTTATTTTCAGGACAATACCGCTGGAATTGCTGCTTATGCCGCAACAGGCGGGCCGTCCCTGACTAATGTAATGATTGGCGATTCGGTTACAATTACTGGGAAGCTTAAAAATTACAACCAACTTCTCGAAATCGACCCTTTGACCAGTGTTGTAGTACGGTCGTCAGGAAATCCTGCACCTACTCCCATTATCCTTACACCTGTGCAACTTAACGAAACGTACGAAGCTAGGTTGCTTAAATTGAACAATGTTACTTTCGTTGATGCCGGAGGCGTGTTTTCACAAAAAAAATACCAATTCACGAGCGCGAACGGTGAAAGCGGATACATTTATGTTAAAAACAGCCAGACCGACATCATAGGGCAACCTATCCCCGCAGGACTCGTAAACATTACAGGGGTTTTATCGCAGTTCGATTATGCCAGTCCAACAGCGGGATACCAATTGCTGCCACGCACAATAGGCGACATTCAACGCATTGCCACCATTTTCCTCACAAGTACGCTTAACAACACAAATTTTACAAAAAACCAACTCGATTTTCAATGGAAAACCAACATTACGGGCACTACCCAAATGTACTATGGTTTAACCAGCGAAACTGTTAAAACCAATCTTGCAGCCGGCACCGGTGGCGATACCACGCATACTATTTCTTTGTCTGGCTTTTCGGCGGGGCAGGTTATCTGGGTTCAGGCTATGTCAGTTAATGGCAGCGATACAGCATTTTCGGGAGTCAGTCCATTTGCCACCATTTCCAACTCCACAGGCGACATAAAGGTTTATTTTAGTACGCCTTGCGATGCAACTTATTCAACAGGGGCAAATGCCATTTTTCTGGATAATGCCATTGATGACACCTTGATAAATTATATCAACCGAGCCAAATACAGTATTGATATGGCTATTTATAACATCAACAATTCGGGCATCAGCAATATTAGTAGTGCGCTGCGTACTGCTGCTAATAGGGGCGTTGTTGTGCGGGTAATTGGATGTGGAACTACTGCCAACATTGGGCTTGACGAATTGTCGGGTTCTTTGGTTCATGTTCTTATTGGCCCCGACAGCCCAATCCGGACAGGTATCATGCACAACAAATTCCTTATTTTTGATTCCGAATCAACCAATGCAAACGATCCAATTGTATGGACCGGTTCAACCAATTTAACCGAGCAGCAAATAAACACCGATGCCAACAATGTGGTTATAATTCAGGATCAGAGTCTTGCGCGTGGTTACAAAATAGAGTTTGAAGAAATGTGGGGTTCCTCCACTGCAAACCCCGATGCCGCTAAAGCGAGTTTCGGTTTCCATAAAAAGAACAACACACCACACGAATTTATGATAAATGGGAAAAGGGTAGAAAGTTATTTCAGCCCTACCGATGGCGTAAATTCGAAAATTGTTGAAGTAATCAACACCACCAACCACGATTTGAGCATTGGCACCATGTTGCTTACGCGGGATGAAATTGCAACTGCCATAGCTGCAAGCAAGTCGGCAGGAAATGCAGTAAACATGCTCACCGATGTTGAAGGCAATAACGGAGCCAACGTGAACACAACGCTTCTTGCCGCTTTGGGGGCAACACATTTTGTTTTTTATGGAAGTTCGGGAGTAATGCACAACAAATACATGGTTGTGGATCAAGGTGCGCCTACATCGGATCCTATGGCTTGGACCGGTTCGCATAACTGGAGTGCCGCCGCCAACAACGATAATGATGAAAACACTTTGATTATACACGATGCAACCATTGCCAATTTGTATTACCAGAATTTTGCCAAACTTTTTGTTACAAGCAACGGTTCGCTTTCGGGAATTGGCGATATACTTGCAAATAAAACTTCGGGAAACCGATTAGTTGTTTACCCAAATCCTATTGTTGATGGCAACGTAACTATTAGCTGCATAACATCTTCTGCCGATAATGGCACTTTGCAACTCATTGATGTTACGGGTAAAATCCTGTTTGAACATAATGTTGCACTTACGAGAGGCGAAAATATCCTGAACCAGAATTTCCAGGTTTCACGTAAAGGCATTTATCTGCTTCGTTTAACAACTGCAAATTCGGTGTGGAACACAAAAGTTTTGTTTGAATAGTTGCTTGGATTGCATTTTTAAGCAAAAAAAAGAAGCTGCCCCCGAAAGGCAGCTTCTTTTTTTTGAATGGAAACAGGATTGGGCGAATGTAAACAGGGACTTCATATAATCAGGCAATTTCACCTACCTCCATTTTTCTCAGCACGGTGAGTGCATCCTTAATTGTAATAATTTTTTGGAAAGTAATGCTCAGTTTCCCTGATCCTTCTTTCATTCGGCACGAAGAAATATGAGTTTGCACATATTTTAATACGGCAGTAAATATTTCGCTTTGATAATAGGGCGAGGCTTCGTTACTCAAAAAATGCCCGGTCATAACTTGGTTCTTGAGTATAAGTTTCTCGATACCAAGTGATTTTGCCAGCCTTCTCAACCGGATTGCATTGAACAATTCCTTTGTTTCGGCTGGTATTGGGCCAAACCTGTCAATCAGTTTTTCTTGAAACGCAAGCAAGGCTTCTTCGGATTCAAGGCTGTCGAGTTCCTTATATAAACTTAGTCTTTCTGTAATATTCGAAATATAGCTGTCGGGAATTAGTATTTCGAGGTCGGTTTCTATTTGGCATTCACGTACAAATTCAGTATCCATTTCATCGGAATACAGTTCTGAATACTCAGCTAATTTGAGTTCGTGCATGGCTTCGTCGAGTATTTTCTGGTACATCTCGAAACCAATTTCGGTTATAAAACCGCTTTGTTCTGCTCCGAGGATATTTCCTGCACCGCGTATATCGAGGTCGCGCATGGCAATGTTGAAACCGCTTCCGATGCCTGCAAATTCTTCGATAGCCCGAAGCCGTTTGCGTGCCTCGTCGCTCAATACCGAGAGCGGTGGCGCGAGCAGGTAACAAAAAGCCTTCCGGTTGGAGCGCCCAACACGGCCGCGCAACTGGTGCAAATCGCTTAAACCGTAATGTTGCGCATCGTTGATAATAATAGTATTAGCATTTGGAATATCCAAGCCCGATTCAACGATGGTTGTACTTACCAGCACATCAAAATCGCCTTCCACAAAGCCAAGCATCACTTTTTCTAACTGATGGCCATCCATTTGGCCATGCCCCACACCAACCCGCGCATCGGGGACCAACTTTTTAATAATTCCGGCCAAATCCATGAGGTTTTGGATGCGGTTGTTCACAAAAAATACTTGGCCACCGCGCGCCAATTCGTAACTTATGGCATCGCGTACAATTTCTTCGTGAAAAACATGTACTTCGGTCTGCACAGGATACCGGTTTGGTGGCGCTGTATTGATAATGCTCATATCGCGGGCACCCATCATGGAGAACTGCAAAGTGCGGGGAATTGGCGTTGCAGTCAAAATTAGAGTATCAATATTTACCCTAAATTTCTTGAGCTTTTCCTTGGCAGCAACCCCAAATTTCTGCTCTTCGTCAATAATCATCAATCCCAAATCCTTGAACTTCACATCGGCGCTTAACAAGCGGTGTGTGCCAATCAGGATGTCGGTTTTCCCTTCTTCAAGTTCTTTAAGCGTAACATTTTGTTGCTGCGTGCTTTTAAACCGGTTGATATAATCCACGCGGCAAGGCAGGTCTTTCAACCTTTCGGAGAAAGTTTTAAAATGCTGCACGGCCAACACGGTAGTCGGCACAAGCACAGCAACCTGTTTGCTATCGGCCACAGCCTTAAACGCTGCCCTAATGGCAATTTCTGTCTTGCCAAAGCCAACATCGCCACAAATAAGTCTATCCATTGGCGAATCTGCTTCCATGTCCCGTTTCACATCAAGGGTTGATTTAACCTGGTCGGGTGTATCTTCATAAATAAAAGAGGCTTCGAGTTCGTGCTGCAAATAGGTGTCGGGAGTAAAAGCAAAGCCTTTGGAAGCCTTGCGCTCAGCATACAGTTTAATCAAATCGCGGGCAATATCCTTGACCCTGGCTTTGGTTTTGGCCTTGAGCTTGTTCCAGGCATTTGAACCCAACTTGTCCATGGATGGTATATGCCCTTCCTTTCCCGAATATTTTGAAATCCGGTGAAGCGCATGTATGCTGATGTATAGTAGATCGTCGTTTTGGTAAATTATGCGGATAGCTTCCTGCCATTTGCCGTTGTTGTTTATTTTTTCCAACCCATCAAAACGCCCAACGCCATGATCGATATGCGTTACATAATCGCCAGGTTTCAGGTCGTACATTTCTTTCAATGTAAGTGCCTGTTTGCCACTGAAACTTTCGGCAAGCCTGAATTTATGATAGCGGTCGAACAGTTGGTGGTCGGTATAACACGCAATGCCTAAATTTTTGCTCACAAACCCTTCGTGAAGGGATAGGTTGATGCAAACGAATTCTATTTCATTTTCGGCTGGATGGTTTTTCTGCAGATCGTCGAGGATGGAATAAATGCGTTCAACTTGTTTTGGGCTATCGGCAAGCAAAATATTATGGATTCCCAACAAAGTATTCCGCTGCAATTCCGCCAAAAAAAGTTCAAAATTTTTGTTGAACGAAGGTTGTGGCGATATTTGGAAATCGGCCTTAAAGCTATGTTCAAAAATGCTGTGATTGCCAAACTCAATAATGTTAAACCCCAATAACTGCCTTAAAAAAGTATCCCTGTCGGCAAACAATTCTTCCGGTTTCAAGTGTTCGACAGGACCAGTGAGTGCGATAAAAGCTTTTTCGGCTTTTTCGTAGCCAACGCCGATGCGCTCGGCTGCATAGCCAGCATCCTGAAGCCATAAAATGGAATATCGTGG
>CAIRHD010000172.1 GCA_903878265.1 uncultured Bacteroidales bacterium | reverse complement strand
GGAAAACTATCTGCTTTGATGCATTATCCCCACTTCCTGAAAGGTGTAGCAGCCCAGTTTTTTTATGTTGGGGCACAAGTAGGGACATGGAGTTTTATGATACAGTACCTGAAAGATTATATGCAAAAATCGGAAAAAGAGGCTGGTACCATGCTCTTTGTTTCTATACTCGCTTTTGGGGTCGGAAGGTTTGTTGCAACAGCTCTCATGAAACATATTGAACCCAGGAAGCTTATGGGTATTTATAGCATTATAAATGTGCTGTTATGTGCTGCCGCTGTGCTTATTCCCGGGTTTATTGGCGGATGGGCATTGGTGGCTACCAGTTTTTTTATGTCGCTGATGTTTCCTACCATATTCGCACTGGGCATCAAGGGCCTGGGGCCTCATACCAAATTAGGTGGTTCCATGATTATTATGGCAATTATTGGTGGAGCGGTGTGGACCCCGTTAATGGGATTTATTTCCGACACAACCCATAGCATGGCCTTGGCTATACTGGTTCCGCTTGCAAGTTACGTGTTCATAATCTACTATTCGTTTGTTGGTGCCAGGATTTTCGGACCAGCTAACGATGTCCAAGAAATGGATTGATCGATTTAATAAATAATGCGAACAGGGTTTCGGTTTACAAACATAATTTCTAACCATAATACAATTCAACATGAAATCAATTTTCTTTACTTTCCTATTGTTGCTGATAATTGGCAAAATAACCAACGCACAGGAAACCGAAAGCCCGTACATTGTTCCGAATGACCCGCAGGTTGTTAAGAACATTGAAGATTGGCAGGATTTGAAATTCGGGATTTTTATGCACTGGGGCACTTACAGCCAATGGGGTGTGGTGGAATCGTGGAGCATTTGCCCTGAGGACGAGGGTTGGACGCAACGCAAAGGCCCTTTTTCGAGCGACTATACTACTTACAAAAAAGCGTACGAAGATTTGCAGAAAACATTTAACCCCGTAAACTTTAACCCTGATAAGTGGGCTGTGGCTGCTAAAGATGCCGGTTTTAAATACATGGTGCTGACTTTTAAGCATCACGATGGGTTTTGCATGTTCGACAGCAAATACACGGATTATAAAATAACAAGCACCAAAACGCCTTACCACACCAACCCTAAGGCCAATGTTGGCAAGGAAACTACGGAAGCATTCAGGAAAGAGGGCTTTAAAATAGGCACTTATTTCTCGAAACCCGACTGGCATTGCGACTCGTATTGGTGGCCGTATTTCCCACCCAAAGACCGCAACGTGAACTACGACCCCAAACGCTATCCCGAACGCTGGCAGCAATACAAGGATTTTACCTACAACCAGATTGAGGAAATACTTAGCAATTATGGGAAAGTGGACATACTTTGGCTAGATGGTGGCTGGGTTAGGCCCAAACAAAGCATTGACCCAAATATTGACTGGCAGAAAACCATCCCTTTCGACCAGGATATTGATATGGCCAACATTGCTGCCATGGGCCGCAGGCATCAGCCGGGACTTATTGTGGTGGACCGTTCGGTAAGTGGCGAATTTGAGAATTACCGTACCCCCGAACAGCAAATCCCTGATGTGCCGCTTAGTTATCCGTGGGAAACGTGTATGACTATGGCTTCGTCGTGGTCGTATGTGCCGGGCGATATTTACAAACCTGCCGGAACCATTATCCATTACCTTGTGGATATTGTTGCCAAGGGCGGCAATTACCTTTTGAATATCGGCCCAAGCCCGTTGGGCGATTACGATTCGGCTGCTTATATGCGGATGAAAGAAATTGGCGCCTGGATGAAAGTGAACGGGGATGCTATTTATGCCACACGGCCCATAGCACCGTATAAAGAAAACAATATCTGCTTTACGCAAAACAAGGACAAACGGGTAAATGCCATTTACCTTGCCGCAAAGGATGAGGCGAACCTCCCTCCTACCCTTGTTATTAAAGGGATTAAACCTGCTAAGGATGCTAGCATACAATTGCTTGGCACCAAAAATAAACTGAAATGGAAAACAGTGGATGGAGAAACCGTGGTTACCATACCTGCGGCCTTGCAAAAAGCTCCCCCTTGCCTTTATGCGTGGTGTTTTGTGATAAGTGAGGTTGTAGGTGGGAAGTGAGGGGCGAGGGGCGATTAAGGAGGGGTGAATGGTGAAGGGTGAGGGGCGAGGGGTGAACTATTAGATACTATTATGCATTTTTGACCTCTTAATCTATATTTTTGACCTCTTGATGTATATTGTTAGCTTCTTAATGTTTATTGTTAAGCTATAGATATTTATTGTTGACCTCTTAATAAACATTTTTATCCTTTTAATGCGTATTTTTGACCTCTTAATGTGCATTGGTAGCCGATGAATGTATATTGTTAGGCTCTTAAAAAGCCAGTATCGTTAACATGTTAACGATAATCTATGCTGCTTTTTTGATTCCATAAATTTGGAGTATTTCATTGATTTCTTTTCTGATATTTAAAAAGAGCTTGTCTATATGCATCACTTCTTCAGGAG
>CAIRHD010000171.1 GCA_903878265.1 uncultured Bacteroidales bacterium | reverse complement strand
GCGCAAAGATTTCGATATCCGCAAACCACGCATTGCCATTTTGGGCCTTAACCCACATGCCGGCGACGACGGGCTTATAGGAAACCAGGAAAAGGAAGTTATAATCCCAGCCATAAAATCGGCCCAGCAAAAAGGCCAGCTCGTATTTGGTCCCTATCCTGCCGATGGTTTTTTCGCCTCTTCGGGTTACAAACAGTTTGATGCCATTTTAGCCATGTACCACGACCAGGGACTTATCCCTTTCAAAACCCTGAACTTTGAAAACGGCGTAAATTTCACCGCTGGCTTGCCTTATGTTCGCACTTCGCCAGCACATGGCACAGCTTACGATATCGCCGGAAAAGACCAGGCTTCTGCCGACTCGATGCGCGCCGCCATGTACTTAGCTTGCGAAATATTCAAAAACCGTATGCAATGGGCCGAACTGAACAAGAATCCATTAGGTTTTAGCAAAAAGGAAAAGGAATATTGATGCGATTTTTGGGCAATGTTTACAAGATGTTCTTCAAAAAATAGAATCTGAATTAACCGATTTAATTTTTCAGTTTGATAGCTGAAACCGGAAAGTAAAAGCTAAATGTTAACCAATTCGATACGCTGTTGTCAGGTTAAAATAATCAGAGAAGTCCTAACTAATTGATAAATAGCATCCCAACGGGAATTACAAAATTCAGGGGTTAATTTGGTTTCAACTAATATTCATTACCTATTGGACTGTCCCGTTAGGGACAACATGTTGGTAACAAGGTAAATAAAAGTTGAAAATAGTCCCATCAGGGACGAAATAAATTTAAACCTAACAAAAGAGAATGCGGTTATAAAAACAACCTGATAATAAGTTGAAGGATGTTAATAAATGCTCAATAGGCAATTATTATTGGATTAAACAGTTTTCAGGATAACTTCTGATTTCTGCCTAAAGTTCTCAAAATTTAAATTCGTCCACCAAAATTGAACCATAAAAAAATAACTATCATCCTTAAATATGAGCAAATCAGAGTATTCCATTAAAGAAATTACCCAAATTGTACGGGGCGAACTAATTCAGGAAAGCGATACAAACGCGCTTGTAAGCGAATTGGTTATTGACAGCCGTCGCTTGCTTGCCCCCGAAGGAAGCCTGTTCTTTGCCCTTAGTAGCAAACGCAATAATGGCCATAAATACATTGAAGAACTTTACGAAAAAGGCGTCAGGAATTTTGTGGTCGAAAATGAGCCCAACAACCTGCTTCTACTTTATAATGCTAATATTATAAAGGTTAAAAACAGTCTTTTTGCCTTGCAGGCTTTGGCAGCGGCACACCGTAAACAATTCAGCATACCGGTTATTGGCATTACAGGAAGCAATGGCAAAACCATAGTGAAAGAGTGGCTTTTCCAGTTGCTTAACGAGAGCAAGAATATTGTCCGGAGTCCCAAAAGTTTTAATTCGCAGATCGGTGTGCCTTTATCGGTATGGCAAATGCGCGACAACCACGAACTTGCCATTTTCGAGGCAGGTATTTCGGAGCAGGATGAAATGGACCACCTTCAACCCATCATACAGCCTACTATCGGTATTTTTACAAATATTGGCCAT
>CAIRHD010000170.1 GCA_903878265.1 uncultured Bacteroidales bacterium | reverse complement strand
CAACTCCGACAATTTCAACTCAGTGATTTGCACTACTATAGAGCCGTACTCATTAGTGTATTTAAAAGCGTTTGATAAAAGATTAAAGAAAATCTTTTCGACTTTCTCCGTATCGAACCAGATTTCAGGAATATCGCCATTAACAAGCAAATCGAATTGTAGATTCTTCTTTACAGCAAGCTCGTTAAAACTTTCTTTTATTCCCGAAAGCAACTGCACGACATTGCTTTTTGTGGCTCTAAGTTTCATAAGGCCACTTTCGGCTTTCCTGAATTCCAGCAATTGGTTTATAAGGAACAACAGTCTTTTTGCATTTTTCTCAATGTTAGCCAGAGTTTCTGATTTTCGCTCGGCACCAGCATTTTTATAATTATCAAGGTGACCCAATATCAAGGTCAAAGGGGTTTTGAATTCGTGCGAAATATTTGTAAAAAAGCCAAGTTTTAACTGGTTTAGTTCGTCAATATGCTCTTTTTCAATTCTTTCAAGAGCCAGTTGCTGTTTTACCTTTACCCACGAAGTGTTAAGCCTGATAAAAAGTATCAATGCCCCAATAATTACAAGTGCATAAAAACAATATGCCCACCATGTTTTATACCATGGAGGTAAAATCCGTATTTCGATAGTTGTCGGTTCGAGGCTGTAAATACCATCGTTATTCACTGCCTTTACTATAAAAGTATATAGCCCGGGCCGAAGATTGGAATAATTGGCTGATTGAACCTCACGGAAATCGGTAAATGATTTATCAATCCCTTTCATCATAAAGGCATATTTATACTTGCCTTTGTTTATAAACCCCAATGCCGAAAAATGGATCTCGAAATTTGACTGTTCATTTGTAAGCGTGAGCCTTTTCAGTAAGAATAACTGCTCGTCCAAAGGGCTATTAGCCTCGCCCACGTTTACAATTTTATTGGAAATATATAAATCGGTAAAAATTACTTTAGGCGGGTTTTGGTTGAATGGAAGGCTTCCAGGCATAAAAGCATTAAAACCGTTGCTGCCTCCAAAATATAGCCTTCCTTCACGCGACTTAAATGCAGCTTTCTGGTTGAACTCGTTTCCTTGCAAACCATCCGCAGCTGTAAATATCTTGACATTTTTGAGCTGAGCGTCATACTGAACCAAACCTTTGTTGGTCGAAAACCAGAACAACCCCTGGTCGTCCTGCACAATGCCGTTTATTACATTATCGGGTAAGCCATCTGAGGTTGTGATACTTGTGAAATTTTCCTGCGATGGGTTAAAAACACTTATCCCGCCTCCCTCAGTACCAACCCAAAGCTTGCCATCGCTGTCTTCGAGCAAGGATAAAATCCGGTTGTTTATCAAGGTCGCGGTGTCCGAATTTGAATGCAGATATACTTTAAATTCCCCGGTTTCGGGATTAAAGAGGTTCAAACCACGGTTTGTCCCTAACCAAACATTTCCTTGCCTGTTGTTGCACAATACTTTAACCGTATTGCTCGACAATTTTGAGTTGGAAGATGTAAACCTTTTCATCCTGCCGGTATTCATATCGAGCAAATAAATCCCTCCAAGACTGGCAATGCATAATTTGTTGTTGCTGGTTTCGCTAATGGCATAAATGCTTGATTTGTTGAGGGAACCGCTTGCATCGTCAACATGGCTGAACTTTCGGAAAGTGTTGTTCTTTTTATCGAAAATGCTGATTCCGCCACCAAAAGTTCCAATCCATATATACCCGTCACGATCTTCGTAAATGGTTAGCACCGAATTGGAACTCAGCGAATTGCTTTCCGCTTTATTGAAAGTAAAAGATTTGAATTTGCCTGATGTTGCATTGTAGAGGTTCAAACCACCAAGCGTACCAATCCAGATATTCCCTTCGCGATCCTGAAAAAAAGTACGGATATGGTTATCGGAAAGGCTCTCGTTGTCGTTGACCTGATGTTTTATAGGAAGAAACTTCCAATCAAATTCACTGTAATAATTAATCCCACCACTATAATTTCCCACCCAAAGCCCTTTGTTCAGATCAACAAAAATGCAGTAAACAGAGTTGTTGCTTATGGTATAAGGATTATTAGGATCGTTTTTACTGGATGTTATATTGCCGTTTATAGGATTATATAAATTTAAACCACCACCATCAGTTGCTATCATGATTCGCCCGTCAGGAATCTGTTTAATATCCAAAACCTGATCATTTGTAAGTTCCGAATTTGTGGTGTTGAAAATTTCGGCTTTGTGGTTCCTTTTATCGTACCTCAACATTCCTGTACTTGTGCCAAGCCAGATTTTCTGCTCATTTTCATTGAAAAGGCAGAGTACATGGACATTTATTATCCCATCTTCCGAAAACGCGGGACTAACTTTATCGGTTATCTGATTATACCTGAAAAGCCCACCCAT
>CAIRHD010000169.1 GCA_903878265.1 uncultured Bacteroidales bacterium | reverse complement strand
GTTTTGCTGCACCGATTCCTTTTGCCGTTGGGGCAACCAGCATGAGCGTGAGGGTATGGTCGCCAACTGCAGGAACTCCTATCCGCTTGAAAGTGGAAGCAGCGAACGATCCAACAATCAGTGTTGAAACGGAAGCTTTAACCACTGTGGCCTCTGCTTGGCAAATGTTGATTTTTAACTTCAGCAACCAAGCAGCAGGAACGGCAGCTTTGAACCTTGCGAATTCCTATAACAAAGCATCCATCTTCTTCAATTTCGGGAAAACCGGGGCGCAGGCAGGTGAGCAGACTTACTACTGGGACGATATGTATTTTGGGGTAACTGTTGGAATACAATCCTTGAATGCTGCAAGCAACAATTTGGTTGTGTTTCCTAACCCTGCCGAAAAAACTCTATATTTTAATTCAAAGGCAACATTGAGTAAAGTAAAAATTTACAATGTGGTGGGCACCCAGATTAAAGAATATAGTAACGTAATGCAGAGTGTAGATGTAAGCGACCTTAAAACAGGTGTTTATATCATCCGGTTCACAGATACAAATGGCGAAACCGCTTCTGTAAAATTTATTAAAAAGTAAATTCCATACTTGCTTTTAACAAGGAAACCATCAATCTATTCATCCCTTCCTTTTTACTTTGGAAGGGGTGAATGGATTTAATGGGAATATTTCTGAGTTGATTAGTTCAGAAATTTTTGCTTTTACACCTTATTCTTAATTTTTGCCTTAGCTTCGTTGCAAAATTTAGTGTGATTCGCTTGAACATTTACTTACAGAAACACTTTAATACAGAAACTTTAATTACAAAGCTAAAAACAAAAAAAAGATTTCAAAGCGTAACAAAATGAACAAGAGATCAATTTATTTAGGAAATGCTGAGATCAACGCCAGCAGACAAGAAGTTAAAGGCGAATTTGTTGAAATTGAAAACGAAAAATTTTACAAAATCAGTAACTATAACCAAATGCCTGACTTCTTTATGACTATAGTCAGCAATTCAGATCACTGGATGTTTATTTCAAGTAATGGTTCGTTGTCGGCTGGCAGAATGGATCGAAATAACGCCTTGTTCCCTTATTATAGCGTTGATAAAATTCATGATTACCGAAATATCACTGGAAGCAAAACTTACCTGCTTGTAAGTAAAGAAGAGAAAACCTATTTATGGGAACCTTTCACATTTCAAGCGGAAGAAATATATCACATACAAAGAAATCTGTATAAAAGCGTTTTTGGCAATAAAATTATTTTCGAAGAGATTAATGTTGATCTGGGTGTTGGGTTTCAATACGGATGGTTTAACAGCGAAAAGTTCGGGTTTATAAAAAAGTCGGTCATCAGCAATCAAAATGATGGATCGGTTACAATAGATGTGCTTGATGGGATTAGAAATATCCTACCCAATGGCGTTGATTACGATTTTCAGAATGGATTTAGCAATCTGCTCGATGCTTATAAAAAGAGCGAACTGATAGAAGATGCCAAGCTGGGTTTGTATATGTTAAGCTCAATCCCTGTTGACCGCGCCGAACCGAGCGAATCGCTTAAAGCAACATCTGTTTGGTTGTGTGGGCTAAATCGCGATGCAAAAATTCTTATTTCCGACCATCAGGTTGAGAACTTTAAAAAAGGATTGCCTGTGGAAACAGAAGTCGATATACGGGCTAGCCGGGGCGCATATTATGTGAATACGAATTTAACACTTGGAAAAGATGCCAGCATGGAATGGATGATCGTTGCTGAAATCAACCAGGAAAGTGGTGATATAGCCAATCTCGACCATGCTATTAAAACCACGAAAAACATAAAACAACTGGTAGATTCCGATATCGAAAATGGAACAACGAACCTGAAGAAAATTGTCGGCGATGCGGATGGGATGCAATTGAGCACTGACGAGTTAAGCTGTGCCCGCCATTTCTCAAATACGCTTTATAATGTAATGAGAGGTGGGATTTTTACTAGCAATTACACCGTTGATAAGGCTGATTTTGTGCTTTTTATCAGGCAAATCAATACAACTGTAACCGTTAACTACGAAAGCTGGCTCGATCAACTTCCCGAACAAATCGATTATCTGGAATTGATCGGGTTAGCTGAAAACACTTCAGACCAGGATCTGATCAGGATTTGCTACGAATACTTGCCTCTAACTTTTAGCCGGAGGCATGGCGATCCAAGCCGTCCGTGGAACCAGTTTTCTATCGAAACAAAAAATAAAGATGGCTCGGTAAAATTGAATTACGAAGGAAATTGGCGCGATATTTTTCAAAACTGGGAAGCACTATGTCTTTCATATCCTGAATTTATTGAAGGTATGATCAGCAAATTCGTAAATGCTACCACTGCCGATGGCTATAATCCATACCGCATCACCCGCGAAGGAATTGATTGGGAATGTCCTGATCCTCACGATGCCTGGTCGTATATTGGCTACTGGGGAGACCACCAGATTATCTACCTCCAAAAATTTCTCGAATTATCAAATGAATTTCATCCGGGCAAACTGGACGAATTATTGCAAAAGGAAATTTTTGTTTATGTCAATGTGCCATACCGTATAAAACCTTATTCCGAAATTGTAAAAAACCCAAAGGATACTATCGTTTTTGATTTCCCCCTAAATGATAAAATCAAAGAATTAACCAAGAAAACCGGTGCTGACGGAGCCTTGTTGAGAAGCAAGGAAGATGAAATTTACCGGGTTAATCTTACAGAAAAAATACTGGTTACGTTACTGGCCAAATTAAGCAATTTTATTCCCGAGGCCGGAATATGGCTCAATACTCAGCGTCCAGAATGGAACGATGCCAACAATGCCCTTGTAGGAAATGGGGTTTCGATGGTTACGCTTTATTATTTACGACGTTTCCTGAAATTCTGGTCCGAACGCTTCAATGAAACTGGCAGCAATGAAATACCTGTTTCAGAAGAGGTTGAAACATTATTCGGCAAAATATTAACACTCTTTGCTGAAAACACTGCACTTCTCAAAACTGGATTTTCAAATGCCGAAAGACGCAATTTTACTGATTGTCTTGGTGAAGCAGGAAGTGATTATAGGAACTCCATTTATGAGAATTCCTTTTCAGGCAGAAAAAAAGTGCTCAAAGTAAAAGCCTTACATGAGTTCACTTTGCTCGCTTTGGAATATATGGATCAGTCCATAAAAGTGAACAAGCGTGAAGATGGCCTTTATCATGCCTATAACCTGATCTCGCTTTCTGAACAGGAAATATCCATCAGGCATTTATACGAAATGCTCGAAGGCCAGGTTGCCGTACTAAGTTCAGGGTATTTATCGGTACAGGAAAGCCTTGATGTGCTTAACTCGTTGAAATTGAGCACTATGTTCCATCGCAAACAATATAGTTACCTACTTTATCCCGACAGGCAATTGCCTCTTTTCACCCAGAAAAACAATATCCCGGGCAGCAAGGTTCAAACATCCAAATTGCTTTGCCAATTAATAGCAGATAAAGATACATCTATATTAAGTGCTGATAATCTTGGCAACTGCCACTTCGACGGAACATTCCGTAATGCAGGCGTTCTGGAAAAGGCATTGAACCAATTGGATACTGACAAATATGCATCGTTGGTTGCCGATGAAAAAGAAACGATGCTGGCAATGTATGAAGACCTTTTCGATCACCAGTCGTTTACCGGACGATCGGGTACCTTTTACGGTTACGAAGGTTTGGGAAGTATATACTGGCACATGGTTTCCAAATTGTTGCTTGCTGCCCAGGAATGCTATTTCAAAGGAGTTCGCGAAGGTGCTGACCCTGTTGTAGTTGGTAAAATTAAAGATCATTATTTCGAAATCAAGGCAGGAATAGGCTTAAATAAATCTCCCGAATTATACGGAGCATTTCCAACGGATGCTTATTCGCATACACCCGGAAATGCTGGTGTGCAGCAGCCTGGCATGACCGGACTGGTAAAAGAAGACTTTATCTCCCGCATGAGGGAATTAGGAATTCTTATCCAGAATGGGGAAATTTTATTTCAACCCTCATTACTTAACCTGAATGAGTTATTGAATGAGAGTAGTGTATTTGAATATTTTGATTTGAAAGGCGAAAAACAACAGTTCACACTTGACGTAGGGCAACTGGCATTTACTTTCTGCCAGATACCGATTCTATACAGTGCATCCTCCGAAGACAAAATCAGTATCACCCTAAGAAACAAGAACAAGATTCTTATAAAAGGTCATGTCATCAATCCGGCAATCAGTGCAAGCATATTTCAGCGTTCAGGAGATATTGTTCTGATTGAAGTTTCGTTCAGGGGTTTTGCAAGATAAATAGATAAAAGTAAATTCAAAAAGGAGAAAATCAACATGTCGTTTAGAAATGACAACATACTTTCGTTAGCTGGGCAGGATATTACAAATAAATCAGAAGCAGATATAAGATCCATTTTTTACGAAGTGCTGAACAAAGGCATGCATGGAGTTTGCTTCAGTCCCTATCTGGAAGAACAGGAGCCCGGATATTTAATTACCGAAGAACAAATCCGCAGGAAAATTGAAATCATCAGGCCATATACAAAATGGATCAGGTCTTTTTCGTGTACCGAAGGCAATGAGATGATTCCGCGCATAGCAAAAGAATATGGTTTAAAAACAATGGTAGGCGCCTGGTTAGGCGAAAATCAGGCAATTAATGAAGAAGAAATATCCAATGTTATCCAAATTGCTAAAGATGGTTATGCCGATTTGGTAGCTGTCGGCAATGAAGTATTGTATCGGGAAGATTTGACAGAAGATGAATTGTTGGAATTCATCAAGCGGGTAAAAAATGAATTGCCCGGTATTGCAGTTGGATATGTGGATGCTTATTATGAATTCTGTAACCGGCCTGCCGTTACAGAGGCTTGCGATATTATTTTCGCAAACTGTTATCCCTTCTGGGAAGGCTGTAGCATCAACTATTCGCTGCTCTACATGAAAGACATGTATAACCGTGCATTAAAAGCCGGAAATGGCAAAAAAATGATCATAACCGAAACCGGCTGGCCTAACCGGGGAACTTCTATTGGAGATGCTGAACCATCATTCATTAATGCAATCCGCAATTTTATCAATACCCAAAATTGGAGTACAGAAGACAATATAGATATATTCTATTTTTCGGCGTTCGACGAAATGTGGAAAATGGACGATGAAGGTGATGTAGGCGCATACTGGGGCCTTTGGGACAAAGATGGGAATTTAAAGTACTCGAAATAAATTTGACTGAATGAATCTATTTAAAAAACTAGGACTTACTCCTGGGAAAGCAATTTGCTATTCGGGCTACAGGCAAGGCCAAAGCCCTGACCTTGGCGTATTTCCTACATACAATCAGGTTAAGGAAGACCTTCTGATACTTCATAATAGATGGAAATACATCCGCTTATACGATTGCAGTGTTCATGCCGAAACAGTCCTGAAAGTAATCGAGCAGGAAAAACTGAACTTCAAAGTAATGTTAGGCGCCTATATTCTTGCCGAACTGAACAATTTTGGCTGTCCGTGGGGCGCCATCTATTCCAAAGAGCAACTTGATTACAATAAAAAAATCAACCATGCTCAAATCAGGAAACTAATAAAGCTGGCAAAGCAATATCCTGATATTGTTTTTTCGCTTTCGGCGGGCAATGAAGCTACTGTTGACTGGACTGATCATTATGTGTCGGTTGACAAAGTTATCAGCTATGTGAAGATGATCAAGAAAGAGGCTAAACAACCCGTTACCTTCTGCGAAAATTATGTGCCTTGGTACGACAAACTGAAACACCTTGTTGATGAAGTCGATTTTATTTCTATCCATTCATATCCGGTTTGGGAGTATAAGCACATTCACGAGGCCATGGAATACACCAAACAGAACTACCAAGGAATTGCTGAAAGATATCCTGATAAACCTGTAATAATTACCGAGGCAGGCTGGGCAACCAATTCAAACGGGCGGGGTATAAATCCCGAAAATGTGAGCCAGGAATTTCAGGCCATATATTACAATGACTTGATGAAATGGAGCGAAAGAGAAGGCATTATGACTTTTGTGTTCGAAGCATTCGATGAGCCGTGGAAAGGTTCGCCCGAAGCCCTTGAACCAGAAAAACACTGGGGACTGTTTACCGTTGACCGAAAACCCAAAAAAGTGTTCCTTTAAGTCTGGGTACGACAAAGTGCCGCCAAGGGGAAATCACATTTGATAATTGCCAAATTAGAGTTTGTATTTAAACTTGGTTTATCCTATAACATGCGAATTACGATTTCAGATTTACAATTTGTTATAGGCGAGTAATAATTGTAAATCGTAAATAGAAATAAAACTTGCCATTACGGGCAGACTCTAATTAATTTTAATACTAATCGTCAAAAATTTAATGTATGGAACATTATAAAACAAAACCAGAAGATGTGGTGCCGCTGGGGCAAAAAATTGCATTCGGTGCAGGAAACCTTACGAATCAGTTATTGCCTGCTGCACTGGGTGTATTCATGTTTTTTTTAGTGGTGGGATTTGGCATGAGCCCTTATAAAGCTGGTATTTTATCAGCTATCCCAAGGTTTATGGATGCAATTCTCGACCCTATTATGGGTTATATTTCCGACAATACCCGTTCCAGATGGGGCCGCCGTAAACCTTATATTTTTGGTGGAGCCATTGTAGTTGGTATTGCTTTTGTTTTGATGTGGCAGTTAAAAGCGCCAGAAGCAGGAAACAGCCACGAAACATATAATTTTATTCACTTTCTGCTGATGTCTGTAATATTCTATTTAGGATACACCGTTTTTGCAGCCCCTCTTATTGGATTAGGATACGAAATGACCCCCGATTATAATGAGCGAACACGACTTATGGCAATATCCCAATTTATGGGACAGATAGCATGGATGATAGCACCGTGGTTCTGGTATTTGATTTCACGGCCCGAATTATTCCCAAATGCACCTGAAGGAGTGAGGGTTTTATCTTATTATGTTGGATTTATTTGCCTGGTAATGGGAATTATGCCTGCATTATTTTGTAAAGAAATTGATCAGGCACGTTTAACTGGTCAAACAATATTGTCGTTCAAGGGTATTGTTTCTAATGTAAAGGATTTTTTCAGGGATGTGAAGCAAACCATTAACAACAAACCATTTCTTCGTCTTTGTGGAGCCACATTCTTAGTATTCAATGGGTATCAAATAGTTGCTTCGTTTTCATTCTACATTGTTATTTTTTACTTATTCAACGGCAACCAAATGGCTGCAGGTCAATGGCCGGCATGGTTTGGTACAGTAAGTGCTTTGATGACTGCTTTTTTGGTAATTCCGATTATCACTTACATGTCAACCAAAATAGGAAAGAAAAATGCCTTTGTAGTATCCACATTAATATCAATTGTAGGTTATACCCTTAAATGGTGGGGGTTCTCACCGGGAAACCCTTGGCTTATGTTCCTCCCTTTACCTTTAATGTCGTTTGGAATAGGCGGTTTGTTTACATTAATGATGTCAATGACAGCCGATGTATGCGATTATGATGAACTTAGGAACGGAATGCCGCGAAAAGAAGCATTATTTGGAGCAGTTTACTGGTGGATGGTTAAACTCGGAATGTCGCTTGCCTTATTCTTAAGCGGTGTGATTTTGAGCGCAGTGGGTTTTGATGGGAATGTTCAGGCACAATCAGCTCATACCATTACCATGCTCCGTTTAGCAGATATTTCTATCCCTTCGTTGGCAGGTATAATTGCTATTTGGGTTATGTGGAAATACGATATTACCGAAACAAGGGCCAGAGAAATTCGGAACGCATTGGTTGAACGAAGAGGCGAGCTTTAATCGAAAGGTACTTTCTAATTTAATCAAATTCTAATTTTAATTAAATGTCAGTTAGAGAAGGAAAAATCATGGCCATGGCAGGAGGAGTAGATTTTGCCGAAAAGCCTGAAAAAGAATTACATGAGCTGTTCAGAACAGTGTTGAATGACGGAATGCATGGCCTCTGCTTTAGCGCTTACGAAGAAGGGCAAAAGCCTGGAAGTGTACTTTCCGAAAATCAGATAAGAAGAAGGATGAAGATTATTCAACCATACACAAAATGCGTCCGTTCTTTTTCGTGTATCGAAGGCAATGAGCTAATTCCGCAAATTGCAAAAGAATTTGGAATTAACACCTTAGTTGGTGCCTGGTTAGGCAAAGATCCCAAAAAAAACGAACAGGAATTATCGGCTCTGATCGTATTGGCAAAGGAGGGTTATGTTGATATAGCTGCCGTTGGCAATGAAGTTCTGTATCGTGAAGATTTAACCGAAAACGAACTTTTAGACTACATAAACAGGGTAAAACATGCTATTCCGCACATTCCGGTAGGATATGTGGATGCTTATTATGAATTCAGTGTTCGGCCAAAAATCACAGAAGCATGTGACGTGATTTTAGCAAACTGCTATCCCTTTTGGGAGTGCTGCCATGCCGATTATTCATTGATGTACATGAAGCAAATGTATTGGCAGGCCCTGAATGCAGGAGGAGGCAACAAACGTGTAATTATCACAGAAACCGGATGGCCAAGTCAAGGCGAAAATTATAAGGGAGCCCAACCTTCTCATGAAAATTCCTTGAAATATTTTATCAATACGCAATTATGGTCGAAGCAAGAAAATATCGACATCTTTTACTTTTCTTCATTTGACGAATCATGGAAAGTAGGTGCCGAAGGCGATGTTGGAGCTTACTGGGGAATCTGGGATAAAAATGAAAATATCAAATACTGATTCAAATTAAAAAAAACCTTTCAATCAACCTTGCATCCGCTCCGAGAACTCCAAAACAAAGAATTGCCACTAAGACACCGTGGCACAAAGGCTCACAAAGTATTGTTAATCAATACTATAAACTTAGTAAAGCTTAATGGCTTTGTGACTTTGTTGCGAATAAAGACTTATCGGAGTGGACCCAAACTTAATATAATGGAATCATGAAACAATTTATATTGGCTTTTGCTCTTTCCCTGATTATAACAACTGTTTTCGCGCAGGCGCACAAAGTTACAGTTATTACTAATAATGAAGGAGTTAAACTAAATGTCAATGGGGAAAATTTGATAATCAATGGCATGAATTGGGATTACTTTCCAGTTGGCACTAATTACTCATACAGTTTATGGCAGCAATCAGATGATTTTATTAAAGCTGCACTTGATACAGAAATGCTTATGTTGAAAAACATGGGGGTAAACGCCATTCGTGTTTATACCGGCATCCAACCGAAGTGGATTACGTATATTTACGAAAAATATGGCATCTATACCATGATAAACCATTCTTTCGGGAGATATGGCTTAACATTAAATGGCGCATGGGTTGCGAATACCGAATATTCTGATGTCCGTGTTCATGACCTTCTCCTGAAAGAAGTAACCGATATTGTTAAAGAATATAACAATACACCGGGTTTGCTCCTGTATTTATTAGGTAACGAGAACAATTACGGGCTTTTCTGGCGAGGGGCCGAAACGGAAGATATTCCTATTGACCAACGAAAATCGACCGCTGGTGCCAAAGCATTGTATAAACTGTTCAACGAAGCGGCTTTGGCAATAAAAACTTTAGACAAATCTCATCCGGTAGCAATATGTAATGGCGATTTGCTTTTCCTCGATATTATTGCCGAGGAATGTAAAGATATTGATATTCTGGGAGTTAATATGTATCGGGGAGTTTCGTTTGGCGACGCATTTCAAAAAACAAAAGAAGTGTTGCAAAAACCAATCATGTTTACCGAGTTTGGTTCCGATGCTTTTAATGCTGTTAGCAACGAAGAAGACCAGCAATCGCAGGCATATTATCTGACAAACAATTGGAAAGAAATCTATCAAAATGCTGCTGGTTTAGGCAAAGCGGGAAATTGTATCGGTGGGTTTACTTTTATGTTTAGCGATGGTTGGTGGAAGTATAAACAAACAGAAAATTTAGACGTTCACGATACTTATGCATCCTGGGTGAACGGTGGTTATCAGAACGATTATGTGCCAGGAGAAAACAATATGAACGAGGAATGGTACGGTATATGCGCAAAAGGCAAAACTGACGAACGAGGACATTATCAGTTATATCCTCGTGCTGCATATTATGCTTTGCAACAAGTTCATAAACTAAATCCTTATGCCAATAACGTGACAGCCGATTCGATAAATGCGTATTTTTCGAATATTCAGGTAACAAAGGAAGTTTTAAAAAGCAAGGGCAATTAAGCTGCTTTGGATGGTTAAATGAATTGAAAGGTTCGCCTTAGCGGCATAATGACTTCCATTCCGGAAGAAAATTATTGTTAAGTAAGTTCAAATGATGGGCAATCAAACGCAATTTCTTGATGCGCAACCAACAGTAACGAACCCTGCTAACTTGAGAATCCTTTGGCATGGTGGAGTGATATTTAATACATTTGCTGAATGAGCCATGTGTACAACTTTTAGACAAATACCAACAATTTTTCCCAACAATAAAAGCTTAATAAAATGGAAATGACAGCACTAAAATTATCAGTAAAAGAAAAAATCGGGTATAGTTTAGGTGATACAGCTTCGCACTTTGTGTGGGATATGGTTGGATTCTGGCTCTTGTTTTTTTATACCGATGTGTATGGGATTTCTGCAGCCGCTGCCGGAACTATTATGTTGGTTGCCCGTTTCTGGGATATGGCCATTGACCCTGTAATTGGTATAGTTTCCGACAGGACGAATACCCGCTGGGGGAAATTCCGCCCATATATTTTGTTCGGAGCCATACCGTATGCCATTTTGGCTATTCTCACCTTTACAACTCCCAACTTTGGCGAAGCTGGAAAGATAGTTTATGCAGGGGCAACATACGTGCTGCTAATGACAGCTTATGCATTTATCAACCTGCCTTATTCCGCACTTGGAGCGGTGATGACTGACGATACTTATGAACGTGCCGGATTGAACACCTATCGTTTTATTGCAGGCTTCACCGGTCAATTTGTTGTTACTGGCCTGGCACTTACCTTAGCCGAATTTTTTGGTGGTGGCGATAAAGCACAAGGATTTCAATACACCGTATTTCTGTTTGCAGGCTTAAGCCTCATATTTTTCTTTATCACATTTAAAACAACTAAAGAACGGGTTCAGCCACCTAAAGCCCAGGAAAATTCACTAAAGGAAGATATTAAAAACCTTTTTCAAAACAAAGCATGGATCATTTTGGCCTTGGTAGGAATTATTTCTTTCATCATGTTTGCCATGCAAAATGCTGCCATTGCCTATTATTTCAAATATTACCTCGGGCGCGAAAACAATGTTCAGCTTTTCAATGTAATTGGAACGGTTGCGCTTATCGTGGCCCTGCCATTATCAAAACCATTGGCCAAAAGGTTTGGGAATAAAAACGTATTCATCGGCAGTTCCTTGATTTCAGGTGTGTTTTTTATACTGATTTACATTGCTGGAATAAATGACTTGACTACCATTTATGTGTTTAACATAATTGCCAAAATGGCTTATGCACCTGCCGTTCCTTTGCTATGGACTATGATTGCCGATTCAGCCGATTATGGCGAATGGACCACAGGCCGCCGGGCTACGGGCTTGTACTTTTCGGCTGCTGTGTTTGCACAAAAAGCGGGTTGGGGAATTGGTGCTGCCATAGCAGGCTGGATTTTAGCTGCTTCCAGTTTTGCGCCTAATGTTGTTCAAAACGACACAGCTATTACTGGAATAAAATTATTGGTTTCTGTTATCCCTGGTATCTTATACATGTCGTGCGCCTTGTTCATGATATTTTATAAAATTGATTCTAAAACCACTGATATCATGAAAAAGGAGTTGGGCGCGCTGCGAGAAAGAGAAAATCAAAGCTAAAACATTGATGATAGAGGCAGCTCCTAGAGCCCAAAAACAAAGGAAACCATTAAGGCAGCAAGAGGACAAACTGTTGTTGATTAATATAATAAACTTTGTGCAGCTCAGAGCCTTTGAGGCAAAAAAAGACTTTTCGGAGTGGACTCTTGATTAAGGATATAAATTTGTTTATCGCCCGAAAGTTTGATAATTGGAATGATGGGGATATATGTTTAATGATTGTAAAACACACATCAGACAAGATGCTGGAATACAATATTTTGTAATCACTGGGCCAGAAAAACAGGTTAGGTTGTTTATTATTAATTAGCGTAATTGAAAAAAATATGAGAAAACTAAAAGGTCTCGTTTTAAGCATTCTCTTTATTGCGAATGTTCAAGGGTTTAGTCAAATCGTTACTGTGGGAAGCGGAAGCTATACCACACAGTTGCCGCCGCCAGATGCTGCTGGAAGAAATCTAAATCCGAATGGGACTCCGAGGGTTTCAGGTCTTGCCACAACAAAACCTAGAGTATCAAGCGATTGGTGGAGTGGCCTGCTTACTTACGATGGCGCCAATTTGTACAACTATCCCCTTTCGATGCGAGGTATTGCCGAAGGCTTGGCTGTTGGTTATACTTTTTTGGGCACTGGTTCCATTGATACCCGGCAGCCAATGGGTTTTGAACAACCGATTATTGTGGGTGTAACTGGTTTGAGCGGGTCGTTTCCAACGGTTTCCGATTACTCCGATTGGACGGTTACAGCAGCATGGAGTAGTAATGGCCATAGCTTTAATGCCACCACGGGAATGGGGATGCCTTTTGTTTATTGTATAAAGGGCAGTTCGGATGTCGCTTCGGTAATCGTAAATAATGGCACCGTTTCTGTTCAAAGCGAAATGCTTTTGGTAACAAATTCACTCGCCGGCTCTAACTTTGCTGTTTACGCACCGGTAGGTTCAACATGGACGCAATCTGGTACAACCTACACTTCGACACTTGCAGGGAAAAACTATTACTCAATAGCCATGTTGCCCCGCGATATATCAGCCTCAACCGCTGCAAACTACTATAAACAATTTGCTTATGTTTTTCCTTCAATCACTACGGTGAACTGGATGTACGACGATGCCACATCAACGGTGCAAACAACATTTACTGTTACTCCCGACCCGAAAGAAGGAACAGGAACCACTGTCCTATTGGGATTATTGCCACATCAGTGGGCGCATTTAAGCACATCGTCAGCTCAACCCGGTTCATATTATTATACCACATCGCGAGGCACAATGAAAATGTTGGCTTCCAATACTTTTGTAGTTGAAAATAAATTTCACGGCATTCTGTCAACCCTTCCAAACCTTTCGAAATACAGTGCCGGTTTTAATCCTGGTGCTTTGAATGCCAAAATAGATATGATAAAAGGAAGTGGACTTGACACATGGACAGATTCCTATAATGAGGGCATGGCAATGAACCGGTTGATACAGGTTGCCAAGATTGCCGATCAGGTAGGCTACACCGAAGCGCGTGACCAGATTATTGCTACCGTGAAAACCCGGTTAGAAAATTGGTTTAAAGCTGATGCCGGCGAAAATGCGTTCTTGTTCATGTACAACAGCACATGGAGTACACTCATCGGATATCCGGCTGGTTATTATGCTGATGCAAATCTTAATGACCATCATTTCCATTATGGATATTTTATAAGTGCAGCTGTGGCCATTGAGCAATTTCAACCCGGATGGGCTGCCAACTGGGGGCCAATGGTAGATTTGCTGGTTAAAGACGCTGCCAACTGGGACAAAACTGATGCAAGGTTTCCATTTTTGAGGAATTTCAATGCTTATGCAGGGCATAGCTTTGCTTCGGGTTTGCTAAATAACGAACCACATGGAAACAATCAGGAGTCTTCTTCGGAAGCAATGAACTTTAACGCCTCGCTAATAAACTGGGGTGAACTTACCGGAAACACTGCCATTCGCGACTTAGGAATTTATTTATATACAACCGAACAAACAGGAATTGAGGAGTACTGGTTTGATATGAGCGAACGTAATTTTTCTGCAACCTATACGCCAATGATGAGTTCGCGCGTGTGGGGCGATGGTTATGATATTGGAACTTTCTGGACTGGTGATGTTGCCGCTGCCTATGGGATTGAAATGTTTCCCATGACGGGGGCTTCCCTTTATTTGGGATATAATAAAACTTATGTCCAGAAACTCTGGGCTGATATGAAAGCAAAAACCACAGTACTTACAGTACCCAATACCAATGTAAATCTCTGGTTAGATGTCTATTGGTCTTTTCTGGCATTAGCTGACCCCGAAACAGCACTTTCCCTTTACAACAATTATCCCGATTACCCAGTAAAATCGGGTTGTTCGGATGCACAAACCTACCATTGGCTGCATAGTTTAAATGGGGCTGGACAGGCAGATGTATCAATTACATCCAATTATCCGATTGCTATGGTGTTTAACAAAGCGGGCAATAAAACTTATGTTGCACATAATTATAGCAATAGTGAAATTACGGTCATATATTCCGATGGATTTTCCATGACAGTTCCCGCCAGGACGATGAAAACAAGTAAAGATGCAAATGCAACCGCTTCGCTTACTTCGTCTGCCTTGCAAGTGCCAACAAATGGCAGCGTTACGCTTATGGCAACCACCATGGGAACCGGAATTACAAAAGTTGAGTTTTTTGATGGGTTAACCTTATTAGGAACATCAACTACAGCTCCTTACTCCGTTTTGGCATCTAATTTGGTTGCGAAAATCCATCAGTTTTATGTAAAAGTGTATGTGGGAACAAATATCCAGTTGTCAAATGTAGTATCCGTAGTAGTTGGTTCGCAACTTCCATACAGTGGAACATCTGTTTCAATTCCTGCGCAGCCAATCGAAGCCGGAAATTATGATTATTATGAAGGCGGAGTTGGTCAATCAATTTCATATTATGATGCAACAGCAGCAAACTCGGCAGGCACTTTTCGCGCCCCGGAATATGTAGATGCCGGCCCTAGCGCAGGCGAAGGTAATACAGTAAGTTGGATAGAAAGTGGTGAATGGTTGGAATATACTGTAAATATTACACAATCTGGCACTTATGATTTATCGGTTAGATATCAATCGGGGAATGCTTCGGGTGGCGGGCCTTTTCATATACAGGTGGACGGGTTACGCGTTTGTGGCGATATTACTATGGTTTCCACTTCCAGTTGGAATACTTGGGCCACAAAAGCTGTTACAGGAGTTATTTTACCCGCCGGCATCCATGTTGTAAGGCTCGTGTTCGATATGGCTGGTTTCAATATTGGAAGAATTTCGTTCACACGCACGGGTAATGCAAATCCTGCGTTAAGCGTTTCGACCAACTCACTGACTGTGCCAATGATGGAGAACAGCACAAATGCGTTTGATATTATTTCAAATGTTAGTTGGACAGCAACAAGTAATCAGGATTGGTTAGCTGTAAGTAATTCGTCTGGATTCGGCAATACAAGTTTAACAGTAACTGCTCAGGAAAACACATCCACATCAATAAGAAACGCAAATGTAACGGTATCAGGAAACGGAACAGGTACTCAAACAATTGCTGTAACACAGGATGTAGGTGGATATAATTACCTGGTTCTTTCGGCAGACAGTTTGAGTATTGGTTACACAGCCAACAGTATAAAAAAATTCGCTATTAAATCGAATGTTGGTTGGACTGTTGCAAGCGATCAAACTTGGCTCGCCATAAGCAGCAACTACGGTACGGGCAGCACAGAAATAACCCTAACCGCTGATGCAAATACAAGCACCACAAGCCCCAGAATAGCCACGGTAACTGTTACAGGCGTAGGTTTGGTTGCAAAAACAATTACTGTAACACAAAGTGCAGTCCCGTTACCAATTGTATTTCCTATTGATTTTGAAACTGGGCCATATAGCTTTACCGATTTTAGCGGAGGGGTAGCTGAAGTAATTGCAAATCCTTACCAAACGGGAATAAACACGAGTGCAAATGTTGCTAAAATTATCAGGAATGGTGGAGAAATATGGGCAGGCAGCTATTTGTCTTTAGATAATTCAATCGATTTTACGAATACCACCACCATTTCGATGAAAGTGTATTCGCCCAGAAAAGGAGTTCCAGTTCTTTTTAAACTTGAGGGTGATGCTCCCTCTACTGAAAAATCAGTAAATACAACGCTTGCAAATGCATGGGAAACTTTACAATGGAATTTTTCGGGCACAGCATCCAATGTTTACTACAAGTTGGTATTTATGTTCGATTTTGGTACTGTGGGCAATGGTTCGCTGAACTCCACTTTTCTTTTCGACGATATCTTTTTGACTAATGCCGGTGCTAACATCTTAACCGTTTCAACTGACACATTGACTATTGCGGCGGAGGCAAACAGCAAAAAAACTTTCGGGATATCTTCCAATACCAATTGGACTGTTTCAAGCAGTCAAACATGGTTAACTGCCAGCACGGTATCGGGCTCGGGGAGTGCGACAATTACATTAACGGCGGAAGAAAATCCTTCTTCAGCTATCAGAACAGCTATAATTACAGTTTCGGCAGGGGCAACATCAAAAATCGTTACAGTTACGCAATCTGTTAGCACTGGAATTGAGGATATTGAAGATGATGGTTTTATAATTTACCCAAATCCCGTTTCCGATATTTTGTTCCTAAATACAAAATCTGAAACTGTTGCTGTTTCCATTTTCGACATTACCGGTAGAAGTGTATTTAATGCAAATGCTTTAGATAATAAGGTGAATATCGGCAATTTGCAGAAAGGGATTTATACAATTAAGATTGAAGGGAAAAAGGGGATTAAGGTTTGTAAGATTGTAAAACAATAGATTTCAATCAAATTTGCATTCAGCAAATCGCTTGTAATTCTATTGCACCATTTCATGACAAATCCCGCCACGTTTGCTGGTTTGATAACAGGCTGCTAAATCAATAAAGAATTAAAAAAGACAAAATGAAAAGATTAAAATTCTCCTTGGCCATTTCACTTTTAATCATTTTTATGAGTTGCAACGTAAAGCAAAACAAGCTGTCGGTAGAAGTGTTTGAGACTTCCGCAAATGGAAATAAACTCAAAAGGATAACTGAATTTGCTCCCGGCAGCGAGGCAGTACACGTTAAATTGTTACCGGACACAAAATTTCAAACCATTACCGGGTTTGGGGGGTCGTTTACCGAAGCGTCTGCATATTTGTTAAACAAATTAAGCAAGAAAAACCGTGATTCGATTTTGGACGCTTATTTTGGGGAAAAGGGAGCCAAATACTCCTTGACACGTACCCATATAAATTCCTGTGATTTTTCGTTGGGGAATTATTCCTACGCACCAGTAAAAGGTGACAAGCTATTAGAACATTTTTCAATTGACGAGGATCGGGACGATTTAATTCCGATGATAAAAGAAGCAATGGCCTACTCAAAAGACGGGTTTAAAATTATAGCTTCGCCGTGGACCGCGCCTCCGTGGATGAAGGACAACGGTAAATGGGTAGGTGGTAAATTGCTTCCCGAATACAGGGATACCTGGGCTTTGTTTTTTTCAAAATATATTTCCGAATATAAAAAGGAAGGCATTGATATTTGGGGATTAACTGTGGAGAATGAACCTCTTGGGAATGGTGGCAATTGGAAAAGCATGATCTATTCCCCCGAAGAAATGGTGGATTTTGTAAATAATCATCTCGGCCACAAACTAAAAGCCGATGGGCATAGTGTAAAAGTATTGGCGTATGACCAAAATCGTGGCGAGGAACTGGAACAATGGGCAAAAGTGATTTACAAAGACGATTCGTCATCAAAATATTTCGATGGTTTTGCCATTCACTGGTATGCGAGCACTGTCGATTGGTTTCCCGAATCATTAAATTTAACGCACAATATGGCTACTGGCAAGTATTTAATCCATACCGAAGGATGTGTTGATTCGGAAGTTCCACATTGGCAAGATGATAAATGGTATTGGAGTGAAGAAGCTACCGATTGGGGATGGGATTGGGCGCCGGCGGATCAGAAAAAGCTGCATCCAAAATATGTTCCTGTTTATCGTTATGCAAGGGATATTATCGGCTGTATGAATAACTGGGTGGATGGCTGGGTGGATTGGAACATGGTTTTAGACAAACAAGGTGGTCCCAATTGGTATAAAAACTGGTGTGTTGCGCCCGTAATTGTTGATCCGGAGAAGGACGAAGTCTATTTTACACCTCTGTATTATACCATGGCGCATTTTAGCAAATACATCCGGCCTGGTTCAGTGCGCATTGGATTCGAAAACCCTGACCCATCGTTAATGATAACCGCAGCACAGAACCCTGATGGATCCATTGCTGTAGTAATTTTGAACATAAATTCAGAATCAAAAAACATAAAACTTTCTCTCGGCGATCGTTCTGTTGAAGTGCAGATAAACCCACAGGCTATACAAACGATTATGGTTGCATCTTAATTTTTGTATCCTGAAACCAGGCAATTTATAATACTGATTAACAATACTTTGTGAACCTTTGTTTTGAGGTGTTGCTTCGGCAGGCACAGCACATCGCTTAGTGGCACTTCTTCATTTTTGGGGTTTCAGAAATAGGTTGTTGAGTTTTTAAGGGCTGAAAGATCAATTGATCGCTATCTTTAGGTTTGGTTTTGGGACAGATTCCAACTTTGCATTATGAGAGGCTGCAGAGTTCAAACAAAAGTGGAAACCTGTTTCAAAAGCGTATCATTTTATACACATTTATGTTTATTTCAACACTGGCTTTTGTACTTAACTTGTATATATAATTGTTATACAATTGGTCGGTTGTTTTCTCCCTGATTGCCCGTTTGCAATTATCAAAACTCCGATAACCCAAGGATTGTTTGTTTAATATTGTAAAAATATAAGCTGAACGGGGAGATTCCAACACAGGGCTGCTTTCGGCTACGGATAATTTCGATGTCATTTCTTTAACCCTTTCTAAAAAGTTGTTATCCTCCCCGGAATTAGAAATTGTATCGTTGAACACAATATCTTCAATTACCAAAGAAAAATAAGGATTGTACTTATATACTTCTTTTGCCGTGGCTATATAGGATTTGTTTCTGTTGATGCTATCATTAATTGCAATCAAATCCAAATAACTGATTTTATGCTCCTCGCTGCCATCTGATCCGGTTTTATATTTTATTCCGACAGATCGGATTTTTGTGCAATATCCATTTCCAAACATGCGATCCTTTTCTGTTTCGTAAATTTGAAGAAGCGTATCCTTTGTAATAGGGAACACTTTTTCGGCCAGGACAGCTTTCAGTTCTTCGACCATGTTGGTAAACGTATAATTGAAATACACTTCCTCGCTATACTGTACCGGCCCATAAATTACTTTGTTGCTGTTTTTCGCTTGCAGCCTTCGGAGGTTCTCGTTCTTCAACGCCTCCAGAAATCCAGAATAACTGATATCGGAAACGAGGCCAAAATCCTTTGCACATGCCTGCTGTACTTTAATTTTTATGAGCGTATCGAGTGTTCTCTCTTTCAGGAGTTCAGGGGGAGATTTTCCATCAAAAGATTTTGTCCAGAATGTATTGTCATATTCGCAGCCATAATTGGAACGAAAAAACCGGATTACTTCCGATCTTTCTTTATTTGCAAACAGCATAAATTCCCTGGTGGTAACAGGGTTGCCATTAATAATCGCCACAACAGATGTGTCTTCAGGTAAAGTTTGTGCCTGTAGCGGAATTACAGCAATAAACAGCAATGCAGCAATAAGAGAAAGTGTTTTAGGAAATTTCATAAAACTTTGTAATCCAGAGAGAAAGGAAATTCTTGCCTTGCTATTCACCTGAAGGGAGTTGTCCATTAAGCAAAAAGTAAATTTGCACTTTTTTACATGCAAATTTACTTTTTTAACTACTCGAATTTGTAACAAATCGAATTTTGAAATCTGAATTACAAGAAATTGATTTCAGTATTTACAATTAACCCTCACTTATTCATGTTTATCATGGAGTACTGCCAGTTATAAAATTACTGGAATTATTGTCCACTATTATCATATCAGCGGCATCAATCAACCCATCGCCATTCACATCTGTAGCAATGTATCCGGTAACAAAAGCATTTGAATTGCTGGATACGGAAGTCATATCTGCATTGTCAACTTTTCCATCCTGATTGGTATCGCCACCATAAATGGCATAAATGCCCGATCCCAGAGGGAAAAGTTTATTGCCAAACGCTTTTGCTGGAAGATCAAATGCATAACCAGTTATACCCGAAGCAAAAGAAACCGGGGAAGCGCTTACGGTTGCTATGCTGTTACGGTGTTTGATAGTTACATAGTACGAACCGCCTAATGAAGCAGGAATTGAAACAGTTGCTGAGCCTGTTACACTGAGATTTACATTAGGAATTGAATGAATTACAGTGCCATAAGTTGATGAATTGTGCAACTCAACTGTTAACTGATCGGCAGTATTACCAGAAAACTGATTGCCCGAATTTCCTTGTGCCTTGCGCATAGCACCGCTTCCGGTGTAAAGCCCTTGTAAAAACAAGTTGAGGTTAAGTGTGCGGCTAACTGTTACCTCATTGGAGTAAGGTGAATTACCTGAAGCATTGTAAGCACAAATACGATACGCATACGATTTAGGCTTTGCATTGACCTTGCTCCATTCCTGTGCGAAAAACGTGGCCAACCATGCCGAAATTTCGGTTTCTTTGCCCAGACAGCTATGCGTAGCACCGGGAATAATATGCAATTCGCTGGTTACACCGGCCGCAAGCAGCGCATTATGCAAATCAATACTGTTTTGAGGCAAAATGGTAACATCAGCATCGCCATGAACCAAAACTGTCGGCACATCGGTTGCCTGCAGGTAATTAGCTGTTGAATACGGCGGACTTGGATAAACCCATCCCCTCATCTCGGGTTCTAGGCCACCCCAAAGGGTTGCGTTGGCAATTAAACCTGTTTTATTCCAAAGAGTAGAAACATATTGATTCTCGGGAGGATAAACCGCAGTAGGATCCGGGCCATCGAACTGGCAAACCGTTTGAGCTGTACGTCCTCCGGCAGAACCTCCGGCAATAAAAATCAGGTTTGGATCGATATTATATGTGGCAGCATTCGCCTTTATCCAACTTATTGCTGCGTTAGCATCCCTGGCTGCATCCTGTAATGCAGGAAATTCGGAAGCCTGGGTTGGCATATCAGTTCCTGACCGTAACCTGTAATCAATCGACATACAAACATACCCGCGTTTTGCAAAACGTGTGCTGTAATCAACAATGTAACCCTGTGTCCTGTATGAATCTGTCCTGAAACCTCCGCCATGTATCCAGATAATTACAGGCCTCCCCAGAGTATTATCACCCGTGGGTTCATATACATCAAGGTAAAGTGGGGTTGGCACACCTTTGTAATTGATAACATCGGCGAATTTCACGCCTGAAGTAACAGTTACATTCGTAAAGCGGTCGGCAGGAATAAAAACATTGGGATCAAGTCCGGGCATAGTATTTACACTTGCTGCAACATTTGCACCTTCGGTTCCCACAACTGCAAATAATCCGTTATCGGGTTTTCTTTCAATTTTAAATCCTGTTTCCGATACATTATTATCCGACCAGTTCAAATTGTTTTGAGTAGCTGATGCTATATTCGCCGTTAGGTTAAAAGGTGCTTCCAAAGCATACGAAAAGATTACATGGTAGGTTCTAACGGTTATTCCATCAGGGGCTGTTACCAGAACAGAAGTTGTTCCCGGCAGTGCAGATGCATTTGTAACAAGCACCGTTGCAGCAGGTTGTAAAGCAGTAGCAGTAACTGCAGGTATAACGATAGTGCCAATTGGAAGCACAACATCATAATCTAATACTTCAGGGTTAAAACCACTTACAGTAGTCCCATTCACTTTAAGATCACTTAAGGATGCATCGAAAGCAGCATTGGCTGTTATGCTCACATCGTCCAGATAAAATAAACCAGTTGAATTGTCACCGGTTGTTGCCGTTGCCCTGAAGCGGAAATAAATCTGCGGGCTGATATCGTTTACTGGCAGCATTACCTGATGCCATTGGGTAGTGCTGACGGTTAAAGGCATTGGATCCTGGCTTACCAATACCCAGTTAGTGCTATCATACGATTTTTCGATATATAAATGGAGGTTGCTTGCCGGGTTCTTATCCAGCACTTTAATGAAAAACTCCAGGGTTGTAGCTCCATTACAGGCTGGAGTTACAAGGGTTCCGCCATCGGTTGGCGACAACCATTTGAATTTTGGGGTTAGATAACCGCTCAATGATCCATAAAAACCTATGCCATTGGTGGCTGAGCTTCCAACATTGGTGGTATTTGCCCATCCAGGAGGAGGCATTGCGTTAAACCCTTCTTTTATTACAAAAAAGTTTGTTGCTGAAGCTTTACTGAACGTTACATAGTACGTAGAAACGCTTGTACCATCCTGAGCAGTACAAACTACGGTTGCGGTTCTTTCGGCAGTTGAACCTGTAAGGTTAAGGGGTTGTGTTACGACATAAGTTGCCGGAGGGCAACCTGCAGCGGGTATTACAAAATCAGGTTCGGCATCCACCACAAGTGAATTGGTTTCACTTGGGACCTCAATAGAATAATTAAAAGTAGTTGGGGAAAATCCCATGACCCTGATGTTTTGTTTCACTGGGTCGAACCCGTTGGGAAGCCACTTGATGTATGATAGTGCCGAATTTGTACTGGCAGGAGCATAAATAAATTCGACTGTATAGGTCAATTGGGTTGTGCCATCCTGTGCTGTAACGAGAATTGTGGTTGTTCCGGGAAGTGTGGATGTAGGTGTAATAAAAACAGTGGCTAACCCAAAAGTTGGGGTGGCAGTAGTTGCTGGAACCACGGGGGCGCCATAGTTTAAGACAACCTGATAGTTGAATATTGTTGGAGCAAAACCAGCAACAGAAATCCCGTTAACCTTTAAATCACTTAGAGTAGCATCGTTACTTACGGTATTGGCCATAGTTGTAAATGAGGTACTTTGAGCCCCTGCTTCGTTGCCCGAAACATCTTCAACTGCTGCAACAGCCAAATAATATTGCTGTGAAAAACTCATCAAGGCCGATGGGGTAACAGTAATGATTTTGCCGGTAGCATCAATGCTTGCTGCAAATGGCACATCTGTACCCGAAACATTAGAAGTTTTAAAAGTTATTAAGGAAGCAACATTGCTATTTGTAATTGGTGTACCATCTAAGTTTTGTACAGGTTCATCAAATGTTATTGTTGGGTTAACGTTTACCAAAACACCGGTAGAACCATTAGAAGGTACAAAATTTGCAACCGGAGGCGACGTTTCTTGTGTCCCTGTTAGGATTGCATTATCGAGCCTTAAGCTTCGGCCTGTTGAACCAGGTTCAGTCGTTTTTAATATCTGGATATGAACGGTTGGAGCATTTTCGCATGAAGCAGGAAAGGTAGGTGTTGTTTTGGTTGTATTGACAAGATCAGGTACATAATCAGTTAACAATGTTGTCCAATTGCTGCCATCGGGACTAACCCTTAAAAGAAAGGTCCCCATCAATACATTGGAACCGCGCTCACAATAAGTGAATGTCAAACCTGTAAAGCCAGTTGTATTAACTGTAAACTGGTAATAATCACCAATTGACCAATAGGATCCCTGATACATAACCGTGCCTTCACAGGGCGTGGTGGCATTGAAATTGAGTCCCCCAACCCCCAATGATGTAAAAGAAGGTGTACCAACTGAATTGTCGATAACAGGAGACAGCACATTTTCAAATGTAAATTGAAACAGGGTTGTTTGCCCGTATCCTTTTCCATTAAAGCCAAAAGCCATCAGGATTATAATTGCCGGAAGTAGCAAAAGGTTGGTTTTTACTTTGAAAACAGTTTTGCTCATCGTATTGGATTGAAAATTATTTTTCATTTGTACAGAATTTGCCATTTATGAATTTCTATTTATCAGCGTAAATGTATAAGCACCTTCAGATATATAGGTTTCTGAATTGTTCTTTGCGGTTTCCTAAATGACCAATCAGATAGTAGTAATGCAAACGCCTCAATAACAGGAAGTGACAATCCGGTTACGAATAATTGCTATAAAAAAATGGAAGAAATTCGACTGAAAATGAAGGATAAAAATCAGGAAAAATCAAGGATGGGCAACAGATACAAATAGTGTGGCATTATTATCGACAAGTATTAAATCAAGTGCATCAACTTTACTATCCCCATTTGCATCACTTGGCATATATCCTGTTGCAAATACAAGAGTATCGTTTGTTATACTGTTAATATCGCCAATGTTAATCGATCCATCCTGGTTAATATCGCCACAAAAAATGGCGTATCCACCATTAGGCATCAAACGAAGGTTACCGCCATAAACTTTGGCTGGTGAATCGAAATTATGGGTAATGGTGCTTTCGGTGAATGATTTTGACGTGTTGCTTACAACTGCAATGCTATTCCTGTGTTTTATCACGACATAGTAATTCCCATTATAAATGCTTGGAATAGTAATTGTTGCAATTCCATTTGTATCGAGGTCAATGTTATTGACTGAATAAACCAGGTTGCTATAATTTGTCCCTTCATGCAATTCAATCGAAATCTGGTCGGCAACAGCTCCTGAAAATTGGTTTCCTGAACTACCCTGAGCCTTCCGCATTGTACCAGGGCCACGGTAAAGCCCTTCGAGCAATAAATTAACAATCAGGGTTTTATTTTGCAAAATGTTTGCTGACGCTTCATTTGTATAAGCCGAATTGCCTGAAGCATTGTACGCTGCAACACGATAGGTATATTGCACCGATGCAGAAATCCCTGTATTGATAAAGTTGGTTATGTTTGGGCCAACGACCGCAATTTCCACAAAAACCCCGCCATCAGCTTTTCGCTCAACCCTGAACCCTGTTTCGTTTGCAGAATTGTCGGTCCAGGCAAGGCTGATTTGTGCAGGCAAAATTACTGTTGCACTCAGGTTTGTTGGCGCAACCGGTGGAAGGGTGTATTCGTTCACACCGATATCGGCCAATCCATTATAAAGTGGATTTCCCCAATAATCCCTGCCACCATTATCCGAAATTGCTTTTCCTTTATTTATGCACGACGAACCCGATTGCAGTTTGTACCCGCCCACAGAATTGATTCCTATTCCGCCGCTTCCCGCATTTACCAGTTTTGGATCGGTGGTTACTTTGTGCGGGTCAGCAGGTTCGGTTGAAGGATGTACACCATAAAAACAATTATAGTCTATTGTGCGGCTATATCCTGAAGTCCAGTCGTAGCTTGCTGTTGAGCTTTGATTGTAAATAAGGTTATTGTAAAAAGTATATATCCTTGACCCGCTTCCGCCATTGTTCCGCTCCGATATTATAATGGGTGAAAGGGTTGAAGGAATATATACAGTATTGTTATAAATGCGCACAGAAGTAACCGGATAGTTTATACAGAAAATTATCCCCTGATCGTTCTGGCTGATGTTATACCGGCAAACCACATTTGCATCGGCTTGCACTGTGCAGGTCCAAAAAAGCCCATGGGCATTATCATGGCTATAACTGTATTGCCAATACGTGTTCGGCGAACGAAGGTCGGCATCATACATACTTCCGTCAGCATCGGGCGAATTGTTGTCGTATCCTTCGTTGTACTGAAAAACGGTGCCTGAGCAGGCAGCTGAAAAAATCGTGTTTCCCGAAATGCCGTTTGCTGTATTGAAACAAACATTGTTTTCGATAACTCCACCTTCGAACAGCCGGATAATCATTGCATTTTTTGAAATAACAGAAATTGTGTTGTTGCGTATAACTGCATTTGTAATCTTCATGGAGTTCCATTCAGCTGAATACGGATCAAAACCATCATCTGTAACGCATTCTGTTATAATTCCCTGGTTCTCGCAGCTTGTTATCACGCAATTTTCGACAAGTATGTCGTTAAAATGGGTTTCCTGTGTTGAAACATCCACAATACCAAAACCTATCCCACCGGTACGTTTATCGCTCCGATTTTGACCTACTGAGCCTTTAATATTGTGTATATTAAGATTTTTTAAATAAATGTGGTTTGCAGTGCCGTAATTCTCGGCTTCAATACGAACTCCTCTTCTATCACCTCCTGAAGACGCATTGTCGGTAATTTCGAGGTTATTGATTTCCCAATATTGCTGATTGTAGAGGTAAACAACCCCTGTTCCGGTCAGTCCATTTCCATCAATAAGTGGTTTGTTACCTGTACCATACATGTCAATCACAATCGGGTTTCCCGATATTCCTGATCCTTTCGGATACAACCTCCCAACCCAGACGCCACCGGCTTTGAATAAAATTTTATTGCTGGGGCCAAAAGTAGTGGCATTCACTTTGGCAAGTGTTTTCCAGGCAGTTGAAGGAGTCAGGCCGTTGTTGCCATCGTTGCCATTAATTGCATCTATATAGTACTCAACGGGTTCAATATTTGCAGTTGTAGCCGAATCCTGATTGGAATAGGACGAATTTCCTGAGGCATTGTAAGCAAAAACCCTGTATATATAAGTTGTTGAAGGGGTTAGCCCGATATTAGTATAGCTGTTTGTATTTGGTCCGGAAGTGGCAATTTCCGAAAATGCTGAATTGGCAGTTTTGCGCTCAATTTTAAATCCGGTTTCATCATCCGAATTGTCTTGCCATGTTAAACCAACTTCACTACTCGAGACTGTTGTTGCAGATAAGTTGGCAGGAGCCAAAGGTGCGGTTTGATTATATGAAATGACAAGTTCGGGACGGTTTGCCAAAGCATTGTTACTGCTGAAATTTATTGTTGACGAACTGACTGATGCCGAGAAAACAACAATGCTGATTATTTTATCATTAACTGCTAACTGGCTTTGTATATATGAAGTTATATCCCAATTATAATACCCGGGTGCTGCCAATATAGATGTTGTGGCAACCATCGCACCTTCTGCAGGAGCATTTCCCCAGGTAATCCCTGTTTCAGTCCACGCATCCGAAACCTGATACAAGTTCATTGAAATTGCAACACTGCTTGTAGCATACAGCCTGACAACAGCACTGGAAATAATATTATTGGAAATTGATGAAAGATCAAACTTGATAAAAGCTTTACGAAAATTGGTAGAAGTACCTTTTTTTACCAATAAATCCACCGAAGTTCCATAATTAACAGTCGGGTTCGCATCGTGGATATATGAATCGGAAATTGGGTTAAACGTCTGTGTAAAAGCGCAATATGGAAGGCAAACAATAGCAAAGACTGAATACAGTAATGCATTATAAAATAATCTGACAATCTTTTTTTTTATCACGGCTGTTGCTGCTGTATTACAAATCAACTTTTCTTATGCTGCAAATTTAGTTTATGATTTTTTGCCGGAGGTATAAAGTTTGCCCAATGTGGTTTCAATATTGACCAAAATGGAATTGTAGAAAATATTGTCGGAAGTCGGTAGACGGAATCCGGAAGTTCTTTTCAATTGGTTTGACTTCAGTTTGCTGAGTGTTATCTGATATTCATGCATCTTCATTTTTCTCCAAAAAGTAAAATTGCCAGGTCAACATTTATTTGCATTATCCAGTTTCGACCCTCTAAATTGCAAAAGCTATATTTGTTTCTTTTATAAAAAAACAGCACAGTTGCCAATAAAATATTGACAACTGTACTGCTGGTAAACCAATCATTTCAAAAGACTGATTCTGTGTACTGCTTATTTCTCTTCTGGGGAGGGCAAAATATATACTTTGCGTCCGGCATAAGCCAAAGCCATTGCAACTAAAATAAATGTACCGTTGCCAACTGGTGCACTTGGGCCAACAGGAGCATTTGTGGTACCGCCCCCATTGGGATTATTGCCACCATTCGGATGAGGTTGGGCAAACATGAATATTGGGGCAATTATCAGGAAGGCCGCAATGGCCATTACTTTGAAGTTTCGTTTCATATCTTTTTGTTTTTCTAGTTGATTTTTAATTGTTTTGTTGCAGATCTACTGGTATGGCAAAATTGAATTTTATTTTCCCATAAAATCAAATCTGACCTCTAAAGTTTATTGAATGAACACTTTCCTTACTAAGGTGCTGTCCCTGGTAATAACTTTCACAATGTAATTGCCAGTATTCGGAATTGTAATCGCGGCTGATCCACTCACCGATGTTTTGGTTGCAACCAATTGGCCTGTAATGGTATAAACAAACACATCGCCAACAACCTGATCTTTCAGATTAACATTTATAGTTTTTAGATAGCTGTAAATATTTGCCAATGAACTTTCAGTTTCATCAACCGACAATGGGCCAAAATGCAGTACAAACCTTTGCTCTGTTTCGCCTGGGGCAAAGTTGAAAGTGTAGGAATTTTTCAACAGATCGGTAAACACACCGGTTTTGGTATCCTCAAGGGAAACTTCTGTAAAATCGTTGATCTCATTGGCAGCAATAGTATAAGTACCGCTTGCGCCGGCATGAAGACCCACAGGCACTGTTGATGTTTCAGGCAAAGCATTGATGGCCAAAGGAATACCGCCAACCGTGTAAATTTGTGCTGCTTCAGCAACATCGCCATAGAATTTATGTGCATCATATTCGCCATCGAAACCGGAAGTAGCTTCAGGAAGAAAACGTACCAACGCTTCATCGCTGTAGCCATTGCCTGTAACCTGTAACCTGACAATATTGGGTATTACATTGCCCGATTTATGAAAAGGAATGCTGTTATGAACCCTTGCAGTATTATCCATGCTCAGGGAACCATTGGCTGAAGCCTCAACAAAGAAACCTTGTCCTGGTGCAATAAACTCAGTAACAACTACATCAGGCGAAGTTGCCCCGGCAGCATAAACGCCCCACGAACTATTGCTGATATGAACATAAAAGGCATTGTTAACATTATTACGGGTAACTTTTGTAAAATCGATAGCTGAAGGATATGGATTACCTGCTAAATTCCATCCTAAACCAGCACCGGAATATGTGGTAGTGTAACTCATTGCTCCTGTGTTTAACGGACCAGTAAATTGAGCAGTGTAGCCTGTTGCATCAAACAATGCGAAACCTTTCATTGGCGATAAAGGAACAGCGCTGGTAGTAACATCGGTATATGAATTGGTTGATTCTGAATGTTTTTGCAAATAACTGCCAAGGAACATCCCGGAAACCGCACCCGATACAGGTGAAGAAATCAAATGCCATGCGCCTCCTGATATTGCCCTTTCGTAGGTAACATTTCCGCTAACTGTGCCGTTTGTGATAACAGAAGCATCGTTGGAAAACGTAATTGTACCTGGTCCAAAACTTAGGTTGCTGTTGGCAGTGAGCTTACCCAGAGCACCAAATTGTATAGTTCCGGTGCCACCGATTGTTTGGGTTCCTGTTCCATTTAATGTAACGAGAGTAGATTTTGTTGCATTCCCAAATGTTAATATTCCTGGTGAACTAACGGTAATATTTCCTTTGATAACAAGGCCTCCGGTAAAGTCCCAGTTTATTGTTCCATTAGTAACTGTATAATTGTCGCAGGTCATGGGGCTGCTGCCCTGAATGTTTTGAATTCCGCCAAGCGGGGAATCGTTCTCGAAATTTGCATACGTCCTGCCACTGTATGACGGCCCCCCACCAGGGGCTGTAAACTTATATAGACTGCCTGTTTCGAAAGTTAAAACCGAATTTGGGGTTCCAGCACCAAATGGATTGCTTCCTGCATCCTGAATATAAGTGGAGCCAGATTGAAATTTGACTGAATTGAGGTTAGTTGCTCCAAAAGCATTTCCAGTAAAACCAGTTGTTGTTTTGAAAACACTTCCGTTTGCAAAAACCAAACTACTTGCATCTGTAGATTTGATAACATGAGCAGCCCCACTAACAGTTATTGAACTACTAATCAACCCGTTGGTTCCAGCATTTAAGGCAATTGTCAAAACATTGGCTCCAGAAATATTCAATTCAGATCCAGTACCGGAAACAGATAAGTCGTCACCTGTTGTTCCGGCAATGGCAAGAGTGGCGGGTGCACCAGCCTGTAATGTGATTTTCGAACCACCTGAAACCAGTAATTGGGCAATTGTTTGAGCCGTTACATTAGTAATTGTGTATGTGCTACCATTGTTAAATTGCAGAATATCATTAATAGCAGGAGAAGTACGTGCCGGACTCCAGTTAGTAGCAACCGTCCAGGTATTATCAGTAGCACCAGTCCAGGTATAGGTTGCAGGACCACCAAGTACATAGCCACTGCAGTTTACATTTTCGGAAGTAATATCACCACCTCCGGAGTTAACAATAAGCTCGGAATTATAGGTTCCGACAGCCAAACCTGCTTTTAACCTAACATAAACAGGAGTTGATGCCAATGTTGGAAGTGTATATGGAATATTTACTGAAGCAGAGAAAGACGAATTATCTATTGACACTTCGTAATTGGTACTGCCGGTAACTGTTACAGTTGTTCCATCAAGATTTGCTCCATTTATAGAATATGATTGGGATGTAGAAGGCCCAGATCCCAAAATATAATTAAAGCCAGTTAGAGTGGAAGTATTAACATTTAAAATTGGAGTTAAAACAGGAGGTGCAACATTAACCGAAAAATTATCTATATAAGCATTATTACCAGCCGAAGTGCTATAATTCCACAAATAACCGAATGAAGTCATTGCCAAACCTGTATATGTTGCATCTGAACTGGTCCCCCTTAAAGTATATGTTCCTAAAGTTGGGTCTGCCCAAAGAGGTGCTCCACTTGGTCCATCAGTCCTATCATAGTAAGACCATACTCCCGTAATGGGGTCGTAAGTCACTTTTATACTCATATAATCCCTCCTGTCAGTTTGAGTCATACCGGTTACCATGTTGGTAATTCCAGTATTGGAAAATAAGCCACCAGTAAATTTTACTAAACGGTAAACATTGGTATTGGAACCTCCACTAACAACAGCATACCCATTCGCCGTTGCTAAATCAGCACTGCTGGAAACCAGCACAACAGCATACCCATAGTTTCCGGCACCAAATCCACTTAATAGAGTATTCCTGTTATGCCTAGCATTGAAGCACCAGGTTATGAGTCCAGTATTAGAAGTAAGAGTGGCATTGAATGGGGATGAAAATGAAGACAACGGACCTGTAACATAGCTTCTACCTGCAGTTGCTCCATTAGCAATTTTCAAGTAAGGTACAGTTCCAGTAGCAAGAGTGCTTTCAATACTGCATGCTCCTGTTCCATAATTTACAGCAGTATATGTCATTGAAGGTGTTCCTCCGGGAGAAACGAGTAAACGGTTAAAGTCGTCGGTAAACACTGTCTGTCCCCATCCTTTCCCGGCTATAAGAAGCAGCATCAGCACAATGAGTGCAGGGAAGCAGAAAATGTTTTTTAAGCCTGCTCTATGGGTTATCCGTTGCATAGGTCGGTTTTTGTAAAGTTTTGTCATAAAGTTTGGTTTAAGTATTGGTTTATTAATTGAAATCATTAGCTTTTACTTATTTATCAGAATGTAAAATTAAAGAAAATCCAATTGTAAAAGTTCTTGTATCATTCAAAAAAGTTTCTGTACTGGTCAAAACTCAGCCATTTTTAATGGCGAGTTTTATAATGGCTAATAAATCACACAGAATAACAGCACTTTATGCCATTCATCCATGTGAAATAATTTTAAGAAACCATTTTGCAATTTTCAAAACTAAGCCCTTGATTAAGGTTTCAAAACAATCGTTTCATGTGAATGCACGAACATTTCTATATAAAATTAAAACAAATCTATTGCTTGGCTGATGTCTGCATAATTCCATCAATCAGAAGTTTCGAAAGGCTCTGCGCATTATTAACAGCGGGCGTTCTAGACTTAAATTCTTTATCGTTCAACGGAGCATAAATTTCAAGGCTCGATTGAAGCAGTTGATCATAATACAGTGCTTGAACTTCATCAAGGTTTAAAGCTGAACCATAGAAAAGCAGGTTTTTATATCCGGCTTCAGTTGGAGATGGAATCACTTTTGCATCACCTGTTCCTCCCAGTACAAACTCTTTAAAATCAATGGATTCATTCAGAACTCCTTTTAACTTTCCGTTTACATAAAAAGCTGTTTTCCCGGAAGCAGATTGATGCGTAAGCACTATATATTGCCAACCTTTATTTTCGTCAGTAATGTCTGAGCTGATTGTCTCATTACTTGTTGAATTGTATAGGATTTTCCCGTTTTTAATTGCAATGTTTGATGCATTGGATCCGGAAATTACAGCTAGTGTTCCATTTCCATCGGTTTTTACCTGAAAGCAAACAGAAAATGAATGAATTACATCGTCGGCAGTATAGCTTAAGGGCTTGGATGAGGCTGGCTGCTTGATTGAAACATAATCTGCACTCCTGATTTTATAGGGAACGGTTTTCCCAGCTTCGATTGCATCAAAAAGGCTCGGAACTATAGCATAAAACATTTCCTTATGCCCTTTAAAATCAGGATGTGCATTGTCGTGATAATAACCTTGGAGCCAGTTTCCTTTCCCGTTATCAATTGTTCCCAAAACATTAATACTAGGCACATCCCAAGTATTGATAATCAGATTCATTTTCTTTATTGCAGCGTAATGTTCGGGTTGGAAATCATTTCGGGTATAGCAATTCACCACAATCGGATACATCCCATTTTCGCGGCAAAGTTGAATGAGGCGGAGCATTCCGTTTCGGTATTTTTCGAAATTGCGGTTCATTGCCAATTCATCTGCTGTGGCTATTCCCTCATTGCCTAATGATAGACCAAGAATGACATATTTAGGTTTTTGGGGAAGCAATTCGGCTTCGAACCGGGGCATAATTTTGGTGGTATTGTCGCCACCTCTCGAAACATTTACAACTTGCCAGCCTCTTTTCTCCAACATTTCTTTGATTAATCCGGCATATCCACCAACTCCTGTAGTATCGCCTGAGCCTTTGGCAACTGATGAGCCAAAAATGGCAATTTTACGGTTTTGTGCTGTTACCGGAACGTGAGCAAGCAGGAACAGAAAAATTGCAGCCAGCAGCAAATTTCTTAATAGCAATGCAAGGGAAAGCTTCATAATTTTACTTTCAGTTGAGTTTTTCATGGCAAACAGAAAAAAATGAGATTGACCGTTAATGCTTGCTATATTATTCATAATCATTTAATTATATTGCTTTCGATTTATCCGTATAAAAGTCTTTTACAACTTCATCCATGACCTTGCTTGTCCTTGCGCCTGTTATTCCGGTACTTGGTACCGAGCCATTTCCATTTAAAAATTGAACAATTTTTTCAATCAGGTTGAACTGAACATGCTCAGGACGTTCATTTATAAATTCCTGGTTACCAGAACTTGTGGTCAGGACAATTGGGTCAAAACTAAAAGTTGAAAACCGGATAGAACCTTTCTCACCGAATATTTCAATAATATCCCTTTCGTTTTCAGGTAAAACATTGAAACACCAAGTACCAGTTCCGGCAATATTATTATCAAAAACAAATTCGGAGGTTACGAAATCTTCGGCCTGATAATGTCCGGCCTGATTGAGTGCGAAAGATTTCATATTCTGTACTGGGCCAAACAAGAAATCGAGATAATCGAGCTGGTGTGAAGCCAAATCGAAAAAATGGCCACCACCGGAAATTTCAGGTACGACCCGCCAAGGAAGTTTCCCGGTTTTTTCTTCTTCTGTTGGTGCTTTGAATAGCTGAACCTGAACAAAATACACTTTCCCGATACTGCCATTTTCAATTAGCTCTTTAACCTTCAAGTAGCCGGGCAACAACCGCCTATAATATGCAACAAACACAGGAACCTTATATTTTTCGGAAGCTTTATTGATTTTCGCACATTCGGCATAGTTTAAGGCCATTGGCTTTTCGATGTACACCGGTTTTCCTGCTTTTATGGATGCGATGGCATATTCGGCATGGCTTGCAGGAGGTGTTGCAACATAAATTGCATTTATATCCTTATCGTTGACTAAATCAGATGCCTTTGAATAAAACTTTGGGACATTATGACGGCGTGCGTAATCCTCGGCTAACACGGCATCCCTGCGCATCACGGCAATAAGCCTTGATCCTCTAACCTTATTGAAAGCCGGTCCGCTTTTCACTTCAGTTACATTGCCACACCCGATTATACCCCAATTTACCATTTTTAAACTGCTAATCCATATTATAACTTTAGTGAAGTTTAGAGCCTTTGTGGCAAAAATAGGCTTCCCCAAGTGGATGCAAAGTTCGGATTCTATTCGTATTTCTTGCTTATCGTGATATAAAAATCCCGAAGTGTATAGAATGCCAATTTTTTATTGCCTGTTTCCGAAATCAAGCCTTTTCGGTTCCATCCATCCTGAATACCTGGAAGAACTCGCCGTGGCGAACGAAAATCGACTAATATCCATGGAGTTGTGCCACGCAGCTGCGGTATTTTGTTCACCATTTTCAGGTTTTCCTCGAAGAAATATTTTTGATATTCCTCGCTCCATCTGGTCAGACTATCGCCATGCATTCCACCAAGTGCATCGGCACCAAGTTCGGAAATAATAACCGGCTTATTTAAATCTATCACCCATTTTATCTTCGAACATTTGTCGGGCAATCCATCGTACCAACCGATATATTGGTTAAAACTGACCACATCAACAAATTCGGAAAACGGATCGGTGATCGTGCGCACCATTTCATTCTCTTTGGTTGAGTGTTGTTCCAATGCGGCACTTATAAGTCGGGTATTGTCCATTTTTCGTGCTGTATCCACAAGCCGGTGCAGGAAACTTATCCTGTCGTCAGTAACCGGAGTTTCATTGGCCATTGACCAAATAATAACCGAAGCCCGGTTTTTATCACGCGAAATCACTTCTTTCAACTGCTTGCTTGCCGTTGCAAATGTTTCAGGATTAGCCCATTGAATGGCCCAGTAAACAGGGTTTTCTTCCCAAACCAAAATGCCCATTTCATCGGCCAGCCGGATAATATTCTCATTATGTGGGTAGTGGGCCAGACGAACAAAATTGCAGCCTAACTCCTTTGCCCAATTTAACAGCAATTGAGCATCTTCGCGTGAATAGGCACGACCGCCACGGATTGCATTTTCTTCGTGCATGCAAATCCCTTTGAGGAAAATAGATTTTCCGTTCAATACTATATCCGTGCCTTTAGTTTCTATAGTCCTGAAGCCGATTTTGTCCACCGTTTTATCGCCGGAAATGCTAATGTTAACATCATACAGAAACGGATCCTGTGGCGACCAACGTCTAATTTCCTTCACTTTGAAGTCGATTGAAACATACCCATTGGCATCGGTTACCAACTTGTTTTGGAGCTTTAATCCGGGAATTGAAACTTCAACAGGAACGCCACTTTTATTGGATCCATCCAATTGTATATATCCTGTAATATTATCGGCAGAACCCTTTTTTAACTGTATGAAATAATCTCGGATAAATGTTGCCGGGGTTTCAATAAGCTGTACATCGCGGGTAATTCCACCATAATTCCACCAGTCGGTATTAAGTGTTGGCACTTCATCTGCTTTGCGCTTATTATCAATTTTCAGGATCAGAAAATTGTCAGTTTCGTTGACCAAATCCGTAATTTCGAAATTGAATGGAGTAAAACCGCCCTTGTGGAATCCAAGTTTCTTCCCATTCAAATACACATCTGAACGATAATTTGCTGCTCCGAAATATACAAATAACCGCTTGTCAGGAGCTGATTTCACATAGTCGAACGATTTCTTATACCAAATGCTGCCTTCATAATAAAAAAGGTTTTCCTTTTGCGAATTCCAGTCGCGCGGAACAAGTAAAGTAGGCGACTTATCAAAATCGTATTCAATACGTTCTGTTTTATCCTGCGGCTTCGAATTGGTGTAAAAAGCTCTTTCAGGAGATTTTGGATTCTGATCATAAGGTACAGAACGGTAATCCAGGTAGCCCATTTCATAAGGATCAACTATATAGTTCCATTTACCATTGAGCGATTGAATGCTTCGGTTTTCGGCATTTTGAATGAGGTTTTCCTGGCAATGGGCAGAAATAAAACTGCTGATTATCAGAAGAATAAAAACAGAAACTGGTTTGTACATTTGTTGCATTGTATTAATTCAGTAAGCGATTTACAATCAATATTTTGGATTCAGGGAAAGCTATTCCAGTTTTTCTGTGCTCCGGCCCAAAACTTTCAGGAAAAGGTAGAAAATGAAGGTCAAAAACAGCATAGTCCCTATCTGAACCGGAATATTGGTACTGATCAAATCCCCTTCGACCAAACCTAACCTGATAAAAAAGAATTTCATCAAATAATAGAAAAATTTGCTTATAAAAATGCTGACAAACAGCGCAATAGCTGAATGAAACTTATCCCACTTCAGCAATTGCACGAAAATAAAAATATTGGCTATCAACTCAAATGAAATCAATATTGCCTTAAAAAAAGGTGGATGACCTGATACTAATGCTGAAAACAGAGGAATGGTTGCTGCGAGTAAATAAGTGTTTGCATTATTCCGGGTTAACAAATAGCCCAAAAGCATAAAAACCCTCATAGGGTCGAGGAGATATACCGGAAATGGTGCTAAGTGCGATAGTGCTGGAATAAAATAGACACATGCCAGTATCATTATATCGACAACAGTATTCCGGATGGTAAAGATTTTTGAAAAAGCTAATGGCATGCTTTACTTTAATAAAAGCTATCCCGGAAAGATTCCGGGATAGCTGTAAAAATCACATCTTTATAAACCGCTTTGTGTAGGAAATATTATCCCCTTTGAAGGTGATAAAGTAAACTCCATTTTTGAGATTGAGGACATCTAGGGTGAATGTTTGGTTGTCAATTATTTCTGATATCAGAACCCTACCAGTGGGATCGCAAACCTCCAATGATGTGTAAGTTGCCTTTTGAAGGTCAATGTTTAAAATATCGCTCACCGGATTAGGGAAAACTTCAATTGATTTATCTGCAGCGGTTTCCTTTATTGATAGCCCGCTAACTTTTTTCCCCTTCATTGAAAGATCGTCAATCCAGATTCGGGTCAGGCCTTCTGCTGTCAATGTGGGAGTAAGTATAATTTGTGTGCTGTCGGCTTCCCCAATAAAGTATTTAAAATTTTGCCATTCACCGGTCATTCTGGCTGAGGTTATATTATCCAACATGATACTTACCCCACCGCCAACTTTCTTTTCTACCAAAAGGTTTTCAACCCCATCCGGTTGGTCAACGGCAAGCCAAAAGGAAAGCGTATCGGATTTAATATACTTTGCACTAGTAAGATACCCTATTTTGTCGGGTTGGCCACGCATAAACTTTAGTGCTGCCAAACCCGTAAATGTGCCATGGTTTCCGCCTCCTGGTACAACTGTG
>CAIRHD010000168.1 GCA_903878265.1 uncultured Bacteroidales bacterium | reverse complement strand
TCGGTAATCACATCATTTTGTTTGGTGTTTACAACATAAATCAATGAAGTTATCTGTGGAAAACTCTCAGCAATAAATGTCATCAACTCAGTAATTTCGTCGGGCGCATCGTAGGCAAACACAACAATAACCATCCAATCGCCGGATAGTGTGTTCCTAATCAAAAGGTTGCGCATAAACCCCTTATGGCTTCTTGGGTTATAAAAACTCCAGCCTTTTTGCAGGGTAAAATCCCGGACTGCCAATCGGATTGCATTGGATGGCTCCGGCTGATGATAACAATGTGTAATATCGAGCACGCGGTCGAAAAGTGTCGGGATATGAAAGCCAAGGCCATTGGTTTGCCGTTGTTCTTCTGGCAACGCCATATCATCTGCATTCAGCCATCGCCGGTCGGAAAAAGTATATTCCAGTTTATTTCGGTATCCGGTGGTTAATGGCGAAGGTAAAATAGGCCTTATTTTGGGGAAACTAAATTTACCGATACGCGTAAAATGATCGTCAATCTGTTTCTGTTTGTTCGTTAATTGTTGCTCGTAAGACAGGTTTTGCCAGCGGCAACCTCCACATGTGCCAAAGTGACTGCAAAAAGGTTCGACCCTGAGTTCGCTGTAATGATGAAATTTGATTGCTTTCCCTTCGCAGTAGCTTTTCCGTTTTGATATTACCTGAATATCAACCACATCGCCCGGAACACAAAATGGCACAAATACTACCAGATCGTTAACACGGGCAACGGCTTTGCCTTCAGCTCCGGCATCGAGTATGGTTACATTTTCAAAAAAAGGCAATTGGCGACGAGGCATATCTTAAATTTTAGGTTTTTTGATGTGATTTAAAATTCAAATTGTCCGCCTTTCAGAATATTGGCTTTGAATAAAAACACCAGCCGCAAAGGTACAACGATTGTGCTTAATGGAAAGACTTCGCCGTTAAGCATTTCGAAACTCCTGCTTTTGAGCCTAACTTAAAACATTCTTTCCTCCCAATCCATTGCTTTTGTAACTTTGGGGTGAAATTAATTGCTTATGCTAAAAATATTTTCTTCGCAACTTGTCAGGGAAGCTGATGCTTATACTATTCAATATGAGCCGATTCCATCTATTGATTTAATGGAACGTGCTGCCAATGCTTGCGTTGGGTGGATCGAAAACTTCGAGGATTTGAGCGAAAAAAACTTCCTCGTTTTCTGTGGCCCCGGAAACAATGGAGGCGATGGTTTGGCTATTGCACGGATGCTGCACGAGAAACACATTTCTGTAACAGCCTTTATTCCAAACGAAAGTGAAAAGAAATCTTTAGACTTTTCAGTAAATCTTGATAGGGCAAAAGCTAGTGGTATAAAAGTTGAATCATTAGAATCTATTAATCCTGAACTATTTACGCCAAACCACATTCTTATTGATGCTCTATTTGGATCTGGTTTATCAAAACCTCTGGAAGGGAAATACAAGGATTTAACTAAAATGATCAATCAAAGCAATTGTATAACCATCGCTATCGACATACCATCAGGACTTTTTACCGATAAGCCTGCTGATTTGGTTAAAGATACCATTATTAAAGCAGATTATACACTTTGCTTTCAGTTTCCAAAACTTTGCTTCCTTTTTCCCGAAAACGAATTTATTGTGGGTCAATGGCATGTTTTGCCTATCGGTTTGCACCCAGATTTCATAAAAAACACAGCTTGCAAAAACTATCTTGTCGAGTTCGAAGATGCAAAAGCAATGTTGAAACCACGGGCACATTTTTCGCATAAAGGCACATTTGGACATGCTTTGCTTATTGGTGGCAGCAAGGGGAAAATTGGTGCAGCAGTTTTGATGGGCAAATCCTGCCTACACTCAGGAGCTGGGCTTGTAAGTGTTCATCTTCCGGCTTGCGGTAATGTTATTATGCAAACTGCTGTTCCTGAAGTAATGGTTTCCATTGACGAGGATGAAAATGAATGTACAATATTGCCACGCTTGGATCCTTTTTCAGCTATTGCGGCCGGTCCAGGATTGGGTACAGGAAAGCTATCTGCATCAATGCTAAAACACTTGATTCAGGAAGCAAAAGTTCCCTTGCTTTTGGATGCGGATGCCATAAATATTTTATCCGAAAATCCAACCTGGCTGGCGTTTTTACCGAAAGGCACGGTTCTCACACCACATCCGGGTGAGTTTGCGCGTTTGGCTGGAAAAACTTCAAATAGCTTCGATCGCCTCGAATCCCTTCGCGCCATTTGTGTAAAATACAGCCTGAATATAGTTTTGAAAGGCGCTTACACCATAGTATGCTCGCCTTTAGGAAATTGCTATTTTAACCCGTCTGGAAATCCCGGAATGGCGACCGCCGGCAGTGGCGACGTGCTTACCGGCATAATCACAGGTTTGCTGGCCCAAGGCTATAACACTACCGAAGCATGTATCCTCGGTGTTTATATTCATGGCTACTCAGGTGACATTTCTGCTGAAATATCAGGTTTTGAGGCAATGATAGCAGGAGATATAATCGAAAACTTAGGGAAATCCTTTATGCAATTGTATTGAAAATTCTGAAATAATCTGTCGGATGGTTCAAGTTTTTATCATTCAGCATTTAGTCTTTAATTCAATGGGTTTCAATAAAATAAAAATATGCTAAACAATATAAATGACTCAAAAAGGAACAGAAAACGGACTAAAGCCACAAAGCCAGACTTTGTTTAAGGTTGCAGAAACTTCCGGTTTACTCAGGTTTTTAATTTTGCATTTGCCCGGGAAAGGTAGGAATACAGTCAAATCCATCTTGGCTCATAAGCAAGTTTCTGTTAATGGCCATGTCGAAACACATTTCGATTTTCACCTTAAACCTAATGATGAAGTTGCCATTAACAGGGGCAAAGTATTTGAGGACGATCATTGCAGGGGATTTCGGATTCTATTTGAGGATGCTTCTGTAATTGTAATCGATAAAGATGCGGGACTGCTTTCGATGGCGACCGAAAGGGAAAACTTACTTACTGCATACAGTATTTTAAGCCGACGGGTCAAACGCAAAAATCCGGATGAAAGGATTTTTATTGTTCATAGGCTCGATCGCGATACTTCTGGGGTAATGATGTTTGCCAAAAGCGAAAAAGTACAATCCACGCTTCAAACCGATTGGAACGAAAATGTGTCGGAACGTACATATTTGGCGGTTGTTGAAGGAAATGTAACCGAAAATACAGGAAGGGTCAGGTCTTTTTTAAAAGAAAATAAGGCGATGGTCATGTATTCGACAAGTGATTCCGAAAATGGGGTCGAGGCAATTACACATTATAAAGTGATAAAGCGTGGCAATGGGTTTACGTTGCTTGAAATTGAACTTGAAACAGGCCGCAAAAATCAAATCCGTGTCCACATGAAAGATATTGGCCATTGTGTTGCAGGCGACGAAAAATATGGTTCAAAACTAAACCCTTTGGGTCGGTTGGGGCTTCATGCCCATGTTCTCGCGTTCCGGCATCCGGTGAACGGTAAAACTGTCCGTTTCGAAACACCAATCCCTGCAAAATTTAGTGCTTTGTTTGATTAGAGAAACTGTATCATCAATAAAATAAGCCTCAAAAGAGAAGGTAAAAATCCGATTACGAAAAAAGCCACTCGACAAGTGGCTTTTGCATTTAGTATTACGAAGCAATAAAAGCTTACTGCTTGTCCAATTTTACATTTACTGCATTTGGACCTTTGGGGCTGTCAACAATCTCGAAAGTAACTTTATTATTTTCTTTTATTGAATCAACAAGACCGTTGATATGAACAAAAATACTTTTTTTAGAAGCCAAATCGTTTATGAATCCATAGCCTTTCGACTCGTTGAAAAAAGCTACTATCCCGGTTCTTATAATTTCACCAGCTTCGGGTTCAACGTATTTAGGAACGCCGATCTGAATATCCTCGGCATTGATCACTTGTCTTTTGGTCAAATCGGGTGGTGTAGAGGAAATCCTTCCAAATTCGTCAACGTAGGCAATCATTTCATCCATGTTGTTGCCATCCCTGCCATCTTTCTTGTCAAGCCTCTTAGCTTCTTTTTCTTTTCTTTTTTTCTCTTGTTTTGTTCTGTTTTCCCTTTTTCCAAAAGTTTCGCGTGCTCTTCCCATAATATTGTTTTACGTTATTAAATTGATTGCCAAATCGTTTCCCTCAATTATTAACCTTATCCCAAATATCAGCACAGAAAGAAACTTCTTGCAAAAGTACGCTAAAACTTGGCAACAATGCCAATAAAAATCAAATCCCTTGTAGGCTGACCAATATTGCTTTATTTGGAAGGCGTAATTTGGATTTCGAGTCGGATAAAAACAAGAATTTGATCTTTTGCGGTGTAGTAAGCCACTGATTTATTGTGTCAGGTTTGAGTTGTTTGCTTTTCCCTCAATTGAACCAAACAAGTCAAACGAGTCGGCTTCAGTTATTTTCACATTATAAAATTCGCCAATTTTAAGTTTTTCAACTCCTTTAATTAAAACTTCATTGTCAATTTCTGGCGAATCAAATTCTGTGCGACCTATAAAATAATCACCTTCTACACGGTCAATCAGCACTTTAAAAGTTTTACCAATTTTCAACTGGTTCAATTCCAGTGAAATATTTTGCTGCATTTCCATGATTTCAGCAGCTCGCTCTTGCTTGACTTCGGCTGGCACATCATCGGTGAAACCAAAAGCATGGGTATCTTCCTCATGCGAATAGGTGAAAACCCCTACCCTATCGAACCTGGTTTCGCGTATAAATGCTTTTAATTCCTCAAATTCCTCCTGTGTTTCTCCAGGATAGCCTACAATAAATGCAGCTCTGAGGGCAGCATTGGGCAATTGCTCCTTGAACCTTTCCATCAGCTTGTAAGTGCCGGCTTTATCCACACCACGGCGCATACTTTTCAGTATCCTGTCGCTGATATGTTGAAGTGGGATATCCAAATAATTGCAAACATCAGGTCGTGTGGCAATTACACCAAGCAATTCGTCAGGAAAGGTTGTTGGGAAAAGATAGTGGAGCCGTATCCAGGTAAAGAGTTTCAAATCCGAAAGTTTGGTAATCAGATCAGGAAGCATCTGCTTTTTGTACAAATCCATACCGTAATAGGTAAGATCCTGTGAAATAAGCAAAATCTCTTTTACACCCTGTTCCGATAACTTTCTGGCTTCGTCGAGTATGGCTTCGATAGTTCGCGAAATATGCTTTCCACGTATCCCGGGAATGGCGCAAAACGAACAAGTACGGTCGCAACCTTCGGCAATTTTTAAATAGGCGTAATGTTTCGGCGTTGTAAGATATCTTTCGCCTAATAAATCGTTCCTGTAACTTGCTCCCATCCTGGTAACGATTTCCGAAAGGTCGCGTACCCCAAAATATTCATCCACCTCGGGAATCTCTTTTTGCAATGGCTCCTTGAAACGTTCTGAAAGGCAACCCATTACATAAACCTGTTTCAGTTTCCCACTTTTTTTTGCTTCTATAAAACCAAGGATTGTTTCAATAGATTCCTCTTTCGCATCGTTGATAAAGCCACAAGTATTGATAATCACTGTGTCTTCACGGCCTTTATCGCCATCGCGCAGCACACGGATATTGTTCAGCTTCAATTGCCCCATCAGAACTTCGGAATCAACAGTGTTTTTGGCGCAACCGAGGGTTACAACTCTAATTGTGTGGCGGGGAAGAGTCATGTTTTTAGCGAGGGCTTGGGGTTTAGTGATTGGGGGTTGGAAGGGAAAAGTTGATAATAAAGTTTCAAAAGGAAACTTTTAATTGGTTTCCAAAATATTCATTATGGCAACAGAAAATTATTGCGGCAATAACAATCTGACCTTTATGAGAATAAACTTCCCACAAACTCATTTTTATCGAAAATCTGCAGATCTTCCATTTTTTCACCGAGTCCGATAAAACGGACCGGAATTTTAAACTGATCGGAAATACCGACCACAACCCCACCTTTGGCAGTGCCATCCAATTTGGTAAGGGCCAAACTTGTTACCTCAGTAACCGCAATAAACTGACGGGCTTGTTCAATAGCATTTTGTCCGGTGGAACCATCAAGCACAAGCAACACTTCATGAGGCGCATCAGGGATAACTTTTTGCATCACTTTTTTAATCTTTCCCAACTCGTTCATCAGGTTCACTTTATTGTGCAAACGGCCAGCTGTGTCTATAATCACAACATCGGCGTTCCGGTTTACAGCCGATTTTACCGTGTCATAAGCAACTGCAGCCGGGTCGGAACCCATGTCCTGCTTAACAATAGAAACACCTGTGCGGTCGGCCCAGATGCTAAGCTGTCCGATAGCTGCAGCACGAAAAGTATCGGCAGCGCCCAAAACAACCATTTTCCCGGCTTTTTTAAAATGATAAGCTAATTTGCCTATTGTGGTAGTTTTGCCTACGCCATTTACGCCCACAACCATTATTACATAAGGTGTTCCGCGTTTTGGGAAATCGAAGTTTACAAATTCGCCAGTATCGTTTTCGGTTAGCAACGAGGCAATCTCCTCTTTCAATAGGCCGTTCAGTTCGCTTGTTCCCACATACTTATCACGAGCAACACGTTCCTGTATGCGCGAAATAATTTTCAGTGTTGTTTCTACTCCAACATCCGAGGTAACCAAAATTTCTTCCAGATCATCAAGCACATCATCGTCAATGCGCGACTTTCCGGCTATGGCTTTCGTGATTCGCGAAAACACACTGCTGCGTGTTTTTTCCAGCCCTTTATCAAGAACTTCTTTTTTCTCCTTTGTGAAAAACGAAAATATTCCCATATTTTTTTATATTATTTCAAAGTTAAAAAGTTCAATGATTCGCGTTCAAAGTTCAATGCTTCGCGTTCAAGGTCCAATGCGTTGCGTTCTATTGTTCAAATGTTCTATTGTTCATTTATTCAATTGTTCAATGCTTCGCGTTCAAGGCCCAATGCGTTGCGTTCTATTGTTCAAATGTTCTATTGTTCATTTATTCAATTGTTCAATGCTTCGCGTTCAAGGTTCAATGCTTCCCATTAATACACTATCGCATTAACACATTATCGCATTAACCATTTCCTGAAAACTGAAAAAGCTTTTCCCCGAAAGAAAAAGCTTTCCATAAGAAACAGTATTCCGTATTAGTTTTTAGCCAGGAAATCTTTTACTAAATCGTTGGCCACAATGGTTTCTTTAAATACATAAGCACCAGTTTTTTCTGAACGGTTCATACGTATAACTTTTGCATAATCCTTACCACTTGTGGTACGCAGGGTTGCAACAACTTTCTTTGCCATGGTATATTGTTATTTAATTTCGCGGTGAACAGTAACTTTCTTTAAAATCTTATTGTATTTCTTAAGTTCAAGACGGGCAGGTGTGTTCTTCTTGTTCTTAACGCTTACATAGCGCGATGTACCGGGCATCCCACTTGTTTTATGCTCTGTGCACTCCAGAATTATCTGTACCCGTGCTTCTTTGCTTTTCTTAGCCATTGGAAATATTCATTTTTATTACAGGGGTGCAAAAGTATGTATATTTTTCTAATTAACCAACAACACACAAAAATATATTTATTACTGTTGCTAATTTAGTGGTTTTGCTCGGATTTGGATTGGTGGAATGTGATGTGGGAGGATAGAAAATAGGTTGATGGAGGTTGTTGGGAGACTGCCGGGGATGTAGACTGCGCCCGACGCTATGGCGAGTGCGGGAATAAATTGTTGCTTATCTGTCATCCAGCACAAATGTATGTAAAGATTCCGAACGTTTCAACGAACAAATGCGTTGGCTAGAACTCGTAGATAATTTTTATCACTTCATATAAATCTATTTCTAATTTTTCATTACAAACACCACCCTTTTTTATACTGTCAATTATTTCCTTAACTGTCTTGTCGATAAAAGCTTTCTGTTCATCAGATGGTAAAACAAAAGGAATTTTCTTTATGTAGTTTGCAGGATTATTTGCAGATGGATTTATTGTTCTTATTAGTTTATTGCAGGTAGGCGAATTTAAAAATGCGAGAAGATAATAGGTTATTGACTTGTCTATAGGGAAAATGCCAACTATTGATTGGTCAAATAATTTATTTTCAATCAATGAAGCAGTTATACTAGAAGAACTGATCATAGGAACGCCAATACCAAATTTAAAATAGTATTGAGGATTTTGAAATCTTGCTTTCTTGTCAGTTTTGTAATGACTTACAGCTTTTTTACTCCAATTCATAAACCAACCTTCTGGTTTTAGATATTTAGTATTACCTCCTTTTACAATCGGCAAGAAATATTTTTCTCCTTCAATACCTTCAAGAATGTCTGGTATATTTTGATAATCCCTATTTATTGATTTTGGATCAACCAAATCATAGTTTTTACCATTCTTCAAATCGGAACTGTTTACCTGCAAGAAGGTTTTATCATCTCCAGAATAAAATCCTGTAACGCAACTTGCAATATCACCAATTTTTAGTTTTGATTCATTAATTGCATTTGTAATTCTTGAGTTGTCTGAAATTAGTAAAGCGTGATCGGGATTTGTTAAAACATCCTTTTGCAAAAAGGAGAATCCTCTTGATTCTGACTTTTTAAAATTAGCAAGTTGATTAACATTTGAAAAAGAGTTAAAAACATTGAATTGATTATTTAAACAATCTATTTTACTAAGAGATTTTTGAAGAGTAATTATTGAAAGATTTGCATAACCAAAATTTACACCAGGGAAAAATGATGATGGAAACAAAGCCAATTCCAAAATTTTAGTATGTGTCAATATATGGTGTCTTATTCCTTTGTGCATATGCAGATTTAGAAAGGTGTCAGGAATAATAAAAGACAAGATTCCGCCTTCCTTTAAAAGCTCAATACACCGGAAAAGAAATAAAGCATAAGTTTCTTTGGCATAAAGGGTAGGATATATCTTTTTAAGTGCAGCCCTTTTCTTTAAGTCTTGCCATGCACCGTATGGAGGATTTGCTATAATCTTATCATAAGTGCCGCCAAATCCTGAAAGAAATATCAAATCACTATCAAGCAATGTGTCACATTGTCTAACTTGAATTTTTGAGTAATGGGAAAATTTATTTTGAAGTGTTTGATAAGCTATGCTATTTAATTCACAAACATCTATTTGGGCATTTTCATTCTCGGCTAAGATTGCTTCAATAAAAACTCCATCACCACCACATGGCTCAAATATCTTATCAGTATGCGTTAAACGAAGACAACTAATCATATAATCAACTATTGGTGTCGATTTAGTATAAAAAGCTTGATATTTTCTAGCTTCCTGTATCATTACCATAGTAGATATTGTAAAAGGTTACGTTCTTCAAAATGGACTATCGTTTCAGGTTTAAAATCGTTAGACCAGTCCATATTGTTTTGAATCCAACTTTTCAAATCATATCCAGAATAATCCCTTATTTTTTGATATGCCTCGTTACCACAATAAGCTTCCCAAATACCGGAATTTTTTAATGTATTGAAGTAGCTGTTATTTTCTTCAGCTCTTACGAACAACAAGCATTTATAGCTTTCTGGAAGATTTTTGTAAATGCTTGCAACCAATAACAGACGGTTTGTATTACCTTTCTCATTCGACCCAAATCCACTTTTAAAGTCAACAACATATTTCTGTCCATTAGAAATAAAATGCAGGTCGAGTTCTAATTGAATTTCACCCGAAGTAACCAGACTCCAAACTTTTTCGTAGTATTTTATTAAATCCCCCTTAGCTTCAGGGTGGGGTGAATTAAATCTCTGAATTTGAAAATTTATTTTCCCTCTCTTTGGTCTTAAACGTGTTTTTCCTCTTTGCTAACAGTGAATTACAGAGGTTTCCCTTTTTCCATGACGCAATATCTTTTACTGTACAGGAAT